>NZ_CP192600.1:337500-667500 GCF_050632395.1 Tabrizicola sp. BL-A-41-H6
CTGACCGCATCGCCCGGGTCGAACCCCTGCTGCAAGCGCCTGCCCCTGAGGCAATGGATCTTGCGCCGATCACACAGCGTCTGGATTCGCTTGAGACACGGCTTGCCCAGATCGAGGCAATGCCAGCTTCGGGGGCGGCGTACGCGCCGGCGATTCAGGCGGCGGTCCGCGACCTGGAAGCGAAGGTCGCCGCACTGGGAACCGTGGCGACCGTTCCAGACGAGCTTTCGCAAAAGGTCGATGCAGCCCTTGCACGCCTCGCTGATGCCGAAGCTGCGGCAGAGGCGAAAGCGGCAGAGGCCGCTGGTGCTACCGAAGCCGCGCGCCGTTCCGTGGCGCTTGACGCACTGGCCGCCGCGATTGACCGTGGTGAGCCGTTCGACACGTTGCTTGCCGGCCTTGCGCTTGATCCCGCCCCAGCACCGCTCGTGCAGCACGCGGCGACCGGTGTTCCCACTTTGGCCGCGTTGACAGAATCCTTCCCCGAAGCGGCGCGTGCCGCGCTGTTGAAGACCCGCGATGTCAGTGGGTCAGATGGGTGGGGCGCGCGTTTGGCCGATTTCCTGAAGGCGCAGACTGGCGCGCGGCCCCTTACGCCGCAAGCGGGCACCGATCCCGAAGCAATCTTGTCGCGTGCCGAAGCGGCGCTGCGGGACGGCCGGATTGCCGATGCGCTGACCGAGATTGCCGGTCTGCCAGCCGATGTTGCCGCCGTCATGGCGGAGTGGAGTGCGGGTGCCAAGGCGAGGGCCGAGGTCGATGCAGCAATGGCTGCACTGCGTGCTTCGGCTGAAACCCAGGGGGAATGATGATCTGGTCATTGATTAAGGTCCTCCTGTTCGTACTCGTGATTGCGGGTCTGACCTTGGCTGCGGGTTTGCTGGCCGATACCGGCGGCGGCATACGGATTGAGGTTGCTGGCTGGGAATTCATGCTGGGGCCGTTGCAGGCGGTAATCGCCGGACTGGTGCTGATTGCGCTGGTCTGGCTGGTTTTCAAAGTGTTGGGACTGTTGTTGGCGACGATCCGGTTTCTGAACGGCGATGAGACTGCGATTTCGCGTTATTTTGACCGTAACCGGGAACGGAAAGGCTATCGCGCGCTGTCCGAGGGGTTGATGGCGCTGGCGTCGGGCGAGCATCGGTTGGCCATGAACCGGGCGCAGGCGGCCGAAAAGCTGCTTGGAAAGCCGGAGTTGACGACGCTGCTTGTGGCGCAGGCGGCCGAGGCTGCTGGCGACAAGGCCCGCGCGACCGAGGCCTACAAGACGCTTCTTGCCGACGACAAGACTCGCTTCGTAGCGGTGCGTGGGCTGCTGAAGCAGAAGCTGGCCGAGGGGGATACCGAGACCGCGCTGAAGCTGGCTGAAAAGGCGTTCGAACTGCGCCCCAAGCACGCCGAGACGCAGGATCTGCTGTTGAGGCTGCAATCCGAGGCAGGTGACTGGAGCGGCGCGCGGGCGACGCTTGGTGCCAAGTTGAAGACCGGGGCCTTGCCGAAGGACGTGTATCGGCGCCGCGACGCGGTGCTGGCGCTGCAAGAGGCGGCGACGGTGATGAGCGACAGCTCCTCGATCGAGGCGCGCGAGGCCGCGATCGAAGCGAATCGCCGTTCGCCCGACCTGATTCCTGCCGCAGCGATGGCCGCCCGGAGCTATATCGAAAAGGGCGACAAGAAGAACGCGGCCCGTGTTGTCAAGAAGGCATGGGAGGTGTTGCCCCACCCCGACCTTGCAGCCGCCTTTGCCGAGATCGAACCGGACGAGGCGCCGACAGACCGGTTGAAACGGTTCAAGACCCTGTTGACAGTGCAACCCGATGCAGACGAAACGCGGCTTCTTCACGGCGAGCTTCTGGTCGCTGCAGAGGATTTTCCCGGCGCGCGGCGCGCGTTGGGTGATCTGGCGGATCGGCATCCAACGCAGCGCGCGCTAGCCTTGATGGCCGCCATTGCGCGGGGCGAGGGCGCCGACGATGCCGTGGTGCGCGACTTGATCGGCAAGGCGCTTGCCGCGCCGCGTGGGCCACAATGGTGCTGCGACAAATGCCAGGCGGTGCATTCCAGTTGGCATCCGGTCTGCGACAACTGCGGCGGCTTCGATACGCTCAGCTGGCGCGAACCCCCGAAAGCAGCCGCCGTTCCTGCGGGATTGGCCGACCTGATGCCACTTTTGGAAACGAGGCCGAAGCCGGCGTCAGTCCTCGAGCAGCCCGACGAGGCGGAGATCGTCGATTTGGACGAGATCGCGCGTCGCGGTGCCTGAACGGGCCGGTCGGGGTTGACTCGGCCAAGGCGGAGCAATAGGAGGGCGTTCACCAGAAAGTGCCGCTGTAGCTCAGCTGGTAGAGCACGTCATTCGTAATGATGGGGTCGGGAGTTCGAGTCTCTTCAGCGGCACCAGCCTTCTCCAACACCTTCAGAGAGATCTGATCTGTTTCACCTCATTGGCTAAACCCGCCTCCGGAGCACTGCGCCCGAGGGGCAGCCGCATCTGTGATTGCACTCATTTCTCCATGTACCATCCGACCATACTCGGCTATTTCACCAATCAAAGGCCATAAAATCGTCGTCTCTAGTTTCGCATCCCCAAGGATTTTCTCTGGAGTGAGATCTTCCTTGAAAAGATCCTTGCGCTTGAACGTGCTTAAAAAAGCGAAGATGATACGATTGGTGTTCTCCTTATTGGGTTCGCCCTTACGATCAAAGTCCCTCATTATTCAAAGAGTCCTTAACCCAGTAGTTTCCCCCACCGGGCTTTGGCGCATCAGCACATCCGACGGATATTATATCCCCATCCTGGGTGAGGATTGCTGCGTCAACTTGACGAATGCGATCAATAAGACAACGGACGGGTGTAAGAGAGTTCCAATTGGCCGAAATTCGGTATCCTGAGCTTGGTAAACCTGCCTTCCTGAAGGCTTTTGTGGTGATTTAATTGTTGCCTGCAGCCGACTCCTCGACCTAATCGGTGTAGACAGCCCTGCCATGCCCGCCAAAAGCGCGAAGTACGTTTCAGGGCACCGCATTGTTCACTGCAACGACGCGAGAAAGCAGCGAGGTCGTCGGCGTAGGTCGGGCTCGCATCAGTTGGCGCATCCGTGCCACCCACCCATGTCGTCGGTGAACTGGAGCGCTCGATGCAGTTACCGCCGACCCACTGACGGAATTTGCTGTCGTCAGCCCCATCGTGTATCGCAGCGACGCATTCTTCATCGCCGAGGTGAACCGCGAATTGGCAAAGCGGCCTGCGAGCGCGCAGAAGATCCTGCTGTTCATGAATGGCTACAACAACACGACAAGCGAAGCGATCCTGCGGCTGTCGCAGTTTGTCGAAGATACCTACTATCAAGGCGTTCCGGTGCTTTTTAGCTAGGCCTCCGCGGCAAAGGCTCCGCGCTATGTCTACGTCCTGAACAGTGCGCTCGTGGCGCGGGGCAAGATCAGAGAGATTGGCGATATCCTTGGAGGGACGAAGGCAAAAGAACTGGACATATTTGCGCACTCCATGAGTGCCCTTTCTTATCATGAAGGGCCTAGTGGATGCGCAGCAAGAGGGACGCAAGCGCGGCATGCGCGTCAACAACATCATTCTGGCCTCGCCCGACATCGACCTGTTCAAAACAGAGCTTGCACAGCTTTCCGAACAAGTGATCGAAAGGATATACCTTCTCATCTCGCCGGATGATGCGGCGCTCCGCTTCTCTCGTCGACTGGCTGGCAGGGTTCCGCGCGTGGGGGCGGCAGACGGCGAGGAACTGGGCAAGCTTGGGGTGAAAGTAATCGACCTGTCGCAGATTGAAGATTGAAGCTCAGGTAGCTATTCCAAGTTTGCGGGATCGCCGGAAGTGGTAAAGCTGATCGGGGCACAGCTAAGCTCGAACAGTCGGTTAGTCAAAGCCACGACGGCGCCGCTTTCGGACCACTTGAGCGGGCTGCCGATCACTATATCAGGACATTGATTCGGATAGGCGCTGGTGGAAACCCTGTTCCGGAATGGCCGCCATACGGCGACCAATCCAGATCACTGTATCGGCTGTGATCAGTTTGCGCTATTTGCGCCAATCGCTGCGCCGGCGCCGGCGCCAATGATGGTTGCCGCAGTCTTGCCGTCGCCGTTGCCAAGCTGATTGCCGATCACCCCGCCAATCACTGCGCCGGTGGCGGCGCTGGCAGTCTTGTTATCGACGCAGCCCGAGGTTGTGAGAACCAGCATTGCAGCGGCAAGGACGGCAATCGTTTTCGAGATCATTTTCAAGGCTCCCACCTTAATTAACTGTCAATCTGACCCTTCAAGACAGGAATCTCATCAATCATTTTCGAGCATATGTCAACCGCGTGACTACCCAGATTGTCTTCGGTCCGAGTTGCTTAGAACGCTTGGCGAGTTCACGTTCGGCCAGGTGCATTCTTCGCTGCTCCGAGACGGTTGCGCTCATCGCGAACTTGGCTTGTTCCAGATCAACCAGGCGTTGTTGCATAAGTCACGCTTGAGGCAAGACTGCCCCTTACCCCTTCATGATCATCAGCCCACGCGAATGATCTCGGTCGTGCCGAGCGCCGAGAAGCGGTTCATCAGTGCGACACGGATCTGGATTTCGGCGGTTTGGCTGTCTGGGTGTCTTGCTGCGATGCGTTCTCCGAAGGCTTTCAAGCAGCGCATCTTTGCTTCGATCCGGCTGCGGGCGTGGTATCCCGTCCAGCGCTTCCAGAACGCCCTGCCCTAGTGCCGGGTGGCGCGCAGGGTTTCGTTTCGCGCGATTGCGGCGGGGCAATCCTCTTTCCAAGGTCGCCCGTTCTTGCGGATCGGAATGATCGCGGTGGCCTGTCGGTCGATGATCGCCGTATGGCGGCGTCGGGTGTCATAGGCACCGTCGGCGGTCACCGAGCTGATCTCCTCGCCTTCGGGGATCTGGTCGAGCAACTCCGGCAACACGGGGCTGTCGCCGTCGCTGCTGGGAGTAAACTCCACCGCTCTGATGTCGGATGTGGCCGTATCCATGGCCAAATGGACCTTTCGCCATTGGCGTCGGCCTTGAACGCCGTGCTTGCGTGCCTGCCATTCGCCATCGCCCAGGAACTTAATCCCGGTGCTGTCCACGAGCAGCTTCAAGGGGCCATCGGCACGGCGATACGGGATCTGGACGGCCAGCGTCTTCTGCCGCCGGCACAAGGTCGTATAGTCCGGCACAGCACAATCCAAGTCTGCCATCTTGAGCAAGCTGGCCACCATCCCGGTCGTTTGCCTGAGCGGCAGCTTGAACAAGACCTTGATCGTCAGGCAAAACTGAACCGCCGCATCCGAGAATACCGCAGGCCGACCAGGGCTGCCGTCATGCGGCGCGAGCCAGCTCATCTCCTTGTCTAGCCAGATCAACAGTGACCCGCGCTTGCGGAGCGAAGCAGTGTAGCTGGACCAGTTCGTCGTGCGATAGCGGGCGGGTGATGGCTTGCTCATCCCACCCGTCTAACTGCATGGATTCATGATGTGAATCCTTCGCAGCCGGAGTTCTGCAACAATGCCAGGCATAGAGGCCAAGGCATCATCCTGCAAAAAGCGGGCGTTTGCCCCGTAAAAAGCCTTCGGCACTTTTGCCCAACCAAAGCGATGGCAAATTACACCTCGCGTGGCGCGGCGGCGCGACGGAGGCGGTCGTTGATCGCGCGCCCGAGGCCGGTGTCCGGGACCGGAGCGAAGGCGATAGAGCCGTTTGCACCGGCCTGCAGATCGGCTTCGCGCAGCGTGTGGAACAGCGCCGCGGCCGCTTCGACCAGATCGCCCGTTGCGGACAGCGTCAGATCACCGTTGATCGGCCCGAAACCAACCAGCACCTCGCCAGAGCGGGCGGTCGAAGCGTTCAGGCGAACGCTTGCGCTCGGTGCGTAGTGCGAGGCGAGCTGGCCGGGGGCGGTGATTTTCGGGCTGGTTCCGGCTACGGCAAGCGGATGGCCAAGCGCTGCCTCCAACGCCTCGACCGGAAGTCCGCCGGGACGCAGAAGCGTGGGCGACGGGTGCAGCGTGACGATGCTAGATTCGACCCCCACAGAGCAGGGACCGCCGTCGATAACCGCCGCAATGCGACCGCCGAGGCCATCTAGAACATGCGACGCTCGCGTCGGCGACACTCGGCCAGACGGGTTGGCCGAGGGCGCGGCCAAGGGGATGCTGCAGGCTGAAAGCAGCGCCTGGGCGACAGGATGCGCCGGCACCCGGATCGCAACGCTGTCCAGCCCCGCGGTGACGAGTGGTGACAGGCGCGACGGTTCCTTCAGTGGCACGACGAGTGTCAGCGGACCGGGCCAGAATGCGGCCGCCAGCGCGCGCGCCTCCGGCGAGAAAATCGCATAGTCCTCGGCTGCCGCAAGGCTCGGCAGGTGAACGATCAGCGGGTTGAAACGGGGCCTGCCCTTCGCATCGAAGATCCGCGCCACGGCAATATCTGACGTCGCGTCACCGCCAAGGCCGTAGACAGTTTCGGTTGGAAACGCGACAAGCTGACCGTCGCGTAGAAGCGCCACGGCGCGGTCAATGTCCTGCGGGGATGGCTCCAGAAGTTCGGTCATCATCGGAATGACGCAGCGTCCGGCTTGAAGGGTGGCATGGGTTGTTTAGCCTCCCAGCTTGGACGCGTTCTTACGCGACACCTAAGAATTTGCCAAGCGACACCGACGGAGAGAGAAATGCCTTATCGCGCGCCGCTTGCGGACACCCGTTTTATTCTGGCGCATGTTGCCGGCTTCGCCGAGGTCGCCGCCACAGAGCGGTTCGCCACGGCAACGCCCGACTTGGTGGATGCCGTTCTGACCGAGGCCGCACGGATCAGCAGCGATGTGCTGGCCCCGTTGAACAGGATTTCGGACAAGGTCGGTGCGCGGCTGGAAAACGGGGTTGTCACCTCGCCACCGGGGTTTGACGCGGGCTATCGCGCCATTGCAGAAGGCGGCTGGATAGGTATTTCGGCGGACCTGGCGTTTGGTGGGATGGGATTGCCGATCGCCCTATCGGCGGCGGTGGATGACATGATGGCGGGGGCTTGCATTGCGCTGCAGGTCAATCCCTTGCTGAGCAAGGGCCAGATCGAGGCGCTGCAACATCATGCGAGCGACGAGATCAAGGCGCTGTACCTGCCAAAGCTCATTTCCGGTGAATGGTCGGGCACGATGAACCTGACCGAACCGCAGGCGGGCAGCGACGTGGGCGCCCTTCGGACGCGGGCGGAGTTTCTGGACGATGGTGCCTATGCCATCACCGGACAGAAGATCTACATCAGTTGGGGTGACAGCGATCTGGTGGCGAACGTCTGCCACTTGGTGCTGGCACGGCTGCCGGGCGCGGCCGAGGGGACGCGCGGCATCAGTTTGTTCATGGTCCCGAAGTTCCTGCCCGATCAGGCCGGCAAGCCGGGCGTTCGAAACGGCGTGCGCGTGGTCAGCATCGAACACAAGTTGGGCCTGCATGGCAGCCCGACCTGCGTGATGCAGTTTGACGCCGCCAAGGGCTGGCTGGTGGGTGAGCCGAACCGGGGCATGGCCGCCATGTTCACCATGATGAACAACGCGCGGCTTGGCGTCGCGGTGCAGGGCGTTGGTGTGGCCGAGGCCGCGTTGCAGCACGCGCTGGCCTATGCGCAAGACCGGCGGCAGGGTGAAACGCCGGTTTCGGGATCGGGTGCCATCATCGACCACGCCGACGTGCGGCGAATGCTGGCCACAATGCGTGCCGAGGTGTTTGCTGCGCGGGCAATCGCACTTAGCTGCGCAGTGGCAACGGACATGGCGGTGGCGACGGGCGGGGTAGACTGGGCGGCGCGGTCGGCGCTGCTGACGCCGATCGCCAAGGCATATGGCACCGATGTGGGCAACGCCGTGGCACATCAGGGCGTGCAGGTGTTCGGCGGCATGGGCTTCATCGAAGAAACCGGGGCGGCGCAGTTCGTCCGCGACGTTCGCATCACGGCGATCTATGAAGGCACCAACGGAATACAGGCGATGGATCTGGTGGGGCGCAAGATGTCGGATGGCGGCGAGGCGGCGTTCCGGATGATCGACGAGGTTCAGCGTGGGGCCGAGGCTGCTCGCGCTGCGCTGCCCGATCTGGCGGGGGACGTGTGGGCCGCCGCTGAAGCGCTGCGCGACGCGACGGAACGGTTGGTTGGGCAGGCGCTGAACGACCGGTTTGCTGGCGCCGTGCCCTATCTGCGCGCCTTCGCTCGGGTGCTGGGCGGGCACATGCACCTGAAGGCGGCGTTGGCGGATTCCGCACGCTTGCCTGTGGCGCAGGTGATGATCCGACGGCTGCTGCCAGAACATCAGGGCCTGCTGGCCGAGGTGCGCGAGGGGGCGGCGGGCCTCTACGCGGTGACGCCTGCGGATCTTGCGCCATGAGCGACGGGGTCCGCCACCCTTTTCCGGATGTCCCGCAAGAAGGTGAGGCTGTTGCGGTGGCGGACGGCGTTTTGTGGCTGCGCCTACCGCTGCCGATGGCGCTTGACCACGTGAACATCTACGCGCTGGACGAAGGCGATGGCTGGACGTTGGTTGATGGCGGCCTGTTCTCGCGTCGCACGGTGGCAATCTGGGAGCGGCTTTTGGCCGGACCGCTTCAAGGGCGACCGGTGCGGCGCGTGATCCTGACGCATCACCACCCTGACCATGTTGGCATGGTTGGCTGGTTTCAAGACCGCGGGGCCGAGGTTCTGGCAACACGGATCGCCTGGCTTTACGCGCGGATGCTGGTGCTTGACGTGCAAGATCGCCCATCGGCCGAGGCGATGACCTTCTATCGCCGTGCCGGCGTGCCGGACGCCGAGCTTGCGCGCCGCGCTGCGGAGCGGCCGTTCAACTTTGCCGACGTGGTTGCGCCGATGCCGGTCGGGTTCACCCGGCTGGCCGAAGGTCAGACTCTGCGCGCGGCAGGCCGCGACTGGGTTGTACGCATTGGCCAAGGCCACGCACCAGATCACGCAACGCTTTGGTCGGATGACGGGCTGGTGCTGGGCGGGGACCAACTTCTGCCGGGGATTTCTGCCAACATCGGCGTCTACCCTACCGAGCCGGATGCCGACCCTCTGACCGAATGGCTGGAAAGCTGCGAACGGTTTCGGGCGCTGGCCGACGACCGCCAGCTAATCCTGCCGGGACACAAGCTGCCGTTCACTGGGTTACCCTTTCGGCTTGTCCAGATGATCGAAAACCATGCCTCAGCACTTGGCCGGCTGGTCGACCATCTGGTCCATCCCCGGACCGCGCAGCAATGCTTCCTGCCGCTTTTCAAGCGCGAGATCAGCGCAGGCGAGCAGGGCTTGGCGCTGGTCGAAGCGGTGGCGCATCTGAACTGCCTTCTGGGCCGCGGTATGGTAAAGCGGTCTCTAAGCCACGGCGGCGCCTGGCTTTGGGAGAGGGTTTGAAACATGGCGAAAGCTGCCAAGACTGCCATCCAAGCAACGGAGAAGGCACCGGCAAAACCTGCGGCCAAGAACGCCGTTAAACCTGCTGCCAAGCCGTCTCATGCCGAAAAGCCGAAAAGTCCGGCGGAATGGGCCTATGATCGCTTGGTCATGTATATCCGCGCTTTCGAGCGTGATCTGGATGCCAAGGACGAAATCGCCATGGGCTTTGCCGGTGACGAGGCCGGCGTGCTGCGGATCGAGGGTTTGGGCTACTTCGACCCGGACATCCTGACCTTCTATGGCCGTGACGAGGCGGGTGCAAAGACGCAGCTCATCCAGCACATCAGCCAGCTATCCGTCACCCTGCGTGCGGTGCCGAAAGCCGCAGATGACGAGGAACCGCCCCGCCGCATCGGGTTTCACCTGACCTCCGGCTGGCTTGGCGGCGATTCGGGGGACGCCTCGGCCTGAATGTCGCGGTACCCGTCGCCCTGCCCCCGTGACAGCCCGGGACTTATGGGCTATGGGCGTGAAAGACAGCAATAAACTGGGAACCATAACATGGCCGATCATCAGCAATCCGAATACAAACACGGCTCGATGGACATCCGTGCGCAGGAAAAGACCTTTCATGGCTTCATCCGCATGGCAACTTGGGGTGTCGTGATCTCGCTGCTCATTCTGATCATTGCTGGGCTGGCAAACGCCTGAGCCTGCGCCGTTTTCCCGGAGGTTCCATGCTTCGCCTTGTCCTGAGCTTGATGGCCGTTGTCGGCCTTGCTGCCTGCGCTGCGGAACCGAAGTGGGCGTCCGATGCTGATGTTCAGGCGGCGCGTTTCGTGGCCGGGCCGCCAACCTACGTCACACTCTATACGGTTCTGAACAACAATTCGAACTCAGGCGCCCACTCTGCCATTCTGGTGAACGCATCCGAGCGCGCGATCTTCGACCCCGCCGGCACTTGGTACCACCCTCGACTGCCAGAGCGGAACGAGGTTCATTTTGGCATGACGGACAAGATGGTCGCCTATTACATCGATTATCATGCCCGCAAGACCTTCCGCGTGGTGGAGCAGAAGGTCTTCGTCTCGCCCGAAGTTGCGGAACTGGTTCTGGCACGGATGAAAGCCTACGGTGCGGTGCCAAAGGCGATGTGCACCCAAGCAACCTCGAACGTGCTGCGCGGCGTGCCGGGATTTGAAAGCTTGCCGTCCACCTGGTTCCCCAAGCAACTTTCGATTGCCTTTGGCAAACTGCCCGGTGTGACGACAAGAACGATCACCGACGACGACGACGACAACAATCACGGCGTTCTTCTGGTTCAGGCGAACGGCAAACCCGTCGAAGGATAAGGAATGCGCATCTTCGGCGTCATCCTTGCAGGCGGGCAGGCGCGCCGCATGGGTGGGGCCGACAAAGCGCTGGTGTCGTTAGCGGGAAAGCCGCTTATAGCGCATGTGGTGGAGCGTTTCGCGCCACAGGTCGAGGCGCTGGCAATTTCGGCTAATGGCGATGCCGGGCGGTTTGACCGTCTCGCCCTGCCGGTGCTTCCCGATGCTGATCGCCTTGGCCCGCTGTCCGGCATCCTCAGCGCACTGGACTGGGCAGCTCCTCTGGGCGCGGAGGCCGTAGTATCGGTGCCGGTCGACGCGCCGTTCCTGCCCGGTGACCTCGTACCGCATCTGGTGCTGGCGGGCGGCGATGACGTGGCGATTGCGGTGGCGGCGGGCCATGAGCATCCGGTTCTAGGTCTTTGGCCCGTGGCGGTGCGCGGCAGACTGGCCGCGTTTCTGGCGTCTGGGTCCAAGCCGAAGGTTCTGGATTTCTGTGCGCAGGTTGGCGCGAAACGGGCGGAGTTTGCCGATGACAGGGCATTCCTGAACGTGAACACGCCGCAAGATTTGGCCCGCGCCGAGGCGGTGATTGGGGGCCAGCGGTGAAGGTTTACGGCATCATCGGATGGAAGAATTCCGGCAAGACCGGGCTCATGGAGCGGCTGGTGGCCGAGATAACCGGGCGCGGATTTTCAGTCTCGACCGTCAAGCATGTGCATCACGCCGTCGATCTGGACCAACCGGGAAAGGACAGCTTCCGGCACCGCGCGGCCGGCGCCCGCGAGGTGGTCTTGGCCTCGGCCGAACGCTTTGCCTTGATGGTGGAACATCGCGGGCCGGAACTGGAACTCCCGGCGATTCTGGCGCGGTTGGCGCCGGTCGATCTGGTGCTGGTCGAAGGCTACAAGCGCGACGCTCATCCGAAGGTCGAGGTGTGGCGCGCCGAGACCGGTCAGGCGCTGATCCAGACGGGCGATCCTCTGGTGCGGGCGGTGGCAACGGATGCAGCGCTGGGCGGCCTTTCCGTGCCTGTGCTGGACCTGAACGATACCAAAGCGGTGGCAGAGTTCATCCTGCGTGAGGTGGGCCTTGCGGTTTGACCGGGTGGTCATCGTCGATTGGTCTGGGCGTTCAAGCCGCAGCCCGAAGGCTGCCTGCAAGGATGCGATCTGGGTGGGCATCTGCGAAGACGGGCGGGAAACACAGACCTATCATCGCAGCCGGGCCGACGCCGAAGCCATCTTGCGCCGGCTCTTGCAGGATGGCGGGCATCAGTTGATCGGCTTTGATTTTCCGATGGGATATCCGGCTGGCTTGGCAGAGCGGCTGACCGGCACGGCGTCGGCGCGCGCCCTTCACGCCTGGATCGCTGCGCAGATCAAGGATGCGCCCGACAATGCCAACAACCGCTTCGACGTGGCCGCCCGCGTCAACCGGCATCTCGGTCTCAAGGGGCCGTTCTGGGGCTGCCCGAAAGCGCGGCCGTTGGCATCCCTGTCGTCGCTGAAAGACGTTGACTACGGCGCCCTTCGGCTGGCCGAAAAGCGGCGGGTGGAGGTTGAAAATCCTCCGGCAAAGCCGGTTTGGCAGTTGCTTGGCGCAGGGTCGGTGGGGTCGCAGGCGCTGCTGGGCATTCCCGTGGTTCACCGCCTGGCTGCTACCTTCGGGGCCGCTGTCTGGCCGTTTGAACCGGTGGCCGCGCTGACTCTTGCCGAGGTTTACCCCTCGCTTCTGGCCCGGGCGATCACAGCGGCAGGCGACAGCATACCGGACCGCGCACAGGTGCGCCTTCTTGCGCGCGCGCTGTGGCGGCTGGCGCAGAAGGACCGGCTCGCCCCGCTGTTGGAGACCCCTGAAATTGCTGGTGAAGAGGGTTGGATCTTGGGCGCCGGTCACGTCGCGGCGCTTGAGGGGGCTTTGGCATGGTGACGGTGCGAAAAGGTCTGCCCCCGGCCCTGCGCTGGAAAGGCGCCCAGCTTTACTGGGAGGCGTTCGGCGCAAAGCTGGGCCGCGTCCTTGGACCGGAAGACCGTGCGCTGGTGTTCTTTGACCGGGTGATACGCGGCGACCATTGCGTGATCGCGCTGGACAGCTCAGGGGTGCTTCTGGGCCTTGCCGGGTTCAAGACGGTCGAGGGCAGCTTTGCAGGCGGAACATGGGCCGACCTGCGGGCGGTCTACGGTCCATTCGGCGGGCTGTGGCGCGGCGCGGCGCTCTGGGCCCTCAGCCGCGAGGTGGACAACGATCGCTTCCTGATGGACGGTCTCTGCGTCACCGCACCGTCGCGTGGCCAAGGCGTGGGGACCGCGTTGATGCAGGCGATCTGCGACGAGGCACTGGTGCGCGGCTACGCTTCGGTGCGCCTTGATGTGGTTGTTTCCAACGTCAGGGCACGCCAACTTTATGAGCGCGAAGGGTTCGTAGCCACGCGGACACAAAGGCTCGGCCTGTTGCGCCACCTTTTCGGTTTTGCAGCGACTGTTACGATGGTGCGCATGCTTCGCCCCTGAGCGCTTGCCTAGGTCCCTGTGGCCTGTCAGAATATGATCAAATTTCCCGAGGAGGGCAGCATGATTTCGAAACGCGAGTTCTACATCAACGGGGCTTGGGTCCACCCGTCCTTGCCACGGGATTGCCCGGTGATCGACCCATCAACCGAAGATGCTTGCGCGGTGATCTCGCTTGGCAGCGAGGCCGATACGAATGCAGCGGTGGTAGCGGCGAAGGCGGCGTTTCCGGCATGGGCAGCTACCCCCCCGGCGGATCGGCGGCGTTACGTCGAAGGCATCCTCGCGCAATATGAAAAACGGGTCGAAGAAATGGCCCGCGCGATCAGCCTTGAAATGGGCGCGCCCATCGACATGAGCCGCGACAGCCAGGCGCCCTGCCTGCCGTGGCACCTGAAGAACTTCCTGACCGCTTTCGACCAGATCGAATGGATCAAGCCGCTTGGCCCCCACGCCCCGAACGACCGCATCGCGCTGGAGCCGATTGGCGTCGTGGGCCTGATCACACCGTGGAACTGGCCGATGAACCAGGTGACGCTGAAGGTCATCCCGGCGCTTCTGGCGGGCTGCACCTGCGTGCTGAAGCCGTCCGAAGAATCGCCGCTGTCTTCCATGCTGTTTGCCGAGTTCTGCCATGATGCCGGCGTGCCTGCGGGCGTGTTCAACCTTGTGAACGGCGACGGCCCCGGCGTCGGTAGTCAGCTATCGGCCCACCCGGACGTTGAGATGATCAGCTTCACGGGCAGCACCCGTGCCGGTCGTGCGATCTCGGTCGCTGCTGCGCAGACATTGAAGCGCGTGACGCTGGAACTGGGCGGCAAAGGGGCCAATGTGATCTTCGCCGACGCTGATGAACGCGCGGTAGAACGCGGCGTGCGCCACATGATGAACAACTCCGGTCAGTCCTGCAACGCGCCGTCGCGGATGCTGGTGGAGCGACCCTATTACGACCGTGCGGTGGAAATAGCTGCCGAGGTCGCCTCGTCGATCAAGGTTGGCCCGGCGAGCGAACCCGGCAAGCACATCGGCCCGGTGGTGAACAAGCGCCAGTGGGAACAGATTCAGGGGTACATCCAGAAAGGCATCGACGAAGGTGCGCGGCTGGTGGCGGGTGGCCTTGGCCTGCCCGAAGGGATGAACAAGGGCTTCTATGTGCGCCCCACCGTCTTTGCCGACGTGAAACCCGGGATGACCATCGAAAAGGAAGAGATCTTTGGCCCCGTGCTGTCGATCATCCCCTTCGAGACGGAAGAAGACGCCGTACGCATCGCCAACGACACGCCCTACGGCCTGACGAACTATGTCCAGTCGCAAAACGGCGCACGGCGCAACCGGCTGGCTCGGATGCTGAAATCCGGGATGGTCGAGATGAACGGGAAATCGCGGGCGGCAGGGTCGCCCTTCGGTGGGGTGAAGGCCTCGGGCCGTGCGAGGGAAGGCGGGCACTGGGGGATCGAGGAATTCCTTGAGGTCAAGGCGATCTCGGGCTGGGATTCCAGCGTGGACATCGCCGCCGAATAGCTTCTGACGTTTTCAGACCTGCAACGGTCGCCCGCCTTGCTAACGCGAGGCGGGCAGACAGGCCTAGGCTGGGCCAGCAACAGATAGGCCAGCCATGACCCAGCATCCCCGACTGATGTCTCCGCTTACGCTGCGCGACCACACCCTGCGCAACCGGATCGTGTTCGGCGCGCATACGGCGAACATGTCGGACCAGGGGATGCCGGGGCCGCGGTTCGGCAAATATCTTCTCGAACGTGCGCTGGGCGGGGCCGCGATGATTGTGGCCGAACCCGTACCGGTCCACCGCACGGGCGTGTTGACGCGGGGCAATTTTCTGCACTCCGACGATGCGGTGATCCCGGCGTTTCGCCGCATTACCGATGAGGTGAAAGCGGCAGGGTCAGTCATCATCCAGCAGCTTTACCACGTCGGCGCACATGGTGATTCCGATCTCAGCTTCGCGCCGCACTGGTCGCCTTCCGGCGGGCCGTCGTATCATGACAGCGATGGGTCGCACGCCATGACCGAGGCGGAAATCGAAGAGTTGCTGGCAGCACATGTGGCGGCAGCGGTGCGCGCCAAGGCGTCGGGCTTTCAGGGGGTGGAGGTCTGGTCGGCGTACCATTCGCTGCTCGACCAGTTCTGGACTCCGTGGTCGAACAAGCGAACCGACCGCTGGGGTGGGACCTTGGAAAACCGCACCCGATTCTCGCGCGAGTTGATCGAAAGGGTGCGGCGGGCCTGTGGCGAGGGGTTCATCGTCGGCTTGGCGGTCAGCTATTCCACCAGCTACGACGTAACGCTGGGGGCCGAGGCGTTGTGCGAGATCCTCGACTTGCATGACCGGACGGGCCACGTAGATTACGTGACCGTGGGGTCGGGGTCGTATCTGGAGTTCGAGGCGATCATCCCGCCCTTCACCCATGCCGAAAAGCTGACGACACCGCTGACCGCGCAACTGAAGGCGCTTCTGCGGACTGCGAAGGTAACGTCGGAGGCCGGGGTCCGGACGCCGGAGAATGGCGAGGCGATCATTGCTTCGGGCGAGGCGGATCTGGTGTCGATCGTCCGCGGGCAGATCGCCGACCCGCAACTGGCGCGGAAAGTGGCCGAGGGACGAGCAGAGGATGTACGCGGCTGCATTTCTTGCAACCAGATGTGCTGGGGGCGGCGGTCGCGGGACTATTGGATATCCTGCCTGATCAACCCTTCGGCGGGGCGCGAGTTCGAGTGGGGTGGGGATCGGTTTTCGCCAGCGACGGTGGCGAAGGACGTGCTGGTGGTGGGTGCGGGTCCGGCGGGGCTGGAGGCGGCGCGGGTCGCGGCGGAGCGTGGGCATAGGGTGGAGATTGTCGAGGCCTTGCCGGTGGTGGGCGGGCAGTTCCGGTTGGCCGGGATGCAGCCGCGACGGGGGCAGATACTGGATCTGATGGGCTGGTACGAGCGGCAGTTCGAGACGCTGGGGGTCCGGTTGCGGCTGAACACGTTCCTCGATGAGGACGAAATCGCAGCGCATGGCGCTGGGGTCGTGGTGCTGGCGACAGGGTCGTTGCCGGAGGAGACAGGGTTCCAGCGCTGGGTCCCTTCAGAGGCGCGGTTGCCGGGGATCGACGCCGGGGGTGTGTGGTCGCCCGAGGCGGTGCTACGCCGGGAGGCACGGCTGGGCGATGCGGTCGTTGTCTATGACGAGGGCGGCAACTGGCGCGGGGTGGGGACGGCCTGGGCGTTGGCGGAGCAGGGCAAGAAGGTGGTGATCGTGACGCCCGACCCCTTCGTGGGGAAGGAGATTGCCCGGACCGCGGCGGATGGGCCGGCGCGGCGGCGGATGGGAGCGTTGGGAGTGCGGATGCTGGCCGAGCATTGTCTGGTGCGGTGGCATGGGAATGGGGTGACGGTACGGTCGTTCCTGACTGGGAAGGAGGAGACGATCGCGGCGGCGGGGCTGGTGATGGCGACCACGAATGTGGCGTTCGATCCGTTCCCGGAGGGGTTCGAGGGCAAGGTCACGCACCGGATCGGGGATTGTGCGGCGCCGAGGCTGGCGGCCTATGCGTTTCATGAGGGGCGCAAGATCGGAATGGCGATCTGAGCCGTGTCCCACGGTGGGACATTCTTGAAATTGAAGTAAATCAAATGCTTGCCAAGGTCATTAAGGATTTGGCAAGGACTTTTCGTATTGACGACGGCTTGGGTGACGCGGGTCGAAGTTTCGGGTGGGGATAGTATCACAATGGGGACTGGTGGGGCGTCGTGGCCTGACCCGCCCGTGCGAAGCTGTTGGCCGAGGCTAGCGCCCAGGCTTCGGCGAAGCGCGGCGAGGAGGCGGGATCGGCGGTAAGCTGGCCGGGGGCGAGTTGTTCGTATTGTTCAGCCAGCGAGATCACCTTGTCCGACGCGGCGCGGCGGAGGAAGTGGTGGGGTTTCAGTTCGGCCGGGTGGGTGAGGCCTGCTGCGGCGACGAGTTCCGCAAGGGCATGGAGGGTGTTGCGATGGAAGCTTGCCACACGTTCCGCTTTGTCCGGCACCACGATGGCGCGTTGGCGGAGGGGGTCTTGCGTGGCGACGCCGGTCGGGCATTGGCCGGTGTGGCAAGACTGCGCCTGAATGCAGCCGACCGCGAACATGAAGCCGCGTGCGGCGTTGCACCAGTCGGCACCAAGCGCCAGCACGCGGGCCATGTCGAAGGCCGAGGTGATCTTGCCCGACGCGCCGATGCGGATACGGTCGCGCACCCCGATGCCGACGAGGGCGTTGTGAACGAAGGAAAGGCCATCGCGCAGCGGCATCCCGACGTAATCCATGAATTCGAGCGGCGCGGCGCCAGTACCCCCCTCTTTCCCGTCGACCACGATGAAATCGGGGGTGATGCCGGTTTCAATCATCGCCTTGCAGATCGCCATGAATTCCCACGGGTGGCCGATGCAAAGCTTGAAGCCCGCGGGCTTGCCGCCAGAAAGATCGCGCATCAGGGCGATCTGTTCCAGCAGCCCGATCGGCGTTGAAAAGCAGGAATGGCTGGCGGGAGAGTTGCAATCCTGCCCCATCGGCACGCCACGGATGCGGGAGATTTCTTCGGTGACCTTCGCCGCGGGAAGGACGCCGCCGTGGCCCGGCTTGGCGCCTTGGGACAGTTTCAGTTCGACCATCCTGACCTGCGGGTCTGACGCCGTGTCAGCAAATTTCGCCGGGTCGAAGCTGCCATCCGCCGCGCGCGCACCGAAGTAGCCGGAGCCGATTTCCCACACAAGGTCGCCGCCGAATTCGCGGTGGTAGGGGGAAACCCCGCCTTCGCCGGTATCATGGAAGAAGCCGCCGGCGCGGGCGCCCTTGTTCAAGGCGCGGATCGCGTTGGCGGAAAGGGCGCCGTAGCTCATGGCGGAGATGTTCAGGAGTGAGGTGGAATAGGGTTGGGCGGCGTTTGCCCCCACCGTGACGCGCAGCGCGCTTGCCGGAGCCAGGGGTTGCGGCGCGATGGAATGGTGCAGCCATTCGTATTGTTCGCGGTAGACATCGTGCTGCGTGCCGAAGGGGCGCTTGTCGAGGGCGCGCTTGGCGCGCTGGTAGACGATGGCGCGCTGGTCGCGGGCGAAGGGGGCGCCGTCCTTGTCGCCTTCGAAGAAGTATTGCCGCATCTCGGGGCGGATCGATTCCAGAAGGAATCGAAGGTGCGCGGCGACCGGGTAGTTGCGCAGTACCGCGTGGCTTGTCTGGCGCAGATCGTGGATGCCGACAAGGACGGATGCCACGCAGACGATGGCGACGGGGAGGAGCCACCAGACCTGCGCGGGGTAGAAATGCATCAGCGCCGCCGTTGTGGCAGCGAGGATCGCGGGCCAGGTGAGAAGGGCATAACGCAGGTTGAAGATGGTGGCGAGCATGGGTGCCTCGGAGTGCCGGATGCGGCAGTTAAGCACCAAAGCTGTGAAGGAACTGCAAAAATCAGAAGGGCACGGGCGCAGTGAAGCTGACGCGGTCTTTGGTGGCGGGGTGGTGCAGGGAAAGCGTTTCTGCGTGGAGCATCAGGCGTGGGTAGTTGCGCGAGGTTTCCGGGGCGTAGATCTGGTCGCCGACGATGGGGTGGCCGAGGGCCAGCATGTGGACGCGAAGCTGATGGCTGCGCCCGGTGTGGGGAGTGAGGCGGACACGGGTTTCGGTTTCCGTACGGTCAATAACCTGCCAGTCGGTTTGCGCGGGCTTGCCTTCGGGGGTGACCTTCTGGCGGGGGCGATAGTCCCAGTCGGAGCCGAGGGGGAGGTCGACGGTGCCTTGGTCTTGCGCGAGGTATCCGTGCAGGCGGGCGATATAGGTTTTCTGCGCGCGGCGCTGTTCGAATTCCTGGCCCAGAAAGCCCTGAGCCTGCTTGGTGCGGGCGAAGATGATGACGCCGGAAGTGTCGCAATCGAGGCGGTGGACGAGAAGCGTATCCCAGCGGGCGGCTTGCAGGCGGGTAAGGAGGCTGTCTTCGCGGTTGGCAAGTTTTCCGGGGACGGACAGAAGGCCGGCGGGTTTGTCCATGACGAGGATCTGCGCGTCTTCGTGCAGGAAGGCGAGCGGGGTGTCGGGCGGATCGTAGGCGAAATCGGGGATCAGGGAGGGGTCAGACAATGCGGTGGCCTTCGGCCATCAGGCGGGCGTGGAGGTGGCGGATGTGGGCGGGCCCAACCTCGCAGCAGCCGCCGACAATGGTGGCGCCTTGGGCGACCCATCCCATTGCGAAATCGGCGTATTTTTCGGGGGTGAGGTCGTGGCGGTGGGTGAGTTCCTTCACCGTGGGCGCGTCTTTCAGGAAGTTGCCGGAGATGTGGGTGAAGCCGTTGGCATAAGCTCCGAAGGGTTTGCCGAGGGGTTTCAGGGCGGCGAGGGCATCGGACATTGCCTCGGGCACTGAGCAGTTGGCGAGAAGGGCGGCGAGGGGGTGGTGGAGGAGGCGGGAAAGGTTGGCGACCGGTTCGCCGGAGCGCAGGCGCGTGCCGTCATGGTCATCGACCGAGATGGAGAGCCAGACGGGTTTGCCGGCGGCCTGTGCGCCGATCATGGCACCTTCGGCGGCCTCGATGGAGGCGGCAGTTTCGATCAGGATGAGGTCGACATGCGGGGCGAGGAGCCGGGCGATCTCGGCGTATTTGGGGGCGGCTTCGGTGACGGGTTCGGTGAGGTCGGGGCGGTAGGAGGCGCTCAGGGGGCCGAGGGAGCCAGCGATGCGGGCATGGGGGTAGGCGGCGCGGGCCTCGTGCGCCTCGGCCAGGGCGCGGAGGTGGAGCGCGTGGAACATCGGGTCGAGGCCGTCGCGGGCGAGGCGGTCGTGGTGGATGGCGTAGGTGTTGGTGGTGGCGATGGTGGCGCCGGCGGCGAAGTAATCGGCGTGGATGTCGCGGACGAGGCCGGGGTGGTCGAGCATCACGCGGGTGGCCCAGAGGGGGGTGGGCTCATCGCCGGAGCGGGCGACAAGTTCCTGGCCCATGCCGCCGTCGAGGAGGGTGATGTCGGTCATGGGTTCGGTCCTTTGGCTGGCGGCCGGGGGGGTTCAAACCCCACGAGCCTCCGGTGGAGTATTTGTGAAAAGAGCAACGGGCTCAGGTGGCGTGGTGGAAGACCTCGGCGAGGAGGGGGGTGAGGGCGGCTTCGTCTTCGGGGGTGAAGGCGGCGGGGGTGTCGCTGTCGATGTCGAGGACGCCAAGGAGGCGGCCCTGGCCGTTCCGGACGGGGAGCACAAGTTCGGATTTCGTCGAGGAAGAGCAGGCGATGTGGCCTGGGAAGGCGTCGACGTCGGGGACGTTCTGGACCTGTCCGGTGCGGGCGGCGGCGCCGCAGACGCCGCGCGAAAACGGGATCACGAGGCAGCCGTGGCCGCCCTGGTAGGGGCCGATCTTGAGGGTTTCGGGGGCGGTGACGCGGTAAAAGCCGGTCCAGTCGGCGAAGGGGTGGGCGTGGTGCAGTTCGCAGGCCACCGTGGCCATCAATGCGACGGTGTCCGTCTCGCCGTGGGTGAGGGCGCGGATGGTGGCGGTGAGAGCTGAGTAGTCTATTTCAGTAGCCAAGGGCGCAACCGTCCTTTCGCGGGTCGGAGGCGCCGATCAGGAGATCGCCGTCGATCAGGATGGCCTGCGCGCCACCAAGGGGAGTTTCGGGGACGATGACCTTGTGGCCCATCGCGGCGAGATCGCTGCGGACGGCGTCTGAATAGCCACGCTCCACCTCCATCCCGTCGGCGCTGGAGAAGGTACGGGGGGCGTCGATGGCGGTTTGCGGATCAAGGCCAAAGTCGGTGAGGTTGGTCACGAAGCGGGCGTGGCCGCAGGGCTGGTAGGCGCCGCCCATCACGCCGAAGGGCATGATCACCCGGCCACCCTTGCGCAACATGCCGGGAATGATGGTGTGCATCGGGCGCTTGCCGCCCGCGGCCTCGTTCGGGTGGCCCTTGGTCAGGGTGAAGCCGGCACCACGGTTCTGGAAGTTGATGCCGAATTTCGACGAGGCGAGGCCCGAGCCGAAGCCCCAGAAGATCGAGTAGATCAGCGACACGGCCATGCGGTCACGGTCGACGACGGTGATGTAGATCGTGTCGCGGTGCACAGCCTCGGTCAGGGGGGCGGCAGAGGGCATGGCGCGGTTCGGGTCGATCAGGGCGGCGAGTTTGGCCGCCGTGTCGGCGCTGAGCATGTGGTCAAGCCGGGTGGTATGATCCGGGTCGGCGATGAAACGGTTGCGGGCGTCGTAGGCAAGCTTCGTCGCCTCGGCCTCGATATGGGCGCGGCTGGTGCCGAACGGGTCCATCGACTTGAGGTCGAAATGCTTGAGGATGTTCAGCAGCAGAATGGCGGTCGCGCCCTGGCCGTTTGGCGGGTGTTCCACCAGTTCCACCCCCTGATAAGGACCGGACACCGGGGCGGTGTAATCGCAGGCGGTGGCGGCGAGGTCTTCGTGGGTGTGGGTGCCGCCCAAAGCTTGCAGCGAGGCGATCATGTCATCGGCCACCTCGCCTTCGTAAAACCCGGCACGGCCTTCCTTGGCGATGCGGCGCAGCACCTCGGCCTGACGGGGGGCGCGGAAGATCTGGCCAACGGACGGAGCCTTGCCGTTGACGGTATAGAAATCGCGCGCCGCGCCCTTGAGGCAGGGCAGATCATCGGCCCAGTCAAAAGCAACGCGAGGGGCGACGGGGATGCCCTCCTCCGCGTAGTGGATGGCGGGGGCGAGGATGTCGGCCAAGGATTTCAGGCCATAGTCGGCGTTCAGGCGACAAAAGGCGTCGATCGCGCCGGGCATAGTGACCGCTTCGATCGACTGGATCGGCATGGCCGTGTGACCGGCAGCGCGCAGGGCGTCGGCATCGAGGCCCTTGGGCGCGCGGCCGGAGCCGTTGAGGGCTACGATCTCTTCCGAACCGGCGGGTTTGACGAGAACGAAACAGTCGCCGCCGATCCCGGTCATCTGCGGTTCGGCGATGCCGAGAAGGACTGCCCCGGCAAGGGCCGCGTCTGCGGCGTTGCCGCCGGATTTCAGCACCTCGATCGCGACTTGGGCGGCAAGCGGATGCGACGTGGCGCAGACGCCATTCTGGGCAAAGACGGCCGAACGGCCCGGCAGGTGAAGATCGCGCATCGGTTTTTCCCTTTTGACGGGCTCAACCTAGGGCGCGGGAGGGCGGAAGCCAAGCCGGAGAACGGCGAAGAATTGCCCCGGCGCCCGGGGTGAAGGGGGCTGTTACCGGACGCCGGGGCGCGGTGCCAGACCGCAGCATCATCTTGAGCGGGTCAGTTGGCGATGCCCGTGCGGGCGCGTGGCGTTTTGGTGGCGATTGCCGACAATTCAACCGATCGGCAGGGTGAAGGACAGGTGGTTCTGCCCATCCTTGCGGTCATAGCAAAGATCGCGGGTCAGGGATCTGATCAGGAACCAGCCAAAGCCGCCTTCGGGCAGGGTGGCCGCGGGGCCGTCGGGATCGGTCGGCAGAAGGCCTGCGGGAACCGCGCCGCCCGGCATGGCAAGGCCATTGTCGGAGATGCGCACGGCAAGTCCGGCGGACGACAGGCCAAGCGACAGGGCGATCTGGCCGTTGCCGCCGGCGTAGGCGTGTTCGACGATGTTGTTCAACACCTCTGCCAGAACAAGTTCGGTGGTGCCGCGATCCGCGTCCGACAAGGTGCGGAGCGGCGTGGCGGTGAGGAGATGGAGCAAGACCCGACGTACCGAGCGCATGTCACCCGGAAAGGCAAGGGTCAGCGGACCTTCTGGTCCTGCTGTCGGGTCAGGCCTTGAGCGCATTCTGGCCTGCCATGCCGCCCTGCGGATGGATGGTAAAGATCGTGTCCATCCGGGTCAGGCGGAACACCTTTTCGACCGTGGGCGTCAGGCTGGACAGTTCCAGCTTGCGGTCGGGGGCAAGCAGTTTCATCACCGCCACGACCGCGCCGAGGCCGCTGGAATCCAGAAACTGGACCTGCCCCAGATCAAGGATCACCCGATGGGCGTTGCCTTGCGTCACCTCGCGCATGCGTTCCTTGA
Organism: Tabrizicola sp. BL-A-41-H6; assembly: GCF_050632395.1. Taxonomy (GTDB): domain Bacteria; phylum Pseudomonadota; class Alphaproteobacteria; order Rhodobacterales; family Rhodobacteraceae; genus JAUYQR01. Next base: position 360,736 of record NZ_CP192600.1, read on the forward strand.
ATTGCAACGCGCAGGCGGCGTCGATCCGGTTTTCCTGGACCGTGACGGTAAGTACGCCCTGGATGGTGGATGGTTTGAGTTTCATGGCTGTCCCTTTGCTAGGTCGGGAACAGCCTAGGGGCCAAGGGTTAGCAACCCGTAACCGTCAGTTCATCTGGAATTGCAGCGGGTAGCGGCCATCCTCGAAATCACCGAAAAGATCGCCGAGATCGGGGTGATCGACGGGTTCGCCGGTTTCGTCGGGCACGAGGTTCTGTTCCGAGACGTAGGCGACATAATAGCTTTGGTCGTTTTCGGCCAGAAGGTGGTAGAACGGCTGGTCCTTCGAGGGGCGGCTATCCTCGGGGATGTTCTCGTACCAGTCTTCGGTGTTGGAGAACATCGCGTCGACGTCGAACACGACACCACGAAACGGATGCTTGCGATGACGCAGCACCTGTCCGATGTGGTATTTGGCGTGGCTCTTGAGCATCGCGTTGCATCCTCTGAGGATGATCAGTAATCCCCGGGGGCGTCTCTTGTCCATCATCGCGGCAGGACACAAGGGAAACAGTCTGTGAACATTATCCTTACAGTGCTGCAGATTGTTGCTCCGGTGGCTATTCTGGGCGGGATTGGCTTTCTTTGGGTCAAAGCCGGGTTCGAATACCGGATGGAGTTCATCACCCGGTTGTGCATGACGCTTTCGGTTCCCGCGCTTATTTTCACCGCGCTGATGAAGACCGAGATCGAACCGACCGCTTTGCGGGACCTGACGTTGGCCTCGATGGCGGCTTACGGGGTGCTGACGGTGATCTTCTGGGGGGTCACGTCGGCTCTGCGGCTGGAGACGCGGACGTATCTGTCGCCGATGATCTTTGGCAACACGGGGAATGTGGGGCTGCCGCTGGCCTTCTTTGCGTTCGGGCAGACGGGGCTTGATTTCGCGGTGGTGGTGTTCGCGGTGATGGCGGTGTGGAGTTTTACCTTCGGGCTTTGGGTTGTGGCGGGGGGCGGGTCGCCCTTGCGGGTGCTGAAGGAGCCGCTGGTGGGAGCAACGCTTCTGGGGGCACTGTTCCTGTGGCAGGGGTGGCAGACGCCGGAGTGGTTGACGCGGTCGCTGGAGCTGCTGGGGCAGATTGCGATTCCCTTGATGCTGATCACGCTGGGGGTGGCGGTGGCGCGGCTGTCGGCGGGGCATCTGGGGCGCGCGGTGTGGCTGAGCCTGTTGCGCGCGGTGGTGTGCATCGGCGTGGCGGCAGGGGTTGGCTGGGCGCTGGGGCTGCCGCCGGTGGCGCTGGCGGTGCTGGTGTTGCAGGTGTCGACGCCGGTGGCGGTGACGTCCTATATGCTGGCGGCGAAGTATGGCGCCGATAGTGATGCAGTGGCGGGAATGGTCATCGCGTCCACGCTGCTGTCGGTGGTGACGCTGCCGGTCACTCTCGCTTTTCTGATCTGAGGGTGGGGAGTTCCCCATTTCAACTGGGGGCCGAATGCACTATCTTGCCGGCAAAAGACTTATAAAGGCACGAGGGGCAGATGAGCAGGTTTCTCCGTGCGTCGTTGTTGTTGCTGGTTCTGGCCTCTTGTGGAGGCGGCAACTATTCGGCGCCAAGGCAGATGGATGACGCCTGCGCGATCATCCGCGAACGTCCCAAATATCTGCGCGCGATGGAGGCGACGGAACGTCGATGGGGCGTGCCGGTGCATGTGCTGATGGCGACGATCTATCAGGAATCCAAGTTCATCGGCAACGCGCGCACGCCGCATACCTTTGCGCTGGGCATCATTCCGATGGGGCGGCAAAGCACGGCCTACGGCTATAGCCAGGCGTTGAACGGCACCTGGGAAGAGTATCAGGACACCGAAGGCGGCCGCGGCGCCAAGCGTGACGACATCCGTGACGCGACCGATTTCATGGGCTGGTACATGGACGGATCAACGCAGAAGCTGGGAATTTCCAAATCGGACGCGGAGTCCCAATACCTTGCCTACCACGAGGGGCGGACCGGATTTGCCAGCCAGTCCCACCTTGGCAAGCCGTGGCTGGTTGAGGTTGCGGCCAAGGTGGGCGCGCGGTCCGAGATGTACCGCCAGCAGTTGCAGGCCTGCCGCTAAGCCTTAGTTTGCCCGCTTCCGCGTTTCGGCGGTGATGTCGAAGAGCGAGGCGCCAAGCTGCCCGCCCTTCTGCATTTCGCCAAGGATCACAGTGGTTTGCGCGCCGAGGTCATCGGTGATGATCCACTGGCGCAATTCCACCGGATCGGCGGTGAACACCAATTCGATCGAGCCGTATTCCGGGTGTTCGGGATCTTGGGCGCGCACGCGGGTAGACGTGCCATCCTCGGTATGCGCAACCACCATCTTGGCGCGGGCAAGGTCGATGTTCTCTGCAAGGATCAGGTTCAGGGGCGTGCGCTTCAGGGGGTATTGTTCGGGCGGCTGGTTCGATTTCGCATCAAATATCGCGACCTGCTGACCACCGGCCATCACGAGGCTGCGGTCCGGCGGGGCATATTCGAACCGCACCCGGCCCGGACGCTTGATGAATATCTTGCCGGTGGCGATGCTGCCGTCGGAGTTCACTTGGGTAAAGTCTGCTTCGACCGTGGACAGGCCGTTCAGATAATTCGACAGCGTGCCAAGCGGAATCTTCTCCGCCAGAGCGGGAAAGGTGAAGGCGGCAAGGGCAAGCGGGGCCAGAAAGGCGGTGCGAATGTTCATGCCTGTGAATATAGCGGCGCGGTGGCGCGCTTGCACCCCTGCGCAAAGGATTGTCGCGGGGTTGTGCCGATGGCGTGATGGCGCGTGACCTATCGCGGCAGCGCGGATTCGTTCGCGTGATCTGGGCGTGGGTGGATATTTCTTCGATAGATTGGCGATAGAACCGAAGAAACTTCGTGTAATGTTGTCAGATTGCGCAATCTTCCCCAAGAAATTCCTGCGCTTCGGCGTATTTTCCGGCCAAGCGGGCTTTTGGCAGGATGGGTCAGATGAAAGTTGTCGTTCTTGGTGCGGGCGTGATCGGCGTAACCTCGGCCTGGTATCTGGCACAGGCCGGGCATGAGGTGACGGTGATCGACCGGCAGCGCGCGCCGGCCCTGGAAACATCCTTTGCCAACGCGGGTGAGATCAGCCCCGGCTACGCCTCGCCCTGGGCCGCGCCGGGCATTCCGGTGAAGGCGCTTAAGTGGATGTTCATGGAACATGCGCCGCTGATCATCCAGCCGAAGATGGACCTGACCAAGCTGTCGTGGATGGCGCGGATGCTGATGAACTGCACGGCCGAGGCCTATGCGGTGAACAAAAGCCGGATGGTGCGGCTGGCGGAATATTCGCGCGATTGCCTGATGGACCTACGCGCCGAGACCGGCATTTCCTATGACGAGCGCACACAAGGCACCTTGCAGTTGTTCCGTACCGAAAAGCAGGTTGCGGCGGCGGAGAAGGACATTGCTGTCCTTAAGGCCGACGGGGTGCCGTTCGAGGTGCTGGACGCTGATCAATGCGTCGCGGCCGAGCCGGGGCTGGCCGCGTCGCGCGGCAAGATCGCGGGCGGGTTGCGGCTGCCGGGCGACGAGACGGGCGATTGCTTCAAGTTCACGCAAAGCCTGTCGAAGCTGGCCGAAGCGGCGGGCGTGACCTTCCGTTATGGCGTTGGGATCGACCGTCTGGAGGTCGAGGCTGGCCGGATCGTGGCGGTGCATACGTCGGAAGGTCGGGTGACGGCGGATGCCTTCGTGGTGGCGCTGGGATCGTATTCGCCGGCGCTGGTCGCGCCTTTGGGGATGAAGCTGCCGGTCTACCCGGTGAAAGGCTATTCGATCACCGTGCCGATCGTGGACGAGGCGCGCGCGCCGGTGTCGACGGTGATGGACGAGACCCACAAGATCGCGATCACCCGGCTGGGCGACCGTATCCGTGTGGGCGGGATGGCCGAACTTGCCGGCTTCGACATGAGCCTTTCGCCGAAGCGGCAGGCGACCCTGACCCATTCGGTCGAGGATCTGTTCGGCGGCGCGGGCGACCAGGCGCGCGCCAGCTTCTGGTGCGGCCTGCGTCCGATGACGCCGGACGGGACGCCGGTGGTGGGCCGCTCGCCTATTGCGAACCTTTACCTCAACACCGGGCACGGCACGCTGGGCTGGACGATGGCCGCAGGGTCGGGCCGGGTGCTGGCCGACATCATGTCGGGCAAGCGGGCCGAGATCGAGGCCGGCGACCTAGGCTATTCGCGCTACGTGCGTGAGGCCGGTCGCGGCAAGCGGGCAGGCGGTGGGATGCCGGTTCCGGCGTAATCGTCAGCCCTTCAGTTCCGAGGTGATCCGCACCGGACCGGCCTGACCTTTCAGCTTGGCCCGGTAGATCACCACGCCTTCCACGACACGCATCACATAGGTGCGGGTTTCCGTGAAGGGGATGGTTTCGACCCAATCGACGATGTCGACATCCGGCCTGCGCGGATCGCCGAATTCGGTGATCCAACGGCGCGGACGGCCGGGGCCGGCGTTGTAACCCGATGCGATCAGCGCGACGGAGGGACCGAATTCGTCTGCCATCTCGGCCAGGTAGGCGGCCCCCATCGCGACGTTGTAGGCCGGGTCGGAGAACAGGCGTCCAGCCTCGAACGGTTTGCCCAGCTTGTCCGCCATATGCTTGGCCGTGCCGGGCAGCACCTGCATCAACCCGCGCGCATCGGCGGATGAGCGGGCGGCGGGGTCGAATTCGCTTTCGCGCCGGGCAATGGCAAGGGCGAGGGCGCGGCTGACCTTCAGCCCATCGGGCACGAAAGCGGGAACGGGGTAGTAGGCGCGTGGCAGGATCAGTCCGCGTTCGGCGGCGAATTTGCCGACAAGGACGGCGATGTGCGGCTCTTCGATCGCCAGTGCCATGTCGGCAAGCTGCGCAAGCTCGGGATCTGTCAGGTTTTCGCCAAGGTGCAGGATGAAGCGTTTGGCCAGCGTCAGATCGCCTGCCTTCAGCAATAGGAACGCAGCCTCCAGAACCGACGAGCGCGCAAACGCGGCCTGACGCCAATCCGGCGGGCGTTTGTCGGACAGAAGGGCCGGGTCAAGCGACAGGCCAAGCCGTTCGGCGGCGAGAAGGCCGTAGTAGGCGGTCTGGTGCTGTGCGGCGGCGCGGTAGGTTGCGGTCGCGTCCTGACCGGCAGCCTCTTCGGCGCGGGCCTGCCAGTAAAGCGCGCGGGCAAGGCTGATGGGGGTGGAAACGCCAGCCTTCAGGTGGGCGAAGTGTTTCAGCGCGGTGGCGGGATCGTTCAGTTTGCGCAGGGCGATGAAGCCCGACAGAAACTCAAGATCCGCATAATCCGAGCCTTCGGTCAGATGATGGCGCGAGGCGACGCGGTAGGCTTCGGACGCGCGGTCCTGCCGGATCAGCCAGCGCGCCAGCACGGCGCGCCGGTCGGCCCAGACGTCCGGGCGGCCCAAGGTTTCGGCGCTGTCGGAGCGTTCGAGGATCAGCGCAAGCGCGTCGTCGTAGAGGTCTTTCTTCATCCGCCATTGAAAGCGTTCGAAGGCAAGGCCGGGGTCACTGGCCAGCGCCTTTGGCACGGCGGCGATCAACCCGGTGACGCCAGCGCTTTCGGAGCGGAGAGCAAGGCGGGCGCGGGCCAGCGCCTGCTGGCCTTCGGACACGCGGGGCAGCATCCGATCGGCCTCGGCCTTGCGGCCCTGCCAGAGCAGCGTATCCAGCCGCAGGTCATGGACAAAGCCCACCGCTTCGGGCGCGAGGCCGATCAGCTTCGCCTCTTCCTCGGCGGTGAAGGGTAGGGTGGACCACGCGCGCATCGCTTCTGTCTCGGCCTCGGCGGCGCGGCCGGTGGCCAGCAGTGCGCCGACGAGGGCGACAGAGCCGGTACCGGTTTCAGGCAGGTCAGAGCCGAAATAGGCGATCACGCGGGCGGGGTCGGTGGACCGTGCAACCGCCTCTTCGCCCTTCTCCTTCAGAAGCGGAAGGCCCGGCCAATCGGAGCGCTTGACAAGAAACGCCTCATACTCGCCCAGCCGCCCCTCGCCGGCGCGCAGGCGCTGCCATTCGATGACATCGCGGCCCACGCCTTGCGGCGCAACCGACAGGGCGCCGTTCCAGTCGCTGCCCGCTGCCAGTTCCAGCGCGGTGCGCATTGCCTGAACCTCGTCGGCACGGGCCGTGCTGAAGGGCACAGCGGCGATCAGCAGGACAAGGGGAAGGGCGCGGACGAATGCAGGGAAAACTTTCATGCGGCGGAAAATGCCTGACCCGCTCGCTGACGACAACCCACGACTGCGTTAGCTGCAAGACTTGGCTTTGCGGGGGGACCGGTCTAAGACGATGGCGTTTGCAACCGGGCCGGATGGTCCAATGAGGGAGATGCGTCATGATCAGAGGGTCCATTCCAGCCCTGGTGACGCCGTTCAAGAACGGCGAACTCGATCTGGTGACGCTGAAAAAACTCGTCGACTGGCACATTGCCGAAGGGTCGACCGGGATCGTGCCGGTGGGCACCACGGGCGAAAGCCCGACGCTGAGCCACGCCGAACATCAAAAGGTGATCGAGGAAGTGGTCGCCGCCGTTGCGGGCCGGGTGCCGGTGATCGCGGGCGCGGGGTCGAACAACACGGTCGAGGGGATTTCCCTCATCCGGCACGCCGAAAAGGTCGGGGCCGATGCGGCGCTGGTGGTAACGCCCTACTACAACAAGCCGACGCAGGCGGGCCTCATCGCGCATTACACAGCGCTGCATGATTGCTGCCGGTTGCCGATCATCATCTACAACATTCCCGGCCGCTCGGTCGTGGACATGAGCCCCGAAACGATGGGCAAGCTGGCCGAGTTGCCCCGGATCATCGGGGTCAAGGACGCAACCGGCAAGATCGAGCGCGTGTCGATGCAACGCGCGACCTGCGGGGCGGACTTCATCCAGCTGTCGGGCGAGGACGCGACCGCGCTTGGCTTCAACGCGCATGGCGGGGTCGGCTGCATTTCGGTGACCGCGAACGTCGCGCCGCGCCTGTGCGCCGAGTTCCAGGCGGCAACGCTGGCCGGCGATTACGCCCGCGCGCTGGAGTATCAGGACCGGCTGATGCCGCTGCACGAGGCGATCTTCATCGAACCGGGGTTGGTCGGCGCGAAATACGGGCTTTCGCTGCTGGGGCTGTGCAGCGAGGAAGTTCGGCTGCCGCTGGTTGGGCTGACCGATGGCACCAAGGCGAAGATCAAGGCCGCGATGAAGCACGCCGGTGTGATCTGACCGGTTTCAGCTGTCTTCAAATATCCCCGCCGGAGGCTTCTGCGGGCAAGGCCGGAAACCTCTGGCAGGGATAGTTCCTGACAGATGAAGGACCGCTGGTGAGGGCAAGATGCGAACATCCAAGGTAATTCACGTGATTTCGGCTCATGCCGAGGGCGAGGTTGGTGACGTGATCGTCGGCGGCGTTGCACCGCCGCCGGGCGCTACCCTGTGGGAGATGCGCGAGGCGCTGTGGCAGGACCAGACCCTGCGGCGGTTCCTGCTGAACGAACCGCGCGGCGGGGTGTTCCGGCATGTGAACCTGCTGGTGCCGCCGAAAGACCCGCGCGCACAGATGGGCTTCATCATCATGGAACCCGAAGACAACCCGCCGATGTCGGGATCAAACTCGATCTGCGTGGCGACCGTGCTTCTGGACAGCGGCATCATCCCGATGGTGGAGCCGGTGACGGAGTTGGTTCTGGAAGCGCCCGGCGGTCTGGTTGCGGTGCGGGCGGAATGCCGAAACGGCAAGGCCGAGCGCATCTTCGTGCGCAACCTGCCGTCTTTTGCCGACCGTCTGGGGGTGCCGCTGGAGGTTCCGGGGATCGGGCGGTTGATCGTGGACACGGCCTATGGGGCGGACAGTTTCGTGGTGGTGGACGCTGCGGCGCTGGGCTTTAACCATGCGCCCGAGGAGGCCCATGCGATGGCAAAGCTGGGTGTCCAGATCACCACGGCGGCGGATGAGCAGATCGGCTTTTCGCACCCCGAAAACCCGGACTGGCGGCATTTTTCGTTCTGCCTGTTCGCGGGGCCATTGGTGCGGGTGGCGGATGGCTGGGAGACGAAGCACGCCGTTTCCGTTCGCCCCGGCAAGATCGACCGGTCTCCCACCGGCACGGCGGTTTCGGCGCGGCTGGCGCTGATGGCGGCGCGCGGCCAGATCGGGCCGGGCGAGGTGTTGCGGGCGCGGTCGCTGATCGGCGGGCAGTTCGAGGGGCGCATCGTCGGCGCGGCTCGGGTGGGTGAGAAGCCTGCGATCCTGCCCGAAATCTCGGGCCGGGCGTGGATCACCGGCACGCACCAGCACATGCTGGACCCCGCCGATCCGTGGCCAGAAGGTTACCGGCTGTCCGACACCTGGGGCGCGCGGTGATCCTGTCGGACAACCATCGCGGCGCGCTTTACATGACCGGCTCGATGGCGGGCTTTGCGGTTGAGGACGTGTTCGTCAAGGCCGCCGCCAAGGTGATGCCCTTGGGCCAGATCCTGCTGCTGATGGGGATCGTCGGGGTGCTGGTGTTCGCCCTGATGGCAAAGGCAAGGGGCGAAACGGTGGCACCGCGCGCCTTTGTGGCCCCGGCGATGCTGGTGCGGTCGGCGTTCGAGGTGGTGGGGCGTCTGTTCTATGGCCTTTCCATTGCGCTGACGGCGCTGTCCACCACCTCTGCGATCCTGCAGGCGACGCCGTTGGTCGTGGTTGCGGCGGCGGCGCTGTTCTTTGGCGAGAAGGTCGGCTGGCAACGCTGGCTGGCGGTTATCGTCGGGTTTGTCGGCGTGCTTGTCATCCTGCGACCGGGGGTGGAGGGGTTTTCTGCCCTGTCGCTGTTGGCTGTCGTGGGTCTGTTGGGCTTTGCCGGGCGTGACCTTGCGACGCGGGCGGCGCCCAAGGGGCTGTCGAACCGGCAGTTGGGAATTCTGGGGTTTGCCATGCTGGCGACGGCGGGTGCGATCTTGCTTGCGTGGAGCGGCGGGGCAGTGCTTCCGGACCTGCATGGGCTGGCGCTAATTGCGGGGGGCAGCGTGTTCGGCATCCTTGGATATCACGCGTTGACCGGGGCGATGCGGACGGGCGAAGTGTCGCTGGTCACGCCGTTTCGCTACACCCGTCTGGTGTTCGCAATGATCCTTGCGATGGCGATATTCAATGAGCGGCCGGATGCGGCGACTTGGGCCGGTGCGGCGCTGGTCGTGGCCTCGGGCATTTACACGCTGACGCGCAGCCGCGCTCAGACCCGGTGATACGGCGAGCCGGACAGGATCGTCGTGGCGCGGTAAAGCTGTTCGGCCAGCATCACGCGCACCAGCATGTGCGGCCAGACCATGCGGCCAAAGCTGATCGCAAGATCGGCGCGGGCGCGCAGGCCGGGGTCGATTCCATCTGCGCCGCCGATGATGAAAGCCGCGTCCTGCCGGCCGGTGTCACGCCACTGGGCAAGCTGGGTGGCAAGGTCTGGGCTGGACAGGGTCTTGCCGCGTTCATCCAGCACAACCAGCGCCGCGCCGGCGGGCAGGGCGCGCGCCAGAAGCTCGGCTTCAGCCGCCATGCCACCGCCGCGCTTGTCTTCGACCTCGTGTTCGGTGACAGGGCCAAGGCCCAGCGCGCGACCGGTGCGGTCGGCGCGGGCAAGGTAATCATCCACCAGCACGCGTTCAGGCCCGGCGCGCAGCCGACCAACGGCGCACAGGTGAAGCCGCATCAGCCTTTGGCGGCCAGCGTGGACCCTGCGGGAAGCCACATCTTTTCAAGCTGGTAGAATTCCCGAACCTCGGGGCGGAAGACGTGGACGATCACGTCGGACGCGTCGATCAACACCCAGTCGCCGGTTTCCTTGCCTTCCATCTTGGCGGAAATGCGGAACTCCTGCTTCAGCCGGTCGGCCAGCTTTTCCGAGATCGAGGCCACCTGCCGCGACGACCGTCCCGAACAGATGACCATGTAATCGGCAACGTCGGACCGACCGCGCAGGTCGATCTGGACGATATCCTCGGCCTTGTCGTCGTCGACCGAGGCAAGGACAGCGGCCAGAACCTGTTCAGAGGAATAACCCGGCTCTGCGGGGTTTGTCGGGCGCGGGCCGACCGGAAGGCCGGTCGCTGGATCAGAATGAGACAGGACAAAGTCCTCCATGGAACGCGCGGAACGGCTTCCGCGCCAGCAATTCAGTCAAGGCTACCACCCAAAGGGCGCAATCTCAACCGACCGAAGGCTGGGGCACTACCTTTCGGGCGGTGGCTTGGCAAGGCATGGCTCACTTCAGGGTGAAAGCCACTTCGTTTCGGCGGTTCCACGGCATCCGGAACGGGGGGTCGTAGAACATGAACTGCGGTGCGCCGGACAGGGTCAGCCCCTTGGCGGCGGCCCAGGCGCGCAATTCCTCGGTGCGTTTTGCCAAGGCGGCGGTGGTGGGGATGCCCGAGAACCGCAGGACGGCCATACGCACGGGATCGGTGGTAATGAACCGGATGCGGCTGTCCTTGGGTTTTGGCAGTGTGTCCAGCGTGTATTCGGACGGCATCATGAACTGAACGGTCCAGCCCTGATCCGATTCCACCTGCGTCACGGGGGTGGTCATGGCGATCTTTTCAGACGGTGCCTGGATGACGGGCGTGGTCATCGCGACCTTGGCCTTCGCCTCGTTGCCGCCGAAGATGTAACCCGCCAGGACGCGAAAGCCCGCGTTGATCGCGGCGTCACGGCTGCCCGATACCGTGACTTCCGCCGCGATATGCGGGGGATAGCTGCGGATTTCGACCGCGCCTTCGGTGCTTTCAACCGTGTAGTCCGGGGTTTCGTTGCCGTTGTACATGTCAGCCTCCGCCGGGGCAGAGAGGCCGGCCGCCAATGTCATCGCCAGGATCCAGCGCATGGTCAGCCCCTTCGCGTGTGTGTTTACCCTTCAGATGTGCGCGCCGGCCTTGCTTTGCGAGGGGCAAAGGCGTATTTCGCTGCGCATGACGCGCTTTTTCGACATTGCCGACCATGATCGCCTGCCGTGGCGGTTCACCGCGCTGAACCGGTCTGTCCTCGCACGACTTGCCTGACGCCTTTCCCGCGTCTGCCGACTTTCCCCATTCGCCAAACAGATGAGATGAGCCATGACCGCTCCGCGCACGCTTTATGACAAGATCTGGGACGACCACGTTGTCCATCAGGCCGAGGATGGCACCTGCCTGCTGTATATCGACCGCCACCTCGTGCATGAGGTGACCAGCCCGCAAGCCTTCGAAGGGCTGCGGATGACGGGCCGCAAGGTGCGCGCCCCGGAAAAGACCATCGCCGTGCCGGACCATAACGTGCCGACAACGCTGGACCGCGCCAATGCGGCCACGATGACCGAAGACAGCCGCGTGCAGGTGGCAGCCCTTGACCAGAACGCCAAGGATTTCGGGATCAACTACTATCCGGTGTCCGATGTGCGCCAAGGCATCGTCCACATCGTCGGGCCGGAACAGGGCTGGACGCTGCCGGGCATGACCGTGGTCTGTGGTGACAGCCACACCGCGACGCATGGTGCGTTCGGCTCGCTGGCCCACGGCATCGGCACGTCGGAGGTGGAGCATGTGCTGGCGACGCAGACGCTGATCCAGCGCAAGGCCAAGAACATGAAGGTCGAGATCACCGGTTCGTTGCGCCCCGGCGTGACGGCCAAGGACATCACCCTGTCGGTGATCGGTGAAACCGGCACCGCGGGCGGTACGGGCTATGTGATCGAATACTGTGGTCAGGCGATCCGCGAGTTGTCGATGGAAGGCCGCATGACCGTCTGCAACATGGCGATCGAGGGTGGCGCCCGCGCCGGCCTGATCGCGCCGGACGAAAAGACCTTTGCCTATTGCATGGGCCGCCCGCACGCACCGAAAGGTGCGAAGTGGGAGGCGGCGCTGGCCTACTGGAAGACGCTTTATACCGACGAGGGCGCGCATTTCGACAAGGTCGTGACGATCAAGGGCGAGGATATCGCCCCGGTCGTGACATGGGGCACCAGCCCCGAGGATGTGCTGCCGATCACCGGCGTCGTCCCCTCGCCGTCGGATTTCACCGGCGGCAAGGTCGAGGCGGTGCAGCGGTCGCTGGAGTATATGGGCCTGACCCCCGGCCAGAAGCTGAGCGAGATCGAGATCGACACTGTGTTCATCGGGTCTTGCACCAACGGCCGGATCGAAGACCTGCGGGCCGCTGCGGCGATCCTGAAGGGCAAGAAGAAGAAGGACGGCATCCGGGCTATGGTGGTGCCGGGTTCGGGTCTGGTGCGGGCGCAGGCGGAAGAAGAAGGTCTGGCGCAGATTTTCATCGACGCCGGGTTTGAATGGCGTCTGGCGGGTTGCTCCATGTGCCTTGCGATGAACCCCGACCAACTTTCGCCGGGCGAACGCTGTGCGGCCACGTCGAACCGCAACTTCGAAGGCCGTCAGGGCCGGGGCGGGCGCACGCACCTTCTGTCGCCCGCGATGGCGGCGGCGGCGGCGATCACCGGGCGCCTGACGGACGTGCGCGAAATGATGGGTCAGGCGCAGACCGCATGACATCGCGCGATGCCGGTCGTGCCAGCCAGCCCTTTGCCCCGGTTGATCCGGGTCGGGATGGCATGGCACGTCGGCTGCGGGTGCTTGTCATCGCCGAGGCGGCAAATCCTGAATGGGTTTCTGTGCCGCTGGTCGGGTGGTCTATCGCCACGGCGCTCAGGGCGCATCATGATGTCTTCATCGTAACCCAGATCCGCAACCGCGACGCCTTTCTGCGTGCCGGCCTGATCGAGGGGACGGACTTCGCCGCCATCGACTCCGAGGCGGTTGCGCGGCCGGTCTACAAGATGGCCGAGGTCTTGCGGATGGGCAGTGGCAAGGGCTGGACAATGGTGACCGCATTGTCGTCGGCGCTGGCCTACCGCTATTTCGAACGCGAGCTCTGGCAAGTGTTCGGAGACCGGATCAAGGGTGGTGCCTTTGATATCGTTCACCGGGTGACACCTTTGACCCCCACCGCCACCAGCAGCATTGCCGCAAAATGCGCGCGGGCTGGTGTGCCTTTTGTCTTGGGGCCACTGAATGGCGGGGTGCCCTGGCCCGAGGGATTCGACGCGGAACGTCGGCGCGAGCGGGAGTGGCTTTCGTATCTGCGGGGGGTTTATCGCCTGTCGTCGTCGCGCAGCCGCATGTTTCGCGCGACCGCCGCCGTGATCGCCGGATCACGCCACACCGCGCGCGAGATTCCGGCGGCGCAACAGGCGAAGGTCACGCTGATCCCCGAAAACGGCATTGATCCTGCACGCTTCAACGCCGTGTCGCTGCAGGACATCACAGGCCCGATCCGCGGCTGCTTTGTCGGGCGGTTGGTTCCCTACAAAGGGTGTGACATGCTGATCGAGGCGGCCGACCCGCACCTGCGCGCAGGTCGACTGACGCTGGATATCCTTGGCGACGGGCCGATGATGCCGGTGCTGCAGGCGATGATCGCAGAGCGGGGCATTGGCGACGCCGTCCGTCTGCACGGCTGGGTCGATCACCGCGAGGTGCAGAAGATCCTGTCGCAGGCCAACCTGCTGACCTTCCCCTCGATCCGGGAATTCGGCGGTGGGGTGGTGCTGGAGGCGATGGCGCTGGGCGTGGTTCCGGTGATCTGCGATTACGCGGGGCCGGGGGAACTGGTCGACGACGCGGTCGGCTACAAGATGGGCAACCGTTCCCAGATCATCGATCGGCTGCGTGATTGCCTTGGCACCATCCTTGACGCGCCCGAAGCCCTGCCACCCCGCTCTGCGGCGGCGCGCGCCCGCGTCGCCCAGCTTTTTACCTGGGACCGCAAGGCCCGCCAGATTTCGGCGGTCTATGATTGGGTGCTGAATCCGGTCGGTCCCATGCCGCAACCCGTTCCGCTTTCTGGCGGATGATAAAGGAGTAACCTGATGGACAAGTTCACCACCCTGACCGGCATTGCCGCGCCGATGCCGCTGGTCAACATCGACACCGACATGATCATCCCCAAGCAGTTCCTCAAGACCATCAAGCGGTCAGGACTGGGCGTGAACCTGTTCGACGAGATGCGCTACACCCAGGACGGCAAGGAAATCCCGGATTTCGTGCTGAACCAGCCGGCCTATCGCAACGCCGAGATTCTGGTGGCAGGCGACAACTTCGGCTGCGGCTCCTCGCGCGAACATGCGCCTTGGGCGCTTCTGGATTTCGGCATCCGCTGCGTGATCTCGACCAGCTTTGCTGACATTTTCTACAACAACTGCTTCAAGAACGGCATCCTGCCGATCGTGATGCCGCAGGATGTGGTGGATGCGCTGATGGCTGATGCCCGCAAAGGCGCCAATGCCCGGATCACCGTCGATTTGCCGTCGCAGACGGTCACCACATCGGACGGCAAGGTGTTCCCGTTCGAGGTGGACAGCCACCGAAAGCATTGCCTGATCAACGGGCTGGATGACATCGGCCTGACGATGGAAAAGGCGCCCGCAATTGCCGCCTATGAGGCGAAGGCGGCCACGCTCCGCCCCTGGGCCTGAGCCCAGCCTTACCGGGCCTCTGATCAAAGCGAGGGGCGCAGGCGACTGCGCCCTTTCGCATTCAAGTGATTCGGGAAGGATTCGGTCCGTTCGACGGGCCTGTTTTCACCGCCCGGTTGTGCGCACTGGCCATGTGGATTCCTTGGCGGCGAACCACAAGATATTGTAAGCGCTTGCACGCATTAATGAATGTGAAAGAAAATTCTCGCATTTATGCAACAGACCGTCCCTGAAATGGCCATAAAGCTGGTGTTTCGTTGAAGAAATGTTGCGCGCTCGTGGGGAGGCCTTAACAAATTGGGCAAAATTGAGGCACTGATCAAAAACGTGCGCGACTTCTTTGGTACCCGGCTTGAGGTTCGGATCGTCCCGTCGATGGACGGTCACGCCCGGACATGGCTGAACCGTGCAACGGGCGCGGCGGTTCGCGCGTTTCTGGTGATGATCCTGATCGTGATGCCCTCGGTCATCCTGCCGGGCATCGGCACCGATACCAAGCAGATCGTCGCGCTGATGGCGCTGTTTGCCGGGGCGCTGGTGTTCATGGAATACAACGCCGTCTACCCCAGCCTTGTCGAATTTCGCGATGGTGCGCCGTTCAACCGCATCCGTTACCTGATGCTGCTGGCGATCATAATCACGCTGTCGGTCATCGTGGCAGACCGTGAAGACCCCACCACCGTGACGCGGCTTTTCCGGGCCGTTGGGATGCTGATCGGGCAGTCGCTGGATTTCCCCTATTCGCCGGTTCGGCTGGCGTCCTACATGATGTCGGAAACCGCGACCCCGGCCGAAGTGCTGGATGTGCGCACCGCGGCTGGCACGGCTTATTTCCTGTCGATCCTGTCGCTGGCGGTGTTCGTGATCGTGCTGAAACTGGCGGGCTGGCCGTCGACGAAAAGCGCCTTCAACGTCTGGGTCAACCTGCCGACGTTCGAACCCACCGCAGGCGGCGACGTGGTCGACCGGCTGGAGCGGGACGCGCGGTTCAACCTTGCGGTCGGTTTCCTGCTGCCTTTCCTCATTCCCACGATGGTCACGCTGGCCAGTTCCGGGCTGCCGCCCTCGACCCTGACATCGGCGCAGACCCTGATCTGGACGATGGCGGCGTGGGCCTTCCTGCCCGCAAGCCTTTTGATGCGGGGTGTGGCCATGGGCCGGATCGCTGACATGATCCGCACGAAGCGCGGCCTTGTTCCCACCGACGAAGAAGCCCTTGACGCGATGGCGAAGGCCTGACCCTGCGCGCGACGCTTCTTGCGCTGTGGCTGGCCGTCTTGCCAATGGCGCTGGCGGCAGAACCGCTGCGCGTTGCCACCTACAACGTCGATCTGGCGCGCACCGGGCCGGGGCTATTGGTGCAGGATCTGGTCGCGGGCGATGATCCGCAGATTGCGGCGCTGGTGCGGGTGCTGGTGGCGCTGGATGCCGATGTGCTGCTGTTGACCGATGTGGATTATGACGCGGGGCTGGTGGCGCTGGGCCTTTTGGCCAATGCGCTGGAAACGGCCGGCGAGCCCTATCCGCACCGGTTCGCGCTGCGACCGAACACCGGCGACCAGACCGGTTTCGATATCGACGGCAACCGCCGGATCGGTGACCCGCGTGATGCGCAGGGGTTTGGGTTGTTTGCCGGAAATGGCGGTATGGCGATCCTCTCGCGCTTGCCGCTGGACGAGGCCGGGGTGCGCGATTTCTCGGATTACCTCTGGCGCGACCTGCCGCAGACCCTAGGCACCGACGCGCCCGATCTTGCTGCCTTGCAGCGCCTTGCTACGACGGGTTTCTGGGATGTGCCGGTGCTGACCGATCAAGGCCCGCTGCACCTGCTGGCCTGGCACGCGACGCCCCCGGTGTTCGACGGCCCGGAAGATCGCAATGGCCGCCGCAACCATGACGAGGCGGCGTTCTGGCGGCTGATGCTGGACGGCGCGCTGCCGATGGCCGCCCCGGCCGTGCCGTTCGTCGTGCTGGGGGATGCGAACCTTGACCCCAACGATGGCGACGGCCTTCGCGACGGGATCGCGGCCCTTCTGGCGCACCCCGCGCTGCAAGACCCTGCCCCGCGTGGCACGCATGGGCGGCTGGAGCCTGACCATGCCGGCGACCCGGCGCTGGACACCGCGCTTTATGCCGAAATCGGCGGACTTCGGGTCGATCTGGTGCTGCCCTCGGCCGCTCTTGCCGTCACTGGCGCAGGCGTCCTCTGGCCCCCTGACAGCGACCCCCTTGCCGCCGATCTGGCCGCTGCATCACGCCACCGCCCGGTCTGGGTGGACCTGACCCTGCCCTGACCGCGCAAAGCCAACCGTCTGCGCTTGACCACCACCTGCCAAGGGGCTACGCGATCCCCGTCATTTCCGCAGGAGAACGCCCGTGGCCAACCCATCCCTTCTTATCCTCGCCGGCGACGGCATCGGCCCCGAAGTCATGGCCGAGGTGAAAAAGATCATCGGCTGGTTCGGCACCAAGCGCGGCATCGCGTTCGATGTCAGCGAAGACCTTGTCGGCGGCTGCGCCTATGACGTGCATGGCACGCCGCTTACGGATGCCACGATGGCGAAGGCGCAAGAAGTGGACGCGGTGCTTTTGGGCGCGGTGGGCGGCCCGAAATACGACAAGCTCGATTTCAGCGTGAAGCCCGAGCGCGGCCTTCTGCGCCTGCGCAAGGAGATGGACCTGTTTTCCAACCTGCGTCCGGCGCAGTGCTTTGACGCGCTGGCTGATTTCTCCAGCCTGAAGAAAGAGGTCGTCGCGGGCCTTGATATCGTCATCGTGCGCGAACTGACCTCGGGCATCTATTTCGGCGAGCCGCGCGGGATCTTCACCGAAGGCAACGAGCGGGTGGGCATCAACACCCAGCGCTACACGGAATCCGAGATTGCCCGCGTTGCCCGTTCGGCGTTCGAACTGGCGCGCAAGCGCAACAACAAGGTCTGCTCGATGGAGAAGGCCAACGTGATGGAATCGGGCATCCTGTGGCGCGAAGTGGTGCAGGAGATTCACGACAAGGAATATCCCAACGTCGAGCTGACCCACATGTATGCCGACGCCGGCGCAATGCAGTTGTGCCGCTGGCCCAAGCAGTTCGACGTGATCGTCACCGACAACCTGTTTGGCGACATGCTGTCCGATATGGCAGCGATGCTGACCGGGTCGCTTGGCATGTTGCCCTCGGCCTCGCTGGGCTTGCCGATGGCCAATGGCCGCCCGAAGGCGCTGTATGAACCGGTGCACGGATCGGCCCCCGACATTGCCGGAACCGGCAAGGCCAACCCGATCGCCTGCATCCTGTCGTTTGCGATGGCGCTGCGCTATTCCTTCGATCTTGGGGCCGAGGCGACCCGTGTTGAACAGGCGGTCGAAAAGGTGCTGGCCGACGGTGTCCGCACGGCAGATCTGATGGGCCCCGAAGGCGGCGTGCCGGTTTCGACCAGCCAGATGGGCGACGCGGTGATCGCAGCACTTGACGCCAGCCTTTAAGCGGCGGGCGCGGCACCAGACACCAAGGGCCGCCGCGCCATGACCCAACCTTCAAACCTGAAGGGCGCGCTTCTGGGCCTGTTGGCGATGGGGCTTTTTGCCGTATCCGACATCGGGGTGAAGTTTCTGGGCGGCGGCTATCACCCGTTCCAGATCATCTTCTTCGCCGGTGTCCTGAGCCTGCCACTGGTGGTCTTGCACATCATGGCAGATCCGGCGGGCGGCCGGCTGCGCCCTGAACAGCCCCGCCTGATGGCGCTGCGGTCATTCATCGTGGTCCTTAACGGCATCGCGGGCACCTTTGCCTTCGCCAGCCTGCCCTTGGCAGAGGCCTATGCCATCTTCTTCACTATGCCGATCTTCATCACCGTTCTGTCTGCGCTCGCGCTCAAGGAACCGATCGACTTGCTTCGCGGCGTGGCGGTTGTGGCGGGATTGCTGGGCGTGATCGTGGCGCTCGACCCCGGTCAGGTGTCGTTGCGATGGGGCCATGCCGCCGCACTGGCCGCCGCAATCCTTGGCGCGGCGAACTACGTCATCATCCGCTTCAGCGGCGGCGCCGAACGGACCATCGTGCTGATCCTATACCCGATGATGGCGCAACTGATCGTGGCGACGTTGGCGCTGCCGTTCGTCTACCGCGCGATGCCCTTCGCCGATCTTGCCGTGACCGGCGCGATGGCCCTTGCAGCCTTTGCCGGATATTTCGCGATCATCGCCGCCTACCGTCGTGCGCCCGGCATCGTGGTGGCCCCGATGCAATACAGCCAGATCATCTGGGCCGCGGTCTTCGGCGCGCTTCTGTTTGACGAGGTGATGAGCCTGCAAACCATCCTCGGCACGGCGATCATCATCCTTGCGGGTCTGGTCATCGTGGCACGGCAACAGAAAGCCGGGTGAATAACCGGAAAGGCGGCAGAAAGACCAGCCGCCACCCTTGCGTCTGCTGGGCTTTGGCGCAAAAATGCTTGCGGTAACGGCGGGACTTCACCGCCCCTTTTTCGGACCCTTTCCAGATGAACTCCACCCTTCGCGGGGCGCTGTTTTCGCTTGCCGCTTTCGGCTTTTACGCGACGCATGACGTGGTGGTGAAGCTTTTGGGCGAAACTTACAGCTCGTTCCAGATCATCTTCTTTTCCGGCCTGATGGGGTTTCCGCTGGTCACGCTGATGCTGATGGGAGACCGGCGCGACGGCACGCTGATCCCGCGCCACCCGTGGTGGACGGCGCTGCGCACCGTGGCCGCGATGGTTACCGGCGTGATGGGTTTCTTCGCGTTTTCCAAGCTGCCCCTAGCGCAATGCTACGCGATCTTCTTTGCCATGCCGCTGCTGATCACGCTGATGGCAATCCCGATGCTTGGCGAAAAGGTCGGGTTGCGGCGTGGGGTTGCGGTGATCGTGGGTCTCATTGGTGTGATCATCGTATTGCGCCCCGGCAGCGGCGATGCCTTGGGGATCGGCCACCTCGCGGCACTTGGGGCGGCGATCACCGGGGCGTTGACGTCGGTCATCGTGCGCAAGATCGGGTCGGACGAACGCTCGGTGGTGCTGATGCTGTATCCGATGGTGCTCAGCTTTTTCGTGATGGGGCTGACCATGCCCTTCGTCTATGTGCCAATGCCGATCGAACACCTTGCACTGACCGCGGTGATGGCCTTCCTGGGGATGCTGGGTGCCTTGGGCATCATCGCGGCCTATCGCATCGCGCCAGCGGTGATCGTGGCCCCGATGCAGTATTCGCAGATCATCTGGGCTGCGCTTTACGGCTGGCTGTTTTTCGACGAGGGCGTCGATTTCTACACCTGGGTCGGGACGGCGGTGATCATCGCGTCCGGCATCTACATCGTCCTGCGCGAACAGGCGCCCTCGGTCAGCCAGAACCGCCCTGTCACCGAAAGCCGGACGCGGTTCGACTATGGCACGATGCCGCGGATTTCCAGCTGGCTGAAACGCTTTGACCGCAGCGCGGACGAGGGGTGACTTGCGCGCTGGCCCTTGCCAAAGCCGCCAGATGCGTTTAACCCCGCGCCCACGGTCGGAGCGTAGCGCAGTCTGGTAGCGCACCTGCTTCGGGAGCAGGGGGTCGGAGGTTCGAATCCTCTCGCTCCGACCATTAAGAAAAATCCCGAGAAATCAATTCGTTATGAACAGCACGGTCGAGAGCTCCGGAACAGTTGAGCGTAACATTTCTTCGTCTCATATTAACGATTAGCATGCGGGTTCGGCACGCAGTTCATCCCGGATGGCATCATTGACTGCTTCAGCGGCATGTTGAACGTTTGTGGAAGCGGGACGGCGAGATTCTACTCAGCAAGTTCCATGGAAGCCCCGCCGAGAAGCGGCAGTATTCAGTTGCTGCGCCAGAGCCGATTATCTCTGCGGCGATGTCGCGACCGTCGGGCAGGATGCATCGCGCGACGAGGCGTCCATACCGATCGAAGTCAAGAATATCGCATCGCAGGGTGTTGCCGGAGATCAAGCTCCGTAGCGTGGCGGGTGCCGCCGATCCGCCTTGCTATCCCATTACGGCGCATCGAGCCCCCAGACGCGGCCAAATTGCTGGGTTCAAGAGATGACACCCTGATGAGGTTCGTGCGACAGAACCTTCACCTGCGCTCTTTTCGATCTACCTCCTGCGCGCACAACTCTTTGCACGTTTGATTTCTGGAGGTTCAAATGAAGAAAACCGCACTTGCCCTCGCGCTCACGTTCGGAATGGCTGCCCCCGTCTTCGCAGGCAACTGCCCGGTCCTGATGGGGCAATTCGAAGCAGCGCTTCAGACCACCACGGTGGATGAAGCAACCAAGTCGGCCGCCATCGAGCTGTATGAAACCGGAAAGGCCGCGCACGACGCTGGGGATCATGCCGCATCGATGACAGCGCTGGACTCCGCCTTGGCGCTTTTGGCTTCCTGATCACTACCCTCTATAACTCGCCACTGCCCGAGGTTGGGCGGTGGCGAGTTGAAGTGTGGAACATCTGAGCGGGGGACCGCGTGCACCTTGGCATTCTGCTGTGCCGGACGCGGTCGGCCCTCATGTATGTGTCGGCTGCTGTTCGCAACTGAGATTTCGCGCGGCTTCGGAAATCGCTCATATGTATCCGGCCTGTTGATCGGCTCGCGGGCCGTGGCCTTGATGGGGTTACGAATGCGCCTTGGTCTCATTAGCGGCAAGGTCCTTGTTGATCATAAGGGCCGCCAGACTCTGGGGGCGTATTTTCTCCGTTCCATGCTGTCCTCTCTGTCGCGAACCCCTTTATAGCTTTGGAAGGTTCAGATCGCTTCCATGGCCATATCTTTTGCGGCGTCGAACCGGGTGCCATGGCGCAAAAGGCTCCACGCGGTCCGGGCGAGCTTGTTGGCCAGTGCAACGGCTGCCTTGTTGCGGGGCATCCGCGCTACCGCCTCGGTCAGCGAGGGGTCGAAGCTGAAGGTGGACCATCTATTCTGTCGCATCATGATCACTTTTGCAGCCTGCACGAACAGCATGCGCAGAGAGCGGCTGCCCCGTTTGGTGATCCGCCCAAGGATCGTGCGCCCGCCGGTGCTGTATTGGGTCGGCACCAAACCGACCCATGCCGCAAAGTCCCGGCCACCGTCGAAAGCCTCGCCCTTGCCAACTGCCGCGACCATCGCGGTCGAGATCATCGGGCCGATGCCCGGAATGGTCATGATGTTTGCGCAGTTCTCTTCGGTGCGGCTGATCTCTTCGATCTCTGCCGAAACATCTTCAATCCGTCGGTCCAGCCAGAGCCAGTCGCCATAAAGACCTAACAGGATGCTGCGCATCCGGGGCGAAATCTCGTCCCGACGTTGATCGAGGATCGCTTCGAAGGAGTTCTTGAGTGCCCTCAGGCCAGAGCGGACGGTGATTCCCTGCTCAATCAGGAACGCTCGGATCTGGTTGATGGTTGCGGTGCGCCGCGAGACCAGCCGTGCCCTGACCCGATGCAAGGCTTGCAGATCGAGCTGATCCTGGCCCTTCTCAGCAACCGAGCGCAGGTTGGGCTGAAGCGTCGCCTCTGCATGGCGTCTGCGTAGTTGTAGTCGTTCTTCTGGACCTTGTTGAACAGCTTCACGTAGATGGCCGGAATGATCCGCGGCTCAAAACCCATTCCCCGAAGCGTCCGGCTGACGAAATGGGCGCTGAGACACGCTTCCATACCGACAACGCACTGGGGGAAACGCTCGAGCGCCGCGGTCCTGGCAAGGCGCTTGATCTGCCTGCGCAGTACCAACTGGCCAGCTCGGTCAAACCCGACCAGATGAAAAGTCTCCTTGCCGATGTCGATCCCGAAGACGGCAAGCTCATCAACACTTCCTTTCTTCTTCGCATGCATGGCTGCTTCTCCTGCAGGTGAGGGGTCATCCCGCTTCAGGATAACCCAACGGTGGGGGACGCAGCCGACACATCCCATTAGCCGCCCGTCTGCACGGAACTGTTCAACGGCAGCTTTGTAACCGCTCTCTGGCAAGTCATTCCAGGTAGCCCAATTTCTGGAGAGGGTGGCCCTGCCGTCAAACCCTTCCAGATCCCGGCTGCTCTCGGCGCAAGTTCTGTCTGCGATGTGGTTGTAGCGCCCGCACTTGGGTGGGGACTAGACTTCGCGTAGTTGCTTTCTGATCCATAGGGTTCTGGGGTCGGTATCGTTTCGCCGATGCCAGAAAACTGACACCGGGAAGGTCCGAACCGGAATTGGCGGCTCGGCAGTGACGAGACCAAAGCCGGAGGCAAAGGCTGCCGCCAGGCGGGCGGGCAAGGTGACAAGCGCGCCAGAGGCGGCGACGGCAGCAAGGGCGGGCAGAAAAGCTGGCAGGCCGAGGATCACGCGTCGGCTTCGGCCGATAGCCTGCAGTTGGTCATCCACCACCCCGCGCAGGTCGCCGCCGGGCGAAATCAGCACGTGATCGGCGTCGCAATATGCGTCGAGGTCAATTCGGGGCGCATCCGGCAAGACTTCGGCGCGGCCCGCAACTTGAAAGGATTCCTCGTAGATCGGTTCGCCGGAAATTGCATCGGGAAGGTCCCAGACATAACCAAGCACCAGATCGGCCCTCCCCTCTGTCAAGGCGTCTACCGCAGCCCCGCGCCCCAACGGCAGGACCGACAGCGTCAGTCCGGGGGCAAGATGCCGCAGCTTTGCGACCAGCGGCGGGATCAGGACAGCCTGTTCGGCATCGAGCGCCGCCACACGAACGAGGCCCGCCGCCGTCGCAGGATCGAAGGTTCGCGCGGCCCCGAGCGCACCGCGCAAGGCATCGACAGCGGCCGCCACTGGCGCTTCGAGCGCCATGGCCGTTGCCGTGGGCTCCATCCCATGCGGGCGGCGCAGGAACAGATCGTCCTGGAAAATGTCGCGCAGCCGTTTCAGCGATTGGCTGATGGCGGACTGGGTCAGTCCCAACTCCGCCGCCACGTCCAGAGATTTGCGATGGCGCACAAGCCCCAGAAAGACCAGCAGCAAGGTCAGGTCGAGCCTACGGAGTTCTGATGTGCTTAACTCAGACATGATCCATATTCATTACCATTTCTTTCTTCTCCCCGATATCTCCGTTGCATCGAATGAAGCAAGGAGTAACTGTGATGCGCATCGCGATCATCGGCATCGGCAATGTCGGCAGTGCCATCGCCCGGGGGCTGAAGGGCAAGAGCCATCAGGTGATCCTCGGCGCACGGGATCCGCAGGCGGCGGATGTTGTGGCATTGGCAACCGCCACCGGTGCAACGCCGATGCTGCCCGCAGCTGCCGCCGCGGCGGGCGATCTGATCATACTTGCCCTGCCTTGGGGCGTGGCCGAAAGCGCGGTCAAGACGCTCGGGGCGCTGGCGGGCAAGACCGTCATCGACTGCATGAACCCGCTGGGGATGGTCGATGGGGCGCTTGGCCTGACGGTGGGACATCTGACCTCGGGCGGAGAGATCGTGCAGGGTTGGTTGCCTGAAGCTCATGTGGTCAAGACGTTGAACCAGGTCGGGGCCGAGATCACGGCGAAGAATGATCATCTGCCCCACCGCCCGGTCCAATTCCTCGCCGGTGATGACGGGAGGGCCAAGGCCGCATGCGCCACGATCCTGGCCGATCTCGGGTTCGAGGCGCTGGATGCCGGTGGACTGGCCAAGGCGCGTCTACTGGAACCGCTGGCAATGGTCTGGATCAACCAGTCGCTTTTCCGCGGCAAGGGCCGGAACTGGGCCCTCGCCGCGATTGCCCCACAATGACCGGAGAGACACGATGACCGCGACGCTTCATGCTTCTTGTCACTGCGGTAGGGTCCATATCGACATTCCGGCCGATGCAGCCGGGGTCCTCGCCTGCCACTGCGGCGACTGTCATAAGATGCACGGCAATTTCAACGCCTTCCTCGCCGCCCCCCGGGCGGACCTAATGGTCCGGGGCGAAGAGGCGCTGGTCTGGTATCAATCGTCCGAGGCAAGCCGCCGAGCCTTTTGCGGCACTTGCGGCGCGCGGGTGGTCAAGGAACTGACGACCGCCGGTCGCTGGCTGGTCTCGGCCGGGCTGATCGACGGGCCCACGGGCAAGCGCATCCTAAAGAACCTGTGGGCGCAGTCCAAGCCCGACTGGTATTCTCTGCCGGAGGTCTCGGAATGAGCGATCCGGCGGAGGACTAGCCCGGCGATCACTGGCTGGCCGCTGCCGCTGCTGGTCAAGGTGTGCATTCAGGTCGGACTGATGACCTACGTCATCATGCCCCGCCTAACGCCCCGGATGGCGCGCTTCTTCTATCTGAAATCCAAAACCCTCTGAAAGGAAATACCAATGTCTGCATCCATCGATGTGCACTCGAAGAAGAAAGTGCTGTTGATCGCCGCCAACCCCGGCACGTCGCCCACCACTGGCTGGCCCGTGGGCTTCTGGTGGGCCGAGCTCACCCACCCCTACTGGACCTTCTCGGAAGCTGGCTACGAGGTCGAGATCGTCTCTCCCAAGGGCGGCGATCTGGTGGCGGACGGGTTCTCCGACCCCGAGGACCCATCGGGCTATTCGGCACATGACCTGATCTCGCTCGGCTTCAAGAAATCCGCTACCCACGCAGCAATGCTGAAAGGCACGAAGCCCATCGCCGAGGTGGACCCGACCGCCTACGACGCGATCTTCCTCGCGGGCGGGCAGTCGCCAATGATCACCATGATTGACGACACTGCGCTGCATGCCTTCGTGGCCAAAGCCTACGAGGCGGGCAAGATCGTGTCGATCGTCTGCCACGGCACCTGCATCCTGCTGAAGACCCGGCTGTCCAACGGCGACCTTCTGGTCAAGGGCAAGACCTGGACCGGCTTTGCCAACAGCGAAGAGGCTTATGCCGACGCCTGGGTCGGCCAGAAGATCCAGCCCTTCTGGATCGAGGACGAGGCGAAGAAGCTCGAGGGCACAAACTTCGTGGTGAACTCGATGTTCAAGGCCTTTGCCGTGCGCGACGGCAACCTGATCACCGGCCAACAGCAGTTCTCGGGCGGCGCGGCGGCGGAACTCGTTGTCCAGACTCTGGGCCGCTGAGAACAAACGGCGCGGGCTGCACCGCGGTCCACCCTATCGAAACGAGCGGAGGCCAAGATGACCAACCACGTCCTGATCCATGAAGATGGCCGCAAGGCGACCTGGTTCGAACTGTTCTTCGACCTCGTTTTCGTCGTGGCCGTGGCCGCGCTGGCGGGCTCACTTTCGCAACAATACAACTGGTCGGGGGTGCTGGAATTCGGCTTCCTCTTCCTTGTGCTCTGGTGGCTCTGGCTGGGGCATACATTTCATGCCAGCCGTTTTGACAAGGACCGCCCAGACCAATGGGCAATCGGCTTTGCGCAGATCCTTGGGGTGGTGTTCATCGCCTATGGTGCGGGTGACGCCTTTGGTGTCCGCGCATGGGCCTTCGCGGGCGGCGTTGCGGCTTTCAAGGCGCTTCTGATGTTGGGCTACCTGCGCGAGATCGTGCGCCCGGGCCTGGGCCGCCTGTGCACCATCTACGGGGCGATTTACGGCCTTCAGGCTGCCCTTTGGGCTGGATCGATTTTGGCCGAGCCGACGCTTCGCACCGCGCTTTGGGCCGTGGCTTTGGCGCTCGACATCGTCTCGCCTTTCCTCGTTGCGAGCGAGACCCACCGTGCGCCACCCCACCCTGAGCATCTGCCCGAACGTTTCGGCCTGTTCACCATCATCCTCCTGGGTGAAACGGCAGCAGCGTCGGTCCATGCGCTGGATCACGGATCCGAGTTGCACGGCGACACCCTTGCCGTTGCCTTGCTAGGTGCTTTGCTAGGCTTTCTCTACTGGGTCGGCTACTTCCGCCGCGCCAAAGGAAATGCCGAGCGGCATGTGGGGGATGCCGCTGCAGGGCGCAGCTTGCGTCTCTGGGCGTATGGCCACATTCCCCTTTACCTTGGCATTGCAAGCCTCGGCGCAGGAACAGTCTACCTTGCGCATCACACCGCCTTGGACGGCGCCGCACCCTGGATCTTTTCAGTGGGTGCCGCGCTCTCGATGGGCGGCGTCACCATTGTGTCACTTGCAACCCACCAACGGTCGCTCGCGTCTGGATGGCCCTATTTCTTGATCGCCTTGATGGCTGCTGCCTCCCCAGTCATGGTCTCGACGGCGCCCGTTCTTGTCGGTTACCTCGCGGTATTGGCGGCCTGTCAGATCGGGTTGTCGTTGAACCTGAACAGAAATACGCAAGCTCGGCACTGAGCCTAACTGTCCGTCAATGGCTTCGATGCGTGCAAACGGACGCTCACAGCGGCAGAGGCAAATGGCCGCTTTCCGCCCTTCGTAACGGCCTTCGAACAATCGTAATCAGGACCACTCCGCGTCCAAACCTGAACGCCACTCGGCCCCCACAATCTCCCCATCAGCCGATCGCTACAAAATGAGTTGCAGCGAACAGCGCTGCGATTTCATGGAGAGCGATATGAGCACGACCCCCTACAAAGACAGCGACCTCGCACAGTTCATCGCGAAGCGCGTCCTCGAGCTGAGACCAAGAACACAAGCCGATATCGCCGCGGAAGCTGGCTTCGTGAACGGCAACTACCTGTCGATGCTGAAGGCCGGCAACTCCAAGCTGGCCCTTGATCGCGTGCCTGCCTTGGCAACCGCGCTCGAGTGTGACCCGGCGTTGCTCATGCGTCTGGCCCTTGAACAGGCTGTGGGCTCAACAGCCGCGCAGGCGCTTCAGGAAATCCTCGGCACGCCGGTCTCGGCGAACGAACCGCTCTGGCTGGCAGAGATCCGCGATGCATCCGGACACATCGATCCCAGGCCCACCGCACGCGCACGTGCCGCCATCAGGGGGCTGTTCGGGAAATGAGAAACGACCAGAAAGCCAGACGCGTCGTGGACGGCTTCAAGCTGCCGTCCGACGCTGCGATAACCGAGAACGAGCGCGCCTGGATCGAGTTCCTGCGCATCATCTGCAACGACCGGGTGCCTGCCCCGGGCAGCGACATGGTTGTTGAACTGCGGAGGCTGTTGGGCGGGGTGTGAAGGCTGCTTCCGCGCTGGGGTGACAGAGCGAATTTCTAGGGTGACAGCGGTTGTATGAAAGGGTGACAACCACGATTTCACTGTCACCCACAAATGCTTATTTCCTTGAAGCCCTAGGGTGACAGCGGGAGACGAAAGCGAACAGATCTCCCGCGCTGTCACCCTAAATTCTCGTTGTTTCGTTGGTCTTTCGGGTTCCAGCACGGTTTAAATCTTCAGAGACCGTTTTCTCGGCATTTGTCACCCTGCTAGCCGGCAATCAGGGCAGTCGAACTGGTGAAGCTATCCTTACTCAAACGACGCTCGCCAGATAGCATCCGTTCCCCAGACACGCACCTTATCAGTCCCAGGCCGGGGACATGCTCTGGCGGTCACCCCATGAAGTCTCAGGCCCAAGCAGGCCAGCTATTCAAGATCAGAGAATACATCCCGGGTGCGATCGGCCAGACGTAGGGCAACCTTGCTGACCTATTGTTGCGGAGTGTCCCGCTGCGGCCAGAGGGAGAACGCGCGACGAGGAGCCTGCTGTCCAGTGGAGTGCGGGCGATGTGAATACTGTGCGACTGCGGACGGATGCGTCGCCGAACTGAGAGGATGTCCATCAAGTGAAGGAAAGGCGCTGGAGGGTGCCGTCGCCAACTTCCTAATGATGATGACCATTCGTGGCGCCGGCAACCTACCGGCCCAGCAACCAGTTCGGATCCTGCGTGCAGCGGGACCAGCTAGACCCATAGGACTTCATACCCCTGACTAGATGAGAGGAGTCCTAGGGGGGATCGGATAGGACTTCACATTCCCTCTCCACCGCACCCACTCAAACAGGCAGTCCTGATTGAGGATATGTGCGAAGCCAAAGACAAACACGACCGCATGCAATACCATTTGATCGACTTGATGCGTGCATTCTGGGGGACAGGCTGATGCAGGGCGAGCAACTCGGCGACCATGCTGAAATGCAGGCCGTCGTGACAACCGGGACCGGGGGCTACGAGAAGCTTGACTACAAGCGTGTGCCCAAGCCCGTCGCGGGCCCCCGTGAAGTCCTTCTTAAAGTGTTGGCCGCCGGGGTGAACAATACGGACATCAACACCCGGCTTGGCTGGTATTCCTCGTCTGTCACGCAGGGAACCGCAGAGACAGAAGACGCTGAGAACCGGAAAGATGGCGGATGGAAAAACGCCACGCCCTTTCCCCTCATTCAGGGCGCTGATTGCTGCGGGAAAGTGGTCTCGGTGGGCGCCGGCTCCGATGCAGGCCGGAAAGGGCAGCGGGTTCTGGTGCGGGCCTGCATGCGCGAACACGGGTTTGACCGGATGGATACCGTCTGGCTGGGAACGGATTTCGACGGTGCCTTCGCGCAATACGTCAAAATTCCGGAAAGCGAGGTATTCGCGGTCCAATGCGACTGGAGCGACGCCGAGCTCGCGACGTTACCCTGCGCCTATGGAACAGCCGAGAACATGGTGCACCGCGCAGGGGTGAAGGCGGGCATGCGGGTTCTGGTCCCGGGTGCATCAGGCGGCGTCGGATCGGCAGTCGTCCAACTTCTGAAGCGCCGCAAAGCCGAGGTCATCGCTGTGACCAGCGCCGCCAAGATCGAGGAAATCCATCGGATCGGCGCTGACCGCGTCCTGGCGCGAGATGCGGATCTGCTGGAGACGCTGGGGACCGAAAGCATCGACGTGGTCATCGACAACGTGGGCGGGCCCGGCTTCGGTGTCCTGCTGAAAGTGCTTCGACGCGGCGGGAAATATGTCTCGTCCGGCGCTATTGCCGGACCGATCGTCAGCTTGGACATGCGCGAAATGTATCTCAAGGACATTACGCTGATCGGCTGCACCGCGTGGGACGAACCCGTTTTTCCAAATCTAATCAGCTATATCGAGAGGGGCGAGATCCGGCCACTGCTCGCGGGGACCTACCCGCTTGAAAGGATTGCCGATGCACAGAGAGATTTCGTCGAAAAGCGCCACGTCGGTAAACTTGTGCTTATCCCTTGAGATGAGCGGCGGCTGGGTTGCCGTTTCGCTGCGCGGTATTCGAATGTCGGAGGAGGTCGCAGAGGCACATCACCTGAAGGGAAGCAAAAAATGGTGGCGAAGCGAGGCCTGACCGGCCGAAACCGATGATCGGGTATGTGCGCGTCTCGACTCCAGGCCAGGGCGAGCAGGGTATCAGTCTAGACGTGCAGCGCGATGCCATCCGTGCCTTCGCAGATCGACTCGGTGTTCCCTTGCTTGAGATCTTCGAGGACGTTGCCTCTGGTGTTAGTGCGAAGAGCTTCCCAAGCCGACGTGGTCTGTAGCGTGCACTGGACGCCGTTCGTGACCATGATGGTGTTCGTGTCGTCTGGGACTGGTCCCAATTGTCACCTCATGCCGATGACGTTTCAGAAATCACTGCTCTCCTTCCCGCTGACGATCGGATCGTCTCCGGGAATGGTGGGAATGATTTCGCTGACGCAGTGAAAGCAGGTCAGCTACTTCAAGCACGACGTTCCGGTGAGAAGATCTCGAAGAGAACCCGGGATGCGATGCAGAAGCAGAAAGCCGACGGTGCAGTGTTCGGAAACCCAGACATAATGAACGTTCAGCGTCTCGGTGAGAAAGCGCTCTCGACGATAGCCGACGCGCTCGTGCAGTCCATCGCGGATGTTCTTCGGTCGATCCCAGATCGTGATCAACTTTCCCGTGCCGAAGTTGCCGGTCTGCTGAACGCTCGCGGAATGGTCACTGGCGCAGGATACAACTGGACGGCTGAGCGGGTCACTGCAACTTCAAGAAAAGCGCGGTTGTTGCTTTCAGAGGAAGCCCCAGCACCAATAAAAGCGTTGCCGACTTACGGTCCGCTCTGATGCTGACCGCGTCCTCACCGCCCCGGAGGAATGGCTCGACATCCCTCGGGGAACGGGTGCGTTGGAGAACGCGAAGTCCTAGGAAAATGTGTGTCGAGTGATGGGGTTGGGTTTTGGTGCCGCCAGGGTGCGGGGCCTAACCTCCTCTGTGACTGAGCCGGGATGCTCTGGGCACGTCAGCACGCACTACCAGCCTAGTGTGCATGCCACGCTTGGCAGGAGAGTCACCAGAAAGCATCTACGCGCTTGGATAGGCAAAGCAGCGGTCTGAGACCGACGTGCGCTGGTGAGTGGTTGGCTCATACCCATGCCGGGAAAGGCTCGCGCCGCCGTCAGCCCAGAGTCGGCGCGGCATCTGAAACGAGTTTTCAACACATCGGCCCCAAGCTGCCACTTGCGGTATTTTCTCCGAGCGGCACTTTGGGCATCCTGTTTGACATGATGAAGGCTGGGCAGTGCCATCAAGCGAGTGTGCGGTCAGCCATATTAGTCGAGCGAAACGTTTCGTGGGATCAAGCCGACGATGACGACTAAGCGTCAGCAGGATAGACACACACAGGTGGTTAACAGCCAGGCAAGAAAGTGACCAGAAGTTCTCATCCTTCACACTCTCTTCGGGTTGCGCTCGTCCAGATGAACGCAACGCTACTTGATCGGCAGTTGAGCTTTACCAAGCACGCAGAACTGATTCACGAAGCTGGCAAGAAAGGCTGTGAACTGATCTTGTTTCCCGAGCTGTCGCTTTGCGGGTATGTAGTCGATCCGGCCATTGTCGATGCTGCCGCGATCCCTGAGGGCGACTTGGCTACACTCCTGGAACCGCTCCACGCGGCATGCCGCAATGCAGGACTGACGGCCATTGTCGGAGCGATTGTAGCAGAGGGCGAACGTAAGTTTATCTCGGCGCTCGCATTGGACCGGTTGGGTAAAGTCCGGATCTACCGCAAGAGACATCTGCACGACCTGGAAAGTGCCGTGTTCCAAGCTGGGGAGAGCACGGGACACGTGACCGTCGGCGAATGGAAGATCGGGATAGGTATCTGCTTCGACGGCGGGTTTCCCAGCCATGCAGCCGAACTGGCGACGGAAGGCTCCCACGTCTATGCTCTCAGCGCTCTTTTCGGAAGCACGGGCGGTCGCGAGGAGTCGCGGGCTTGGCTGCCTGATCGGGCCAGGCACAATGGCATCTTTGCGGTTCTTTCGAACCATGTGGGTCCAGCCGGTGCATGGACAGGATGTGGCAGCGCAGGTGCCTGGTCGCCGGACGGTCAACTTTTGGCCGAGGCAGACAACTGGACGGAAGGTATTCTTGTCGTAGAGCTCGACCCGAGCCTGTTAGTAGATCGGAACGATGTCGCGCTTGCGTAGCGCGCCTGACTGGCGAAACCCACCGGGACCGGGAAGACAAGCCCGGTCCCGGTTGCCTGATCAGGCGGGAGGAAAGCCCGCTTCAGTCAAGACAGCGACAATTTGCTCGGAACCCACAGAAGTCTTCACCTGAATCCTGCGCAGCCCCACGTCGATAGCGAGTTCGGCGCCTGGGTCAACAGCTTTGACGGCAGAGGTGACACCACGTGCACAGCCGCCGCAGGTCATGTTTGGTAAGGTCAATTCGATCATCTTGTTCGTCCTTTTTCTTGGTCGGCGAAGGTGCCGTTTCCCTGAGATGGGGCTTACCAACGTTGGAGGGTCAAGCCCCTCTCCAAAGATTTCCGGAAGGGGCCAAACATGGCTTGACCTTGACATCATTGGAAGCCTCACAAGGCGATTCGAAGTAGAAACCATCCACTAGGAATCGCATCATGAGAGACTTCAGCACTGAAGAAGTAGCCGGGAAGGTCGACAGTATCGCCATTCTCGGGATGACCTGTGCCTCCTGCGTCGGCAGGGTCGAGAAGGCTATTGCAAAGGTCCCGGGCGTCGCCTCTGCCCGCGTCAACCTGGCAACCGAGAAGGCCGAGATCCGTTACACGGGCGCACCTGTGCGCTCGGAGGTCATCAAGGCAGTGCGGGGCACGGGCTATGACGTGGCCGCAGCAACGATCGACATTGGGATTGACGGCATGACCTGCGCTTCTTGCGTCGGCAGGGTGGAGAAAGCCCTCGCCGCCGTTCCCGGAGTGTTGGACGCATCTGTCAACCTGGCAACAGAGCGGGCAACGCTCAAAGTGCTCGACGCTGGTCCGGAGATGACGGCCGCAATCGAAGCGGCGGTGCGGTCGGCGGGTTACGAGCCGCGTCTGGCGCAGGTTGCCGTCGAAGACCGGAAGGCCGCGAAAGAGGATGAGGCTGCGCGCCTCAAGCGCGATCTGCTGATTGCGGGCGGCCTGACCCTGCCGATCTTCGTGCTGGAAATGGGAAGCCACTTCATTCCCGCGCTGCACCACTGGCTCGCGATGACGGTCGGTCAGACCAAACTCTATGTGCTTTACTTCGTGCTGGCGACTCTGGTCCAGTTCGGCCCCGGCCTGCGCTTCTATCGCAAAGGCATTCCCTCGCTGGCGCGCCTGGCGCCTGACATGAACGCGCTGGTCGTGCTAGGCTCTTCGGCGGCCTGGGCCTATTCGGTTGTGGCAACTTTTGCAGGCGGGCTGCTGCCCCACGGCACCGCAAACGTCTATTTCGAAGCGTCGGCCGTCATCATCACGCTGATCCTTCTGGGCCGCTTCCTTGAGGCCAAAGCGAAAGGGCGGACTTCGGAGGCGATCAGCCGGCTGATGAGCCTTCAGGCCAAATCTGCCCGCGTGGAACGCAATGGAGCCTTTGTTGAAGTGGCGCTCGATTCTGTGCAGCCCGGGGAAATTGTGCAGGTTCGGCCCGGCGAGCGTATCCCGGTCGACGGGAGCGTGATTTCCGGTTCCTCGTTCGTGGACGAGGCCATGATCTCGGGCGAGCCGATCCCGGTCGCAAAGGGTGCGGGAGATGGCGTCACCGGCGGCACGATCAACACCACCGGCAGCTTCACCTACCGTGCCGAGAAGGTAGGCGCCGACACCCTGCTGGCACAGATCATCCGCATGGTTGAGAGTGCGCAAGGCGCGAAGCTGCCGATCCAGGCGCTCGTGGACAAGGTGACAGCCTGGTTTGTGCCCGCCGTGATGGTCGCAGCAGCGGTCACCTTCCTCATCTGGCTGTTCTTCGGGCCCGATCCGGCGGTGACCTTTGCGCTCGTCAACGCTGTTGCCGTTCTGATCATCGCCTGCCCCTGCGCCATGGGTCTGGCCACGCCCACCTCGATCATGGTGGGAACTGGCCGCGCGGCTGAGCTTGGAGTTCTCTTCCGGAACGGGACCGCGCTACAGAGCCTGACGTCGGTTTCGGTCGTCGCTCTGGACAAGACTGGCACGTTGACGATGGGCCGGCCGGTTCTTACCGATCTGATCCCGACCGAGGGTTTTGATCGTGCACAGGTGTTGACCCTGGTCGCTTCGGCCGAGACCGAGTCCGAGCACCCTGTAGCCACGGCGATCGTGCAGGCCGCAAAATCAAAAGGTCTGGTCCTTCCGTCGGCGACAGCGTTCGACGCACTGCCGGGACTTGGCATCCGCGCAATGGTAGACGGTCACGTGGTTGAAGTGGGTGCCGACCGTTTCATGGCCCAGAACGGTGTTGATGTTGCTTTGTTCGCCGTGAAGGCCGCCGACCTTGCTTCCAAGGCCCGCACGCCCCTTTACGTCGCAATCGACCGGAAACTTGCTGCGCTGATCACTGTCGCCGACCCGATCAAGCCCTCCACTCCGGCGGCAATCCGTGCGCTGCACGCCCTAGGCCTGAAAGTCGCGATGATCACGGGCGACAATGCCCGCACTGCGCAGGCCGTGGCCACAGAGCTTGGCATTGACGAGATCGTTGCTGAAGTTATGCCCGAAGGCAAGGTCGATGCCGTGAAACGTCTGCGTGCCGGCAATCGCAAGGTCGCGTTCGTGGGAGATGGTATCAACGATGCCCCCGCCTTGGCTGAAGCAGATGTCGGTCTGGCAATCGGCACTGGCACGGACGTGGCGATCGAATCCGCCGATGTGGTGCTGATGGCGGGCGATTTGACGGGCGTTGCCAAGGGTATCGGCATCAGCCGTGCCACGATGCGCAACATCCGGCAGAACCTGTTCTGGGCCTTCGCCTACAATGCGGCACTGATCCCGGTCGCGGCAGGTGTGCTGTGGCCCCTGAACGGCACGCTGCTGTCGCCGATGCTTGCCGCAGGTGCCATGGCGCTGTCCTCGGTCTTCGTCCTCGGCAACGCACTCAGACTGAAACGCTACGCGCCGGACCTTGCTGGTCCGGCGGCTTCTTCCACTAAAGACAAGATCGGCCGTCCTGGCGTCGACGTAACGCGTCCGCTGCCGATCGCACTCAAGTCAAGCCATCACGCATGAGGTAATTCGATGACTGCTGAAATCGAACTGTTCACGAGCCCCACCTGCCCTGACTGTGTTGCGCTCAAGCGCTGGTTCGCAACTCATGGATTGAACTATCGGGAGCGCGATCTGCGTGACCCCGCAGTGCAGGAAGAAGCTCGACGCCGCACCGGTCTCCGCATTTCTCCGATCACCATCGTCAACGGGCAGCCGCTCTGGGGTATTGCCGAAGATCAGATCAAGAGGCTGAAAGCTATCCTCGACCTGAAGACCGCCTGAACGGGCGGCCTTCAACACCTGAGAAGAGCGGTTGTCGATATTCCCGACCGTCGCTGTTGTGCTTTACCTTCCCACTATGGAAACGTGCAACAAAACCAAATCTGAGAGATGAACTCTGGGAGAAGCAGAGATGAACATTGGAGAAGCGGCTACCGCAACAGGTATCTCGGCGAAAATGATCAGATACTACGAGGACACGGGCGTCATTGGCGCGCCGCTGCGGACCCTTTCGGGATACCGAGTTTACCAAGACAAGGACATCCAGACCCTTCACTTCGTTCGGAGGGCACGAGACCTTGGCTTTACCGTGAAACAGATCGAGGACCTTCTGGCTCTATGGCGTGACCGCACCCGTGCCAGCGCCGACGTCAAACGCATTGCCAAGGTCCATGTCGCCGAGTTGCAGAAGAAGATGCTGGAATTGCAGGAAATGATCGGCACGCTGGAACATCTTTCCCGCACCTGCCATGGCGACGAACGCCCGGACTGCCCGATCTTGACCACACTTGGCAGCGATACAGGGCAAGAGGCAATTCCCAAAAAGAAGAAGTCCGCCCTCGGCAAGGGCTTTGAAGCGCACAGATGACCGGGCTGGAACCGATTGTATGACGAGAAACGGGCCGATCCGCACGATTGGGATCGGCCCGTTCGATTATACTCTCGCACTCCCCGCATGGATGGGAGGCGTTCAGCGTCCAATGCGACCAAGATGGGTTTGCTTGAAGCCCGCGGTTCCCTTCATTCCGTAGCCCATTGCACGGTCAAAGCCGATATGCGCGATCCAGACCAATGCAGGCACGATCAATGCCGGGAAGGCGATCGCGGCAAGTGCCAGCAATGCCAGCGGCAGTATATAGCTGTGCCCGATGTTGTATATCAGCGCGCCAACGCGCGGCCCTAGCGCATATCCGGCCATGCTCAGATCGGGAAGAAAGAACATGCCAGCTACTGCAAGCCATGAGTCCGACATGCTCAAGGCGCCACCCAAGCCCACCGTCAAGGTGCCTAGACCCTCAAGCCGCAACACGGTCTTGAGACCATCGCTTAGGCTGGTCGTTTCAGAAGATGAGTGAGTGGCCGACATGACAAGCATCCTTCTTTGCATGGTTTGATGCGAAGAAGATCGCATCAAACCCAGACTTAAGAAATTGCATGACTATGAATACCTGTTAAACGTTTCCGTATGGCAGTGTCACAGATTGAATGGTCGCTTTGGCGCAGTTTTCTGGCCGTGGCAGATACGGGCAGCCTATCGGCTGCAGCCCGGCGTCTCAGTTTGACCCAGCCGACGATCGGCAGGCACATCGAACAGCTCGAACTGGCAGTCGGTCGGCGGCTGTTCCTGCGGTCGCAGCAAGGATACCTCGTCACGGAGGACGCTGCTGCGCTTCTTCAGGAGGCCCGTGCAATGGCGCTCACCGCGGAAAGCCTACAGCGGCGCGCATCTTCTTCATCGAACGACGCAAGGGGCGTCGTTCGCCTTGCAGCAAGCCATGTGGTCGGCACGGAAATCCTACCAAGATTGCTGGCTCCCCTTCTTGAGACCCATCCGGGTCTGGAACTTGAATTGGCGCTCAGCAATTCCAACGCGGATCTTCTGCGCCATGAGGCGGATCTGGCCGTCCGCATGGCCCGCCCAACCCAGAGCAACTTGCTTGCCCGGCGCATCGGCATCGCCCATGTCGGTCTCTATGCGCGCAAAGACTACCTCGACCGACACGGGAGGCCACGGGACATGGCAGACCTTGCGGGCCATTGTCTGATTGGCCCGGACCAAGATGCGGTCAGCCTGGGCTTCCTTGAACGTCTGGACACGGCCTTGTCTAGACGATCCTTGCGCTTGCGCTGCGACAGCGAAGCCGCCCAACTCGCAGCGCTTCGGGCTGGGCTGGGGATTGGTGTCTGCCAGGCACGGATCGCCGAACAGGATCCGGGTCTGGAACCGGTGCTACCTGAAGCATTCAGCCTGCCGATGGAATGCTGGATCGTGACGCACGATGATCTGCGCCATGTGCGTCGCATCCGGCTCGTTCTCGACCACCTTGGCGAACTCCTGCCGAACTGGCTCTGAGAGCCCGGTTCCACGGCGCGAAATTTCCGCTTTACCTTCCAAGCATCGGAAGCCCCAAGACGGCGTCATGACATCCCGAATCAGGAACATGACCATGACTTCGCTTACCAATCTTCCGACTGCCTCACTTTCTCGGGCGCCTTCGTCAAAGGCCGGGGACCTTGGGCTCCTGCTTGCAACAGGCATAACGTTGGGAACTGTCTTTCCTCTTGGAAAGCTTGCAGCCAGCGTAAGTATCGATGCCTTGGCCTGGCCCGCTTCGATGATGTTGGGGGGTGGGGTCATCCTTGCCGTCATGGCGATGCTCAAGCGGCAGCCGCTGCCCACGTCAGCCCGCCACCTTGGCTACTATGCGGTCGCCGGGCTTCTGACGATGACCATTCCGAACATCCTGCTCTTTACCGTCATGCCACATCTGGGCGCTGGACTGAGCGCGATCTTTTACACGCTTCCCCCCCTCCTGACGTTACTTTTGTCCGTCGGACTCGGGGTCGAGCACAATACGATGAAAAGAAGCGTCGGGATTGGCCTTGGCTTCGCAGGTGCTCTAACCATCGTCGCGCCATCGGGGATGTATGGAAGTGGCGACCTCATCGGCTGGTTGCTTCTCGCTCTCTTGATCCCGGTGGCGATCGCTGCAGGCAACGTCTACCGCACCAAGGCATGGCCTGCGGGCTCCTCCCCGCTTGCGCTATCCGCCGGCACCATGTTGGCAGCGGCGATCTGGCTTCTGGCTGCTTCTGCCATCACGGGACGGCTGGACGGGCTGGCCACGCTTGGGAATGCTCCCTTGCTGGTCGCGGTCCAGGCGGTGCTGTTCGGGGCGCAGTTCCTGATGTTCATGCGGTTGCAACGGACCAGCGGTCCAGTCTTTGTCAGCCAGGTCGGCTACATCGCTCCGGTTGTCGGGCTGCTGTCGGGATTGCTGCTGTTTGCAGAGCGTTACTCCGCGGTCGTCATGCTGGGTGCGATCCTGATCGCGGCTGGCGTGATCATCGGGAACCATCGCAAGATCGCAAATTGAGGTGGGCCCAATTGCTGTTGCATTGAAGGCTGCATCCTGCGGAGGCAGCCTTTGACTTGCGCCGGGACCTTTCTTCAAGCGGCCCTCGAACTTGTCCGGCCATAACCCAGGGTCTAGCTTGCCCAATAGGATAAAAAAGCGGGCGTTCGTCGGAACTCCAACTGACGTCCGCTTCCCGACCAGTGGAGACATTCGATGACCTATCCGGAGCATTTTCAATGACCGCCCGGCGCAGTGTTCTCCTGGGCCTCGCAGGGCTGGCGCTTGGAGGTGGCGGCTACGTCACGGGCGCCTTTCGAGAGGCGCGCCGCCAGGCCGAAACGCGGCTCTTCGCGCAGGCCCAGGTGATCGATAGCCGGGCCGGGGCGCTTGAATTCGCGGTAGCGGGCGATGGTCAGCCCCTGATGATGATCCACGGCACCGGCGGCGGTTTCGACCAGGGCCTGCTTTTCGCCGCCGGTCTGCGCCTGCGTGGCTTTCGTATTATCGCGCCCTCGCGCTTCGGCTATCTGGGCAGTGTCTTTCCCGAAGATGCCTCTCCCGCGCACCAGTCGGATGTGCTGGTTGACCTCCTTGACTATCTTGGGATCGACAGGTTGCCGGTCGTCGGTGGCTCGGCCGGGGCGCTGACATCGGCCGAGTTCGCGCTGCGCCACCCCACGCGTTGTTCGCATCTTGGGCTTCTGGTTCCGGCGGCGAACCTGACCAACCGCGATCCGGTCCAGTTCACGGCCCTGCAAGAAGTCGCCGTGAATATGGTTCTGGGCTCGGACTTCTGGTTCTGGGCGCTCGCGCGGTTTTCTCCCGGGCAGATGATCCGCACCCTTCTGGCCACCGACCCCGCACTTCTGGACCAAGTGCCAGAGTCCGAGCGTCGCCGCGCCGAGGAGATCCTGGCGCAGATATTCCCGATCAGCCGCAAGATAAATGGCCTCAGGACCGACGGGTTCTGGGCTGGCGTGCCGACAACGACCGCCCATGATCGTATCGTGGCGCCAACGCTGATCCTGTCCTGCGAGGACGATCTGTTCGGCACGGCCGCCACCGCGCGGCTCCTTGCCGAGCGCATCCCCGGGGCGGAGCTGACGATCTTTCCGACCGGCGGGCATATCTGGCTTGGCCACGACGATGACGTGGCGGACCGGATTGCCGAGTTTGTCGCGGCGGGCGGCCAACGATCGGGTGGCAGCCCATGAGAAGACCGCGCATGATCTGAGTGCTGTCCGTCCTTCTTGCTCTGGCCGTTGGCATTGGCGCCCTCAGCTGGAGCACCAACCCTAGCCAAGCCTTCGATTCCGGGCGTGTCGAGATAGTCGCCGTCCCGCGCGACCCTCAGCGGGTTCTGACCTAGGCCGACATCGCTGCCTGCCGCCGCCGGTCCGACGCTATATCGCGCTCACGGCATCCATTGGTAGCCCGGTCGTGACCGAGATCACACTTCGGTTCGAGGCTACCACCAAGTCCCAAGAACAGCTACGCCGCGTTATGGGGATCGATTCTGGCGCCACCATCTTGTGGGGGCAGAACCGCCTCTGCAGAGCCTCTTCTGTGGTGCAGTGGGAGGATTCGCAGCTCCAGCGCGGCTGACCGCACCGATGCCCCTATGTCTCTTGGGAGAGTCACCAGAGGGCCTCGGCGTGCTTGCATTATCATACCCGGTGGAATGAAGCAGGCGCGCACTGGTGGGCGGTTGGCTGAGCTTCTTTCTGGAGCTGAGAGCAGCGGCGGTCGCATCACTTTCGGCCCAAAGCGGACGGTGACCTCGACAATGTTACCAAGCGGTGTTCTCCAAATCTGACGCTCGAAACATCGAGCAGCGTTTCGCGCTCAGGTGGGGATGTGGCGCTTCCAAGACGGCAGTGTCCTGCGGCAAAGCCGGGTCGGCGGCGAAGGTTTTTACAGGCGAAGTTGCTTGCCGGACCACCGAGCGATGGCACTGAACCCGCACTCTCTTGCCTCGTCCACTTGACCGGCTTGCCCCAACGCGTTAATGGACCCGCAAGGTGCCGGGCACCTGCCGCCTGCGGACGCAAGTCACGGTGAAGCCCGGATCGCTACGACATCTCACCCTCGAAGCATTTCGCGTGGTGGGCAATGCAGGCTCCCATCCATCCTGAAATGCCTCATCAGAGGAGTGATCGATGTCTGTCCGGCACGCTGTCCCACAGGACAATCCATTTCTGACCGCCCCCATCGGGCGGCTGTTTTTTTCGAACGCCCTTCCCATGGCCGTGGTCATGTCGATGGGTGGTATTCTGAACGTGGTCGACGGCGTCTTCGTCGGACGCTTCATCGGTGCCGAGGCGCTGGCGGCGGTCAGCCTTGCCTTTCCAGCGGTGATGCTGATGTCTGCGCTGGCGACACTGGCGGGCGGCGGCATGTCAAGCCTGCTGGCGCGATCCTTGGGCGCGAGGAACCCTGTCGCGGCGGCCCGAGTCTTTGCCGGGGCGCACGGGTTGGTGTTGTTGATTTCGGCCCTCTTGCTAGTGCTCTGGGCGGCCTTTGGCCGGGCGCTTCTCGACGAGATGGCGGCAGGTAATGCGCAACTTGCCAAGACGACGTGGACCTACCTGTCTATTCTGATCTGGGCTGCGCCGGTCCAGCTTCTGCTTGGCTTGCACGCCGACGCCCTCCGGGTTGAAGGGCGTGCGGGCACTATGGCCGCGCTTTCCGTCTTGGTGAACTTGGTCAACATCGGCGCGAATTGGCTTGGGATCGTCATCCTTGGCCTCGGGATTGCAGGCTCCGCCTTGGGAACGGTGGCTGCGCAGGTCCTTGGTCTCGCGCTGGTTCTTGGCCTGCGGGCCCGAGGAAGGGGGCTCTTGCCGCTGGGGATTCTGCGGCAAGAAAGCTGGGTCGCAAATTGGAGGCGTATCATAACCCTCGGCCTGCCCCTGTGTTTGAGTTTCCTCGGAATCGCCCTGGTCGCCAGCGTGGCGATGCTGGCGGTGCGGCATCACGCGGCAGAGTATGACAGGCTGATCGCGGCCTACGGCGGGGTCACACGGCTTCTGAGCCTTGCCTTTCTGCCGCAGTTGGCGATTGCCTTGGCTTTGCAAAGCATCGCGGGCCAGAACGCCGGGGCCGGGCGGGGCGACCGGGCCTTGGCGGCGCTGCGGCTGTCTATGGCTGCGGCCTTCCTGTGGTGTGGTGTGGTGGCACTGACTGGGCTTCTTGCGGGAGAAGTAGTCGGCAACTGGTTCAGCAGCGATCCACAGGTGACTATCGCGATTGTTGCGATACTTCGGCCCATGCTGGCGCTTTACGTGTTTGCTGGCCCGATCCTTGTGCTTGCCATGTATTTACAGGCACTCGGTCAGCCTGGAAGGACGGCCGCGTTGACCTTGGTAAAGCCCTGGGTGCTGATGCCCATCCTGATCCTTGGACTGTCCACCTTGTTTGGGGTCAAAGGCATCTGGCTTGCATTTCCCATGGCGGATGGAGTTGTTCTCCTCATTGCGCTGGTCATCGGACGTGACATCCTGCTGACTAGAAAAGCGCCTAGCCTGAAGGGTTTGGCATGACCATCGACGAGGCCAAAGCGCATGCAAAAGCCCTGCGCGCAGCTCTCCAGAGCCAAGGCAACGCCGTCAGCCATGCGCAGGCGCTGGAACTGGTTGCCCGCCAGCACGGCGCCAAAGACTGGAACACACTCCATGCCAGGTTGGCCCTTACCAATGCGCCGCCCGAACTTGCGCTTGGCGACAGGGTGCAGGGCCGCTACCTCGGTCAAGCTTTTTTCGGCCGGGTGGTTGGCCTTTCCGGCCCCTCCACCCATCGGCAGATCGAAATCCGCTTCGACCATCCGGTCGATGTGGTCCGGTTCGAGAGTTTCTCTAACATGCGCAGCCAGATCCGGTCTGTGATCGACGAGAGCGGCCGCTCGCATCGGCACACGTCGGACGGCGTGCCGCAGTTGATCGTCGGAAGAGAGGGCGGGTGAAACTGAGTGCTCGACGAGGTCCGCAGCCCAAGCGTAATCCTACTTCTTCTCTCGCAACTGCGGCCGGCAAGGCCGTTCTTTGCGAAAAGCCGGTCGATTTGGGCTTGGCCCGCGCGCTTGCCTGCCGGAAGGCAGTGCCTGGCAACGGACGTTCGGTGATGATCGGCTTCAACCGCCGGTTTGACCCGAACTTCGTTCGCAAGGCACCGTCCGCTTCCCACCCGTTTCGTAGGGCAGGGCGGTGTCGGCCCATTGCGCAGCGTCGCCTATAGCTGCGCGCAGGAATCTGGTTTCCCCAAAGCCGACACTCACGATCAGTGATGTTTCTTGCATGTGCACCTATGCAGTCATCGTGAAGCAAGGCCGAGGAGGCACAAGAACTGCAGCCGTAGCCAGGTAGTCAATATGCTTGATCTCGGCGTAGGCGCCTGTGCCACGTAGCCTCAAAGTCGCTGGCGCATCGCTACTGTTGTGCCAGAACCAGCTTTGGCTGCCCCGTGACAGCGGCGGTCAGTTCTTCTGACGATTCCGGAACTCGGGACACGTTCAAGTAGGTCTTCGGTGCCCGAATGACGGCAAGGATCCGATCAGATAGGCCGCGAAGCCAGGCGCCGTGCTTCGCTGGAACAAAGATTAGCCTCTACGTTCAAGCCTGACCTTTGTCTCGTCCATAAGATGCTGCCTTGTTCAATATGGTCCCCTTCTGGAGATTGCGCCATGAAACTTGCCGAAAATAGCCATCCATACATGCTTGGCGATCCAAAACTCGATCTTAGCAAAGACGGCGCAAGCGTCACCCGGATCGTGGAAATCACGGTTCGCGAGGGCAACCCGAGGGGCGGCGCAGGCAGGACGAAGGCCAACATGTCCTGACTGTGGAAGCTCTGCAACGCCATCAAAGGTTCGACCCGGCGCGACCCCTTCATCTTCAGCGCACGTCCCCGGGTGCTTGGTTCGGCGGCCCTCGCAGAAGATTCCTCTTCGTCGCAATGCCCGAAGGGACCGAGGAGACGCGGACTCTTTCGCGCTCTTTTGACAATTAACCCAGATCTCTTGGATCACACGCGCAAGGATACCCATCATGACCTACAGCATGGCAGCGCGATTACTTCGCACGCAGATCGTGTTTCCCCCGCCCAGTCTTCGCACCTGGCTTCAGGCGCGGCTAACAGAGAAGGCGATCAACCGTCTCGACGATCGGCTCCGCGTTGACATCGGCTTGCCAGTCCAAGGTTTCCGTCCCGCACCGCCGAACCATGTCGCGGCGCGCATCTCGATGATGGCGTGGCGCTGAAACCGCTCCGGAGACGGACTGCAATCCGCGGATCAAAGGAATGAGAGAAATGCTTCACGATGTGATCGTCATTGGTGGCAGCTATGCCGGTATGGCGGCTGCGCTTCAGGTGGCGCGCGCGCGGCGACGGGTTCTGGTCATAGACGCAGGGCTCCGCCGGAACCGTTTTGCCGCCCATTCGCATGGATTTCTTGGGCAGGACGGAAGCGCCCCGGACGAAATCGCCCGTCAAGCCCGCCAGCAGCTTATGGCTTATCCGACGGTCACTTGGATTGAGGGCACAGCAATCGCGGCGGAACGCGCCGCTGACGGCTTCGCCGTGACGATGAAGGAAGCCCGAAGCGTCGCAGGACAGCGCCTCATATTGGCGCTTGGAGTAAGCGATACGCTACCCAACGTGCGGGGGATGAGGGAGCGATGGGGACGCAGTGTGTTTCACTGCCCTTATTGCCACGGTTACGAAATCGAAGGTCCGCTTGGCGTCGTCGCGACGGGGCCTGCGTCGCTGAACCAGGCGCTTCTTCTCTCGGATTGGGGGGCGACGACATTCTTTCTCAACGGGGTCTTCGCGCCCGATGCTGACCAGCGCGCGCAGCTTGATGCGCGCGGTGTGGCAATCGAGGAGGTCGCGATTGTCGAGATGCGCGGGCATTCGGATCTGGTGCTTCAGGGCGGACGCGAGATCAGTCTTTCGGGGGTCTTCGTGATGCCCGCAGTGCGACCAAATTCGTCCTTATTCGAGCAACTTGGGTGCGCCATGGAGGATGGTCCACAGGGCAGTTTCATCTCCACGGATGCATTTAAGGAAACAAGCGTTGCCGGCGTATTTGCCTGTGGCGATGCAGCACGCCCATCTCACTCGGTCTCGTTGGCGGTTGGTGATGGCGCGCTTGCCGGGCAATCCGCGCACAAGTCGCTCGTCTTTCGCTAAGTGCCGGCACTCTCTGGGATAGCGCCTGCATTCAATCAAACGCCCGGACACGCATCTATTCCGGATATGCCAGCAAAAGGGACATCGTCGTGGACGCCAGAGACAACACACCCACACAGCATTCGAGCGGTGGACCTGCTTTCTTTCCAGGCCATCAAGCGGACGGCCGGTTTGACGCTCTTCGGCGCAATCGGACGGGACGAAAGTTCGTCCGAGCGATCTGCAGAGTGGCGGGTGTGATCGGGGCGCTGGCGACGCTTGGGGCGACATACGAAATGATCGCGGGCTTGGACGACAGTGCAGCGTATCCCATGGTCGGCAAGATGGTGGATGTCGGCGGCTATCAACTGCACATCAACTGTATCGGGCAAGGAAGCCCGACTGTCATCCTGGACGCCGGCATGGGCGGCTCGTCACTGGACTGGATCCTGGTGCAGCGT
Organism: Tabrizicola sp. BL-A-41-H6; assembly: GCF_050632395.1. GTDB lineage: Bacteria > Pseudomonadota > Alphaproteobacteria > Rhodobacterales > Rhodobacteraceae > JAUYQR01. Next base: position 405,416 of record NZ_CP192600.1, read on the forward strand.
GAGCTTTCGGCCAACTCACGCGTCTGCGCCTACGATCGGGCAGGTATGGGTTGGAGCGATCCCGGGCCTGGGCCGCGTTCACCTGCCCAGATCGCTGCGGAACTCCACAAGCTTCTTGTGAACGCCCGCCTTCCGGCACCTTTCATTCTCGTGGCTCATTCACTTTCGGGAAAGGCTGCAAGGCTATACGCTGCGGCACATCCCGGCCAAGTCGCTGGGATCGTCCTGGTCGACACGCGCACCGAACGCGTCGATGGGCTGATCCTTCAAGCCGAGACTGATACTTTCAACGCGATGTTGGAGAACCAAGCCACCGCATACTCCATCGCGCGTCACCTTGGCCTCGCGCGTTTGTTCGGGGCAATTCTTGCCGGCAAACCTTTGTTGGCCCCGGACATAGCGACCGAAATGGTGCTTTTGCAGACTCAGGGAAAATCCCTGAAAGCAATGACGCAAGAAGGGCTCACGCGGGCTGCAGATGACGCGGAGTTGGCCGAAACGTCGCTGGGATCAATTCCCCTTGTGGTTGTTGCGGCAAGCGAAAGCATGTCCGGCATACCAAACTGGAGCGAGGCACAGATGGCTCTTGCAGCCCTGAGCACAAATGGCAGGCTTGTTGTTGCAGAAGGCAGTTCTCACCTTGTCCAGCTTGATCAGCCCGTGGTTGTCATCGGTGCCATCCGTTCCGTATTGACCGCAGTGCGAAACGACAGGTAGTGCCCCCCGGAACCGTTCACTCTTTTCTATGTAGTTGGGCGATTTGCAGCGACCCTGACATTGTCAGGATGGAAAAGCAGGTCGCTGTGATGGTTAGCGGTGCAGCGCGGGCGTGGCGTCGGCCACGGGTCCTGCAAGCGCGGGTTCAGCCGCGCCGTCAAGAAAGTCCGCGGCCGGGGAGTCGACGAAGAACCATCTGATCTCTCGGACCTTGTTCATCGGCATCGTGATGATCTCGTTGTTCTTGGCCAGCAGCAGGTAGGCGGAGGTTACGCGAACGACTCTTGCCTGGATGAAGCCCCGGTCGGTCTCGATCTCGGACATGGGGCGCGCGGCATCGGTGGCGGCGGCGCTATCTGTCATGCCGAGCACCGTGGGGATGTAAAGCAGTGAAAACAACAACCAGATATTTGTCATATGCGGCATGGCAAACAACATGTTCGCTGCTGCCGCAAGAACGCCAAGCGCCAGATAGCCGCAGGCCAGATGTCCAAGGGTCGATTGGCCAGGACCCGAATAGAAATGAAAAAAGCCGAACATAATAGCCAAGAATGCAGGAACTCCGGTAACAAGGGCCATCGGGATGCTTGTTGGGGCCAGCTTGATCAACCGACCGATTACCAGCGCCAGCAGGGCGGATACCGCCATCGGAACCGCTCCGATTGCGGACCCGATCAGCAGATCCTGAACTGTCAGCAGCGAGATCAAGCTCCACTCGATCGGCGCAAAGAAGCCAAGGTTGTAAAGCGTGGCGCCGGCGACCGCGATGGCGCTGAAGCCGGTTGCAAGTTCAGTGACTGTTCGACGGTCAAGCGCGAGGCGGTCCTTCAGGTTGGCATGGCTGATCATGGCTGCCCGCCTTTCGCTGAAATTGGGCTAAGGGTGCCAAGAAATGACTCCAGCGCGGCAATTTCGCCGGCATCGAGCGACAATGGCGTGATCTCGCTATGACCGTTTGGGGCCGCGGGCGCGGCGTTGTAGTGCTCAAGAACATTGCCAAGCGTCTTGATCTGGCCTGCGTGCATATAAGGCGGGCGATCCGCAACACCGCGCAATGACGGCGGCTTGTATGCCCGTATCATCTCGTCGCCGGCAGCGGTCAGATACTTCAGTTCCGCGCAGTCGTCCGGACCCGCGTCACTGTAGGCACCGAGGCAATTGAATGGATCGGCAAGGATCTGCGCCGTGCCGGTGGTGCGGCCGAGGTCATCCTGCAGTCCTGGGACCGCTGGCACGCCCGTGTTGTGAAAATAGTTGTCGGTCAGCAGGGGGCCATTGTGGCACTTGGTGCATTCACCCTTGCCGACGAAAACCCGCAGCCCCTCGATCTCCTCGTCGGACAGAATGCCTGCTGTGTTGCCACTTGCGGCAAGCGCGTCGGCATAGATGTCGAAGCGTGACGGCTCTGGCAGGATCGTGCGCTCATAAGCGGCGATCGCTTTGCCTACATTGGCAAAGACGCGATTGACCGCGTCTCGCTGTTCGTCCCCCAAGGAGAGCCAGCCTTGCAGGGCAGCCTCAGCGCCAGTCGGACTGGCATGTTCCGGCACTTGGGCGAGCGGCGGAAGTGGTCCGAACACCGCCGAATACTGATCCGCATAGTAAGTTTCGATCAGGTGCGAGATGTAGGCACGATCCGTTCCATGTTCTACGGCACTTTCCAGCGGCCCCAGTGCTTGCGACCACTGGCTATCCTTGCGCCCATCCCAGAAAAGCCAGGGGCTGTAGGCGGTTCCAGCTATGGGCATGGTTCGACGCGCCGTCTCACCCACACCCCGGGCCCGTGGCAAGTCGTCCTGAAACTGGCGGTCCGGCAAATGACAGGTTGCACAGGCGACCTCGGTGTTGGCGCTCAGCCTCGTGTCAAAGAAGAGCGCCTTGCCCAGCGTGGCGGCGATGGGTTCATCCGCAACCGCATTGGACGGATCGGCGGGCAGCGGCGGAAGCTTGGACAGCGCAAGCGAGGTCACAAGCCTGATTTCCTGTTCAGTCCATGCCGCCGACGACTGCGTGGTCCAGTAAAGGGCCAAAGCGGAACCGGCTAGCAGGGTGAGAACGGCGACCGTTGGAGCACGCATCTTGTGCCTCCCTTACAGGATCAGGTTGAAGGTCGCGGTATCCGGGCCAGCTGGGCCTTTGACCGCGACATTGACCGTCCACCAACCCGGCATATTGAATTTCATGCCCTCGACCTGATAGCGCCCGCGCCCAAGCTCTGCTGTTACCTTAGGCTCGGTAGGAAGCCCGTGGCCATGTTGCGGCATGCCGCCGCTAATCGAGATTTCCGCGTGTTCGACAGGCTTGCCGTCGGGCGTCTTGATCTCGACGATCCAGCCGTGAATGGTTCCGGTCACGATCGGCGACAGGCCCGGCTCTACCGACGCCACGTAGTGTCCGTGGTCAGTCGATTTCATGAGCGACAGGTCGAGGTCGGCGGGCGGGGGCTGCATCATTGCAGCTGCGCCAAGACCCGCGGCGGCCACGATGACAACCGGAACGGCCCAGAGCAGGCGCCGGCGGGTGATGAGATTTGGCAAGTTGTGCATCCTTCGTTTGCGATGCACGTGATCTACGCCGATTGCCTAAGCAGGGCTTGAACGAAGGGGCTAGCAAGAAGAATCAGGCGGTCATTGGATGCTGAATGTTCGGAGACTCGATGCTTGCCTGGGTCGGAGCTAAACCGAACATCCTTCGGCAGGTGCGCGAAAGGTGGGCGGAGTCGGAGAAGTTGGCTGCATAGGCCGCTTCGGTCCAGGACGATCCTCCGAAGCCCATTGCCATCGCTTTGTTGAGACGCTCCCATAGCACGAAGCCCCTGAACGAAACGCCGGTCTCTGCCACAAACAGATGACGAAGCCGCCCGGGGGACAGGCCAACTTTGCGTGCCAGATCAGGCAACGTGATGGGCTCGTCCAAATGCTGGCGGATTTCGGCAATGGCCCGGAGCACGCGTCGCTCGGCTGTGGCGAGAGGCGTGTCGACCCCAGAGAATCTCGCGACGGCTTGTCTGGCAAGCGAAACCAGTTGCGCGTCATCCGCACCGTCAAAATATGCCTTTGCAATAGGCGAGGCGAGCGCGTGTGCCTCTGCACTGGACAACAAGTGCAGTCCTCTTGTGCGATACTTGGCCAGCACGCCGCGACCGACACCCGATTCGGGCTCAAAAAGAATGTTGACGACGACGCTTCCTGGGGCGTCAAAGACATGTGGCATATCCGGGGTGATTACCGCACCATCACAGATCGTCCATTCGCCGTCAGGCTGCGTTTTGAACTGTGCATGCCCTTGAATGGGCAGGCAGAGCTGGATGGCATGATGTGAATGCCAGTCCATCGCACCGGTGACGAGTGCCAGCCAAAGGCTGCCACCTTCCCAGAATAATACCCTGCCGATCCCCACCATTTGCATTGTAACATGCTAGAGTAATTGCGCAGCCCGACATAGGGGATTTTAGGCGCTGATCTGGCATGCCCTCCTGTCGCGCAAGTGGCACTCGGATGATCGACTTGCGGCCGCATTTTGCATCGAAGCGGCGCTTTCGGATACATAAGGGCAAAGGGTCAAGATTGTCGGCGGCTTGGCCGGGGGCTGCGATTTTGCTTGCTTCTAGCCCCTGCGTTCAAGCGCAAGTGCCTATGGCGAGGCTAACGATTGGCCTCCGGCCCCGCTCACATGAACCGTATCGGTCGGGAGCCAAAGAACCTCGCTCAACCCCGGAAGGATCCCTTGATGGAATATCTTATAGGGCTTTCGCTCGCACTCGGAGTGTCGTTGACTGCAACGGTCGTCGGCTTTGATCGCGACCGCGTGCTATACGCGTTCATGGCGGTGGTCATAGCATCGTATTATGATCTTTTTGCCGTCCTAGGCGGCTCCAGTCAGACGTTGAAGCAGGAACTGGTTCTGTCGGCGCTTTTTGTGATCGTGAGTGTGATCGGCTTCAGGACAAGTCTCTGGCTGGTTGTGGGAGCCTTGGCGGGCCACGGCGTCTTTGACATCTTTCACGCCGATCTGATCGCCAATGCCGGTGTTCCTGTGTGGTGGCCGATGTTCTGCATGACCTATGATTTGACCGCAGCCGCGTATCTGGCCTTGCTTCTGAGCTTCGCTGGACTTTCCGCCACCCGAAACGGCGGGAGGGACTCGTTGCAGATAGCGAAGGTGGAACCGCCTCGAACGGACCGTTCAATCCGCCCCCAAGTCCAAATGGAACTCGATGCGGCTGCCAATCAATCGGAACTGAGGGAGTTCCAAGCAAGCTTCCGCCATCTGGAGCGCGCTCATATTCTTTCTCAGGTTTCGACGCTTGAACATGTGCGTGTTCATTGGCGAATGCTGGTCTGGGCCGTGCGCCAGCGCGACGTCCGGGAAATCTGCGGACAGGTATTCCGCATCCTGGGTGCCGCAACGATGACAGCCTTCGGTCTTGTGCCTGCGGGTAACACAGGCGGCTCGAACGTCAGTGCAGTTCAGCCGATGCGGATTCCTGATGATCTTGCCGCAATCATCGCTGCACGTTCAGAATAGTTCTCACCGCATCACATCTGAATAGGAATTTCCGGAACCTGTTGGCTGGACTCATTCGTGGTGAACGAGCGTCCGCTCTGCCCGGAGACTGAAGCGTTCTGCCTCGACTACATCCGTCCGCTTTCCGCCCTTTGCTTCAAAGCCACTTGGACGTGCCTTGGATTATTGTCCACCGCGGTGCATTGCAGCGACCGACAGACCACGACCCGCCGCAAGACTCGTTCAATCAGGCGGGCTCCCCGCCGAGAACCTCCCAGAAGTCGGCTCTCAGGTTGTGATGGGGAAACGGCTCGTCAGGCACCTCTGCTCCAAGAAATGCACAGAGCGGGTCCCATCCTTCAGACACATCAAAGACGAGCAATCTGTCGTCAGACAGGGCCTCGCGCACCTCCTCGGTTCTGCGCCGGTAGGCGGCAAGGCCGATCTGTCGATCGTCAAGAACGCCGCTGAAGGTCTCCTTACCAGCCAGTCCGTTCCAAGCCGTGAGAATGTCGCGGATGTGAGGGGGCAATGGCAAATCTTCGTATTTCGCCATCAGCTTGCCGATGGTCTTGTCAAAGCTGGCCCACCATCGTTCTTCAGGTCGTATCGTGTGCACCACTTTCGCATCCGGAAAGGCGTAGGCAAGTTCGCGCCAGACATGTGCGCCCGGCCAATCCACCTGAGATCTGTAACCAGCGAAGACCGTTTCCCAGTCGACACTCTCGCCGGCCGCCAGTCTCTGCCAATGGCCGACTTGTTCAGGGTTAGCCGCGATCTCGTGCATGTGATGACACGGTCCGTAGCCCAATCGCTCCAAGGCGGCCTTCAAGGATTTCGTTCCGGTCCTTCCAAAACCAGAGCCGATCACTTCGAGTGCCATGCAGGATCCTCCCTCACATACAATGAAGCATCTGCCGCATTGAAGGTTGTGTCTACGGTGCTGATCCCTACGTCTTTCGAATGCCATAGCATCGAAGCCAAGGTTCTCAGATCAGGCACGATCCCATATCCATTTCCCGACACCTGGCAGCACTGTGATCGCCCCAGCCAAGACCACGATCCACATCCAGTCCGTGCCTCCCGCCGCCATTCCCGCCCCTAGCGCTGTGAGCGCAAAGCAGATCGGCATGACTCCCAGCAATGTCGCCACGGCGAACCGGCCGAACGACAGGCAAGTGATACCTGCCACATAGCTGACCGCGTCAAACGAGATGAACGGGACGAGGCGTGAGCCGAAGACGATCAGCATCAGGCTCGACTGCGAGCGGGGCGCCGCGATGTATTTCAGCACCGGATTGGTTGACCGGCGCACGGCATTAAGGCCCAGATACCGAGCTGCGCCAAAGGCCGCGAACGCCCCCAGCAGGGCGCCAGTCACGACAAAGATCCCACCCCACAATGCTCCGTAGATCGCGCCCGCCGCCACAGCAATCGGGCCGCTGGGTATCGGGCTTGCCACGATCGCCAGCACCATCAACCCGATCAAGGCAAGCGGGCCTGCCATACCCAGACCAGCCACAGTGCTGCGCACCCAAGCTTCCCCAAGCAGGACGTGCCCCGGGTCAAATGAGGTTGGCAGGATCAGCGCCGCGAGGACCGCGGCAGCGAGAACGGTGCAAACGACTGTGCGTTTTAAGAAGATGACCTTCCGATCCTTATCGGCCGTCGCATGACTATCCATCATTTCTGTCCGGCGGTCAGCAGAAGGGTATTCGGCCCGATCCAGCCGCCTGTGGTTTGATAGACGTCCAGCTGTTTGGCGATGTCCCTCCAAGCCGCCTCCCGGGCTGCGTCATCCAACAGGGCCAGGATCTGCAAAATCGGGCCAGCCGAGTCCCTGATAAAAGTCATGTAGTCGGCAGTTGTCGGCAGCCTGAACGGCACCTCCATCCGGGTTGTGGCAACCGATTGGAAGCCTGCCTGATGCATCAGGTCATCCATCAGACCGGGTTTGCCAAGGCTGACCAGACCACCAGGCTGAAACGGATCACGCGGCGGAAGCCCTGCATGGCGCATTGCGGTTGACATCAGGATGCGCAGGCAGGGGTTCACCTCCGGTCCGGCAAAGACCATGCCACAAAACCGGCCGCCTGGTTTCAGGACACGGTGGATTTCTTTAAGGCCAACCAGCGGGTTCGGCAGGAACATCAGCCCGAGGCGACAGACTGCGGCATCGAAAGTTGCAGCCTTGAGCTTCAGATCCTCTGCATCAGCGCGGTGAATCCGCACATTGGCATGTCCGGCATTGACGGCATTTCCGAGTGCGCAGGTCAAAATGCCTTCTGATATGTCGGTCGCAACCACCGCACCATCGGCTCCAACCCGGTCGGCGATGTCCAGCGTTTGGTCGCCAGCACCAGCCGCCACGTCCAGGATGATCTGGCCCAAGCTTATCCCAGCCATCTTCAACATCGCATCGGTTGGCACGCGCAGCCATTCGCGGATCTTGGAACCATGCCGGTCCCAACCTGCAGCGGACTCATCCCACTGGGCATGCATCCGGTGTTTGAACACCGTGCTGTCACACAAGCTATCTTGTAGCATTGTTTCGTTGGTCATTTAGGAAGCGCCTCCGCGCAGATTGCGCAGCCGCAGGTGAGCGGCCTTTGCCGTCACACTTCGGAAACTGCGAAAGAGTTGAACTGATGGTGTTTGTGCTGGGCGATGATCAAATTCGCCGTGGTTCAAGGATACGCTTGTTTATCAAGGCAAGACAGCAGCAGAGTTGCGGAACGGGGCCGCAGATTTGCGGTGCGTGCGGAGGAGCCGATGTTCGACTGGAACGATCTGCGGTTTTTTCTGGCGGTCGCCAAAGAGGGCAGCACGCTTGCAGCCGCCAAGGCGATCGGAGTCAATCAATCCACCGTGCAGCGCAGGCTGGCCGACCTTGAGGCGCAGTTAGGGCAGCGGCTGGTCGAAAGATTACCCTCGGGCTATCAACTGACCGAACTTGGCGTCGCCATTCTGCCTAATGCCGAAGCGGTTGCCGCATCAGCAGAAAATTTTGAACGGATGTTGCGTGATCTGGGCCGCGCCCATGTCGGGATCATCCGTCTGACTTGCCCCGAGCCCATCGCCTTACGTCTGACCCAGTCCGGTATTCTGGACCGTTTCCACGCCAAGCACCCCGGCCTCAAGGTAGAGTTTGTGCTAAGCGACCAATACGTCGATCTGGCCAAGGGCGAGGCCGATGTCGCATTGCGCTCGGGCGATACCGACGACAGCATCCTGGTGGGTCGCAAGATCGCGGACTCTCTCTGGGCAATCTATGCCAGCCAACAATACATCGAACGGCACGGAGCACCGGCCACTGTCGCCGACCTCGCCCGCCATCCGCTGATTGCGTTCGAGGAAAGCATGAGCAAGCATCGCACAGTTTCGTGGTTAAAGGAGGTGGCTCCCAATGCGACCTATGCCGCGCGAAACACCAGTGTGTTGGGCCTGATCTATGCTGCCAAGGCTGGGGTTGGGGTCGCGCCACTTCCAATGTCGCTTGGCGATGCCGAAGGTGATCTGGTGCGGGTGTTAGGCCCAGTCCCCGAACTTACCCGCGCATGGCGCATTCTGACCCACCCCGACGAGCGCCACACCGCCCGGGTCTCTGCCTTTTTCGCCTTTGTGCTGCAAGAAAGCGATGCACTGCGACCGATCCTGACCGGGTGAGCGGACAGTGCAGACCATGCTAGATGCAAGAATTTCGAGATCCTCGCATTCTTCCCTGGGAGGATCTGACCACTTTCCTGAACGATGAAGACATCTGGGGGAACTGATCAAAGCTGACGATTTCGTTCCCCACGATCCGCTGGAAATGAGTTTTCAGAGCGCATCATGGAGGGGACTGCAAGGCAGAGTGCAGCGGGTCGGATCGTCGTCAATCCTGACACCCTGAAGGTTCGGCATTGCGGTGCACTTGTGATTTCTACGAAATCAGACGCGCTCGTGAAGTCCATTGCCGATCTTCGTCGGTCGATCCAAGATCATGATGAACTTTCCCGTGCAAAAGCTGCCGATCTGCCGAACGCTCGCGGAATAGTCACCGGCGCAGGATCCGCTTGGACGGCTCAACGCGTCACCGCACCGTTGAAAAAAGCGCGGTTGTTCCTTTCAGAGGAAGCTTCAGCCGCGGTGAAATCGTTGCCGACTTACGGTCTATTCTGACCCTGACCGCGTTCACTCCGCCCCGGAGGAATGGCTCGACATCCCTCGGCGAACGGGTGCGTTGGGGTTGTTCGAAGTCCTAGGTAAATATGCGTAGTGTGATGGGGATGGGTTTTGGTGCCGCCAGCTCGCGGGTGATGTATCCTCCGCAAAAATGACCCGCGGTAAAATGCACCGTCACTTCACTCACCCTCGCCGTCGACTAGCGAAGGAGAGTCACCAGAGGCCATCCGGTCGTATGGATAAGCAGCCCAGCGTTTTTGGGTAAGCGCGCGACGGTAAGCGGCTGGCTGCATTTCAGGTGGTCGGTGGGACCAGACGCAGCGGCAGCGCTTCTGGCCCGAAGCGACCATTGAGTGACGGTGCTTTCCCTTAGAGTGTTCCAGCGTAGCGGACTTTCACGACGACCTCGGAAGGGCTTGCGGCGATGACTGTCAACGACTGTCAACGCTGGGCAGATGCTTCGATCGTTGCCTTCAGGGTGCCAAGCCAAGTAGGCGCAAGACCTCCCGCGGGGCGGGTTTTCGCCAGATAATCTGATAGCTTTCGGCCACATTGCCGCGGGCCACGGCGACACCGGGCATGGCGATCCACGCCGGCACCGTGCGGCCCAGAAGCGCGAGGATCGTCGTGCGAGCGGCGGCAACTCCCTGCTGAAAAGGCTGCTGGGCTGCCACGCTGACAAACTGTCGGCCTGCCGCCAGCGCGATGGCAGCATCTTCTCCTAGATCGACCGTTGCCATTGCAACGGTATGATTTTCGGCCAGAAGACGGGTTGCCACCGCCGTGGCGGGCGTGTCCCAGACCACGAATAAGCCCGAGATCTCGGGGTGATCCGCGATCATCCGCAGGGCAAGATCAGCCGCTTCGTCCATCGCGCCGAACCGCCGCACTTGGGTGCGAACGTCAGGCCGGTTGGTCTGCATCCAGTTGGTGAAGGCGATTTCGCGTTCGTTGGTTGCAAAGAAGTCGGCAGCAAAGCCAAGGACGCCCACCGCCGCCCCCTCGGCCAGATGCGGAGCAAGCCCGGCGGCGGCCATCTTGCCCAGCCCGAAATTGTCCGACGACACTAGCGATGTGTAATGTGAGCCGGGCAAAAGGCCGGTGGGGACGTTTTCAAGAAGAACCAGTCGGATGCCCGCCGCCGACACCCGCCGGAAGGCTGCGACGACCTGTTCGTTGGCCACCGGCAGCGCGACGATCGCATCCGGTGCCGCCGCGATCAGCCGGTCGAGTGCTGCCACCTGCCTGTCCGCCGAAAAGCCGCAGTCGATCACCTCTGTCACGACTACGCCGCAGTCCCCGAAGATGCCCAGCATGCCGGAAATCTGTAATCGGGTCCAATCGCTGTCCAGCGTGTGCAGCACGACGGCTACACGCAGGGTGGCCGCCTTGGCGGCAGCGATATCCTCGGGCAGCAGGCTGACCCGTTCCGGCGGGGCTGCGCGTTCGCCATGGGGACCCAGTCCGGCAATCGTCATGGTGCGGCCCCCTCCGGCCTGGATGGCGGCGCAACGGCCGATGGCGGTCCATCGGCTTCGTCTGCACGGGCGCGGAAGGCGGCGAATTCGGGGTGCAGGGTCGGCTTGCCCTGCAGGATCCAGTCCTTGAGGAAGGCCGGCGCGAACAGCGCCTCCGACGCCACGCGCGACGCACCCACCAGCCCTGCCGAACTACCCATCTGCGACCGGATGATCCGCAGGTCGCGCGTCACCAGCGGATGCGACGCGCCATAGACCGCCTCGCGGATGCCTGCCAGCAGGTTGTCGTTGGTCTGCACCAGCGTGCCCGAAAGCACGATCATCTCGGGGTTCAGAGCGTTGGCAAGCGTCGCCACCACCTGGCCGATCAGATGCCCCGATTTCGACAGGATCGCCGAAGCGGCCGGATCGCCGATCTGTGCAGCCTGCGACACTTCGATCGGGGTGATCTCGGCGCCGCGTCGCAAGAGATCGGCCAGCACCGGACTGCGCCCGTCTTCCGCTGACGCTCGCCCCTCACGCTGGATCATGTCAGACCCTGCCATCATGTCCAGCGTGCCGGTCACGCCGTCCGACACAACCGGCAACGCGCCAATCAGCCCCGCTGCTCCTTGCGCGCCGCGGTAAAGCTGCCCCTCGCAGACGATTCCTGCCCCGATCCGCCGCCCGACCTTGACGAACAGCATAGACCGCAGGCCGTTTCCGGCCCCGGCGTGCAACTCCCCCATCGTCATGGTTTCCACGCTGGAGCGGATCCACACCGGCACCCCGAACTGGCGGGTGAGGGTTTCGACCAGTGGAAAATCCTCCCACGCGGGCAGGACAGGGGGCGTGGCGGTCATGAAGGTGCCATCGCCGGTCGAAGGCACCGTTCCCGGTACTGACAGCGAAATGCCCCAGGGCGCGGTTGGGGTGGACTGACGTTCAAGGCACCAGTTGAAAAGGGCCGACAGTCGCCCGGCAAGCTGCGCGGCGGGGGCGGTCAGGTCCGCGGCCTCGTGATGTTCAGTCATCAGGTTGCCCGAAAGGTCCGAGACACCGACCCCGATCGCAGTCTGGTCCAGTGTCGCCACCAGCACCAGCCCGCGCCGGGCCGAGAACCGCACAAGGCGCGGGGCGCGCCCGCCGGAGGCATGGCCAAGCTCGCTTTCATCGACGAGGCCGAGGTCGGACAGAAGTTGTAGCCGGTCCGCCACCACAGCGCGGCCCAACTCGCTTTCCCGCTCCAGCGCCTGCCGGGTGGTGGCGCGCTCGCTGCGGATCAGGTTGAGGATGTCCACCAGCGACGGAGCTGCCGTCTCGCTAGTGCGCGGGCGACCCTTGCCGCGCGCACGGGTCGATTCGGCGAGGACGGCAGAAGACGGCGGCAAATACGGCTCCTTGTGTCGGCTACCACAGAGATAAAGGGCCGCCTTCCGCCGTTCAAGTAAATACTTTTGCTGATAAACAGCAAAAGAATGCTTACATAAGACGAAATATAGTTGACCTGAACTGTTTTCGGGCGTAATCCACTTCCACGGCCAGAGGAGGCTGCACAAAGGATCGGTCCAGCGGGAAAGAGTCACGCCGGACACGCGAACAGGGGGGATCACCGATGGCTGCGTGGAAGCTGGCGTATCACGCCAATTGCTGGGGCGCGCTTGGCGGCAATGCCGTGGGCGTCACCTCAATCACCCAGCTCAGCTATCGCACCTTCGGTGCGATGGACCGCGCGTTCGCCGACATCGCTGCCGCGGGCTATGAAGGGGTGGAGCTGTTCGATGGCAACCTGCTCGATGCAACCGCTGCCGAAATGCGTCGCCTTTTGGCGGATAACGGGCTGGCGCTGGTGGCCACCTATGCTGGCGGAAATTTCATCTTCGACGACATTCTGCCCGAGGAACTGGCCCGCGTAACCCGCGCCGCCGACCGAGCTGCCGAACTGGGCGCACCGCATCTGGTGGTAGGGGGCGGAGCCAAGCGTTTCGACGGTGTGCGTGAGGTGGATTATCACAAGCTGGGCGGTGCGCTGGACCGGGTGAAGGCGATTGCCGATGCGCGCGGCCTGCGTGCGCACTACCACCCGCACCTGTCCACCATCGTCGAAGGCCCGGCCGAAGTCGCCAAGATCTTCGATCTGACGGCAATCGATTTCTGCCCCGACACGGCCCACCTGGCCGCCGCCGGGGGCGACCCTGCGCAACTGATCCGCGATCACGCGGCGCGGATTTCCTATGTGCACCTCAAGGGGTTCCAGAATGACCCCTTCGCCTTCACCCCACTCGACCGGGGCGATGTGCCGACCGGCCCCATCCTTCAGGCGATGCGGGACGTGGGCTTTGCGGGTTGGGTCTGCACCGAACTCGACAGCTGGGCCGACCCCGCCGAAGGGGCACGGATCAGCAAGGATTACCTGAACCGGGCTATGGCGGTCTGAACCGCACGCCCTTTACCGGGGGTGACCCCATCTCTTCTCTGGGAGGAAGAAGTCATGCTGAACAGACGTGCTCTCTTGGGCTCGGCCACCGCCTTTGCGCTGGTCCTTGGCCTGAATGTCCCGGCTTTTGCCGACCCCGACACCGCCCTTGCTGCGCTGCAGGAAACAGTGCTGTCCAAAGGCCCGAACGGCGAAGAGCCGACGGCGCCGTCGACGGTGGTCCTGAGCGATGAGGAATTGTCCAAGATCAAGGAGATGGGTGCTACGGCCGCCATCGTCATGCACTACGGCGGTAATGACTGGAGCCGCGCCCAAATCAACGGGCTGCAGACTCAGTTCGCCGCGATGGGGATCGAGGTGATCGCGGTCACCGACGCCGGGTTCAAGCCGGAAAAGCAGGTCAGCGACCTTGAAACCATCATGGCGCAATCGCCCGATATCATCGTGTCGATCCCAACCGATCCCACTGCCACCGCCGCCGCCTACCGCGCCGCGGCCGAGGCTGGGGCAAAGCTTGTGTTCATGGATAACGTGCCTACCGGGTTTGTGGCAGGAAAGGACTTCGTCTCGGTCGTCTCGGCTGACAACTACGGCAATGGCGTCGCCGCAGCGCATCTGATGGCTAAGGCTCTGGGGCCGGACGGCGGTGATATCGGCCTTGTCTTCCATGCCGCCGATTTCTTCGTGACCAAGCAGCGCTACGACGCTTTCAAGGCTACGATCACGAGCGATTACCCCAACATCAAGATCGTGGCTGAACAGGGTATCGGCGGGCCTGACTTTTCCGGCGACGCCGAGAAGGCCGCAGGCGCGATGCTGACGTCCAACCCGTCGATCAAGGGGATCTGGGCGGTCTGGGATGTGCCCGCCGAGGGCGTCATTTCCGCCGCCCGAGCCGCGGGCCGCGATGATCTGATCATCACCACCGTGGACCTTGGGGAAAACGTGGCGATCAGCATGGCGCAGGGTGGCTTCATCAAGGGCCTTGGCGCGCAGCGTCCCTATGATGCGGGCGTGGTCGAGGCCAAGCTGGCCGGCTATGCGCTTCTAGACAAGGAAGCACCTGCCTTTGTCGCGCTGCCGGCCCTGCCGGTGTCCCAGGACAATCTTCTGGAAGCCTGGACGCAAGTCTACTCGACCGAAGCCACCGACAACATCAAGTCGATGATGCAGTGACTCAGCGGCGCGGGGGCACTCCCCCCGCGCGCAACCCTGCGCCTTCCGGGGCCTTTTCCGCCCCGACCAAAGGCCCACCCATAGCCCCGGAGACCGAAAATGACCAAAGTGATGAACGTTGCCATGATCGGTGGCGGGTTCATGGGCAAGGCACATGCCATGGCCTATGCGTCGATGCCGATGTTCTTCTGGCCCGCCCCGGCCATTCCGCACCGCAAGGTGGTTGTCGATATCACCGACGGGGCCGCGGAAGAAGCCCGCCACCGTTTCGGCTTCGACGAGGCCAGCAGCGACTGGCGCGCCGTGGTGAACCGCCCCGATATCGATGTGGTCGATATCTGCACACCCAACAACGTCCATGCCGAGATTGCCATTGCGGCGGCCAAGGCAGGCAAGCACATCATCTGTGAAAAGCCACTCGCCCGGACCGTGGAAGAGGCCCGCGCGATGACCGAAGCAGCGAAGGCCGCAGGCATCATCCACATGGTCGCCTTCAACTACCGTCGCACCCCTGCCGTGGCACTGGCGAAGAAATTCATCGACGAAGGCCGCATCGGCCGTATCCTGAACTTCCGTGGCACCTACCTGCAGGATTGGTCGGCCGATGAAAATGGCCCGCTGTCGTGGCGCTTTCAGAAAAAGATCGCCGGGTCTGGCGCGGTGGGCGATATCGGCACGCATGTCGTCGATCTGGCGCATTACCTTGTCGGCCCCATCGCCGAGGTGATCGCGATGACCCATACCTACGTGAATACACGCCCGATCCAGCAAGGCGGCGTCGACAAGCTGGGTGCGTCAGTGAAATCCGCCGAGGTCGAACGTGCCCCGGTGGATGTGGATGATGAGGTGATCTCAATGCTGCGGTTCGCCGGTGGTGCAGTCGGAAGCCTTGAGGCCACGCGGAATGCCTGGGGCCGCAACAACTTCATCACGCTGGAAATTCACGGCACCAAGGGCTCGATCCATTTCAACTATGAACGCCGCGACGAGTTGCAGGTGATGTTCGCCGACGATCCGGCGGATGCACGCGGATTCCGCACGATCTACACTGGTCCGGCGCATCCCTACGGCGGCGGACTGTGGCCGATCCCGGGCCTTGGCATCGGCTATTCAGAGACGAAGATCGTGGAATGCTTCGACTTCTTCAGCGCGATAGCATCGGGCAAGCAACCCAGCCCTAATTTCGCGGACGGATTGCAGACCGAGTTGGTGGCGGATGCGATGCTGCGGTCTGGCGAAAGCGGCAAGTGGGAAACGGTCGGATGACCGCTCCGGCCCCGATAGCCCATGACTCTGTTCCCGCCGTTCGTATGACGGGGATTTCCAAATCTTTCGGCGGCGTGCGCGCCTTGGACAATGTCGATCTGGAGGTTCTGCCGGGCGAGGTTCATGCATTGCTCGGCGGCAACGGGGCCGGGAAATCGACTATTCTCAAGGTGCTGAACGGGGTGCATGTCCCCGACGAAGGCACGGTCGAGGTGGCAGGCCAAAAGCTTGCCGCCGCCACCCCGGAAGCGGCGCGTGCCGCCGGCGTGGCGATGAACTTTCAGGAAATGTCACTGATCCCCACCCTGACCGTGGCGCAGAACGTATTTCTGACGCGCGAGGCCAGAGATGCACGCGGCCTGATCGACGACGAAGACTCCATCCATCGCGCGGAGGCGATCTTCAAGATGCTGGAGGTCGATGTGAACCCGCGCGCTCTGGTGGGTGATCTGGGGGCGGGGCAAAAGCAGTTGACCGAGATTGCTAAAGCTATCAGCCAGGACGCGCGCGTTCTGATCCTGGATGAACCCTCAACCGCGCTGGCGGTATCGGATGTGGAGCGGCTGTTCGTGTTTCTGCGCAAGCTGAAGGCGAAGGGCGTGGCGATCATCTATGTCAGCCACAGGATGGACGAAATCGCCCGTATCGCCGATCGCGCCACGATCCTGCGCGATGGTCGGCATGTGATCACCGCGCCGATGGCGGACCTGCCGATCGATACGATGATCGAACATATCGTGGGCAAACGGTCCAAGGGGCTTGCCGATGTGGTGCGTGGAGGCGTGGCCCGGGGCGAGGCGCTGTTGGAATTGAGGAATGTCACCGGCCCGCACAAGCCCGACAACGTCAGCTTTACCTTGCACCGGGGTGAAGTGCTGGGGTTGGCGGGTCTTTTGGGCTCGGGACGTTCGGCGCTGGCGCGGGTCATTGCGGGGATCGAGCCAGCGGTGGCGGGCGAAATCCGCATCAAGGGGCGCCCAGTGCAGCTGCGCCGCCCGGCGGATGCGATTGCCGAGGGTGTGGCGCTGGTGCCCGAAGCCCGTGCGACCCAAGGTATCATCCCGGCGCATAGCGTTGCCGAGAACATGGTGATGGCCGTCTTGGGCCGGATCACCAAAGGTGGCCTCGTGGACCGCACCCGCGCTCGCGAGATCACCGATGAGATGATCCAGCGGCTATCGGTCAAGACGGCCAGTCGGGATCATGCAGTCTCTACCCTATCAGGCGGCAATCAGCAAAAAGTAGTGATCGGGAAATGGCTGGCGACCGACCCTGACATCCTGATCCTTGATGAACCCACTGCTGGCATCGACATCGGGTCCAAGTCCGAGATCATCCGGTTGGTGCGAGACCTCGCTACGGCGGGCAAGGGAGTGCTCGTCATTTCCTCCGAACTCTCGGAACTGCTGACCGCCTGCGACCGGATCTTGGTCATGGCCGATGGCCGCGCGCATCAAATGATGGACCGCTCGGAGCTTGACGACCCGGCCGAGACCAACCCGGAACACGCACTGCAAGCCGCCGAGCGCCGCCTGCAGATCGAAATCCAGAAAGCCCTGACAGCGAAGGAGGCTACCAATGGCTAAGTCGATAACGGCCCCCAGCGGGGTATTCTTTGCGAACTGGCGGCAGAACATCATTTATATCGGCTTTGTTGCGATCTTCGTGATTTTCGCGCTGACGCTGAACGACAAGGGGTTCCTGAACCCCAACAACCTGCTGAACATCGTGAGGCAGACCGCCATGATTGCCGTCATGGCCATCGCTATGACTTTTGTGCTGTCGGCTGGCGAGATCGACCTATCGGTGGGCGCTGTGGCGGGGCTGACGACGGTGACCGTCGCAATGGCAATCGCCGTGGCGGGCCCTCTGGGTGGGGTTGCAGCTGGCCTGGCAACTGGTCTTGCTGTTGGCTTTTTTAATGGCTGGCTGACAACGCGGATCGGTATTCCGTCCTTTCTGACCACGCTGGCCATGATGGGCATCGCCAAAGGCATTGCGATGTGGATTTCCGACACCGCCGCAGTGCCGATCCTGTCGCCAAGCTATTCATGGGTGTTCGGTGGCGGGTCGGTCGGGCCGATTCCGGTGCTTCTGTTCTGGATCGCGGTTCTCGGAGGGGTCGGTCATATCGTCCTGCGTCGGTCCGGCTTTGGCCGCCGTGTGCTGGCCACGGGCGGTGGCGAGACGGCGGCTCGCTATTCCGGCATCGACACGGCCAACATCAAGATGAAGGTGCTGGTCCTGTCCTCCTGCGCCGCAGCCCTGGCCGGGATGCTCTATGCCGGACGCCTGCAATCGGGCCGCTTCCAGCTGGGCGAGGGGGACGAGTTGTCAGTCATCGCGGCGGCGGTTTTGGGCGGCACCAGCCTCTTTGGCGGAAAGGGCACAGTCATCGGCACCATCGTCGGCGCGATGATGATCGGCCTCATTAACAATGGCCTGATCCTGTTCGGGCTGGAGTTCAGCCAGCAACTGATCGCGCGCGGTGGGATCATCATCCTTGCCGTCGCCCTCAGCCAGAAGCGGTGACGCCATGGCACATGTGACCATCATTGGCACCGTCACCGCCAAGCCGGAAAGTCGCGACGAGTTGTTGGGGCTGCTGGCCGCGCAGGTGGCCCCCACGCGGGCCGAGCCGGGCTGCCTCAACTACGACTTCCACGTCGATGCGGGTGATCCGTGCTGCTTCGTGTTCTATGAAAACTGGCGCACGCAAGCGGATCTGGATGCGCATCTGGCCATGCCCCATCTTGCACCGCTGTTTTCCCAGCTTGATCGACTGCTCGCCCGGCCGGTCGATATCCGCCACCTGACGATGCTGTCGAACATGGCCGGTCAGCCATGACATCGCCCGCGGAGCAGGCTGGACCCTGCGCGACAGGTATCGCGCCATGCGTCTGAAACTTGGCATGGTGGGCGGGGGCACGGGCGCGTTCATTGGTGGCGTGCACCGCATCGCGGCCCGTCTGGACGGCCATTGGGACTTGGTCGCGGGGGCGTTTTCGTCAGACCCCGAACGGGCGGCGCAGTCGGCAGCAGAGCTTGGGGTCGCGGCAGAGCGCAGCTATGACAGCTGGGCCGCGATGGCAAAAGCCGAGGCGGCACGGCCCGACGGTATTGATGCCGTGGCAATCGTGACGCCCAACCACCTACACGCTCCGGTCGCCACGGCCTTCCTGCGCGCCGGGATTCCGGTAATCTGCGACAAGCCACTCGCCACTACCGTCAAAGACGCCGAGGCACTGGTGCGGCTGGTGTCCGAAACCGGCCTCCCCTTCATTCTGACCCAGACCTACACCGGCTACCCGATGGTCCGCGAGGCGCGCGCTCTGGTCGCGGTGGGCCAAATCGGGCGTGTGCGCCATGTGCAGGTTGAGTATCTGCAGGACTGGCTGGCCGAACCGATTGAGCACGGGGGCCAGAAGCAGGCCGCCTGGCGCACCGACCCGGCGCAGTCCGGTGAGGGCGGGTGCATCGCCGATATCGGCACCCATGCCTTCAACCTTGCCACTTTCGTGACCGGCCTTGTGCCGCAGGCCCTGCTGGCCGATCTGTCGGCCTTCGGGCGCGCTCGGGCGCTGGATGACAACGCGGCCATCCTGCTGCGGTTCGAAGGCGGGGCAAAGGGCATGATCTGGGCAAGTCAGGTCGCTCCCGGAACGAAGAATGCCTTGCGCCTGCGGGTGGTCGGCGAGACCGGCGGCCTTCTGTGGGAGCAGGAACGCCCCGACGATCTGGAGTATACGCCCGTCGGCCAGTCAACACAGACACTACGGCGTGGCAGCGAGGGGTTGGCCACACCCTCCCGCCTGCCAGCAGGTCACCCAGAGGGCTATCTTGAGGCTTTTGCCACACTATACGGCGAGGCTGCTGGAACACTCCGCCGCTTTCGCGACGAGACCGGTCCAGACAGGGAATCGGTCGTGCCAACAGTATCCGATGGGCTGATCGGCATGCGCTTCATCGCTGCCGGCGTTCGGTCGCACCAAGGTGGCGGAGTTTGGGTCGACCTTTGATGTCCAAAAGTGCTGACAGGACGTCGGCATTCATAGGCCCAATCGCCTGCCCCGCGTCAGCAAGGAATGGTCCGAGGATCATGTCCTGAACAGCCTTCTCCTTCACGCAACGTGTATTGTCCGCCCCTTTGGGACGAAAGGCGGCTTCCTTCCGATCCTTGAGCAGTGAAAGCCGTCTCGGAAAGTCTCCGTTCCGCCCTTCGTAACGGCCTTCAAACATTCGTAATCAGGAACACTCTGCGTCCAAACCTGAACGCCACCCAGCCCCCACGATCTCCCCATCAGCCGATCGCTATAATTGAGTTGCAGCGAACAGCGCTGCGATTTCATGGAGAGCGATATGAGCACGGCCCCCTACAGAGACAGCGACCTCGCACAGTTCATCGCGAAGCGCGTCCTCGAGCTGAGACCAAAAACACAAGCCGACATCGCCGCGGAAGCTGGCTTCGTGAACGGCAACTACCTGTCGATGCTGAAGGCCGGCAACTCTAAGCTCGCCCTAGATCGCGTGCCTGCTTTGGCCACCGCGCTGGAGTGCGACCCGGCCCTCCTCATGCGCCTGGCTCTCGAACAGGCTGTGGGCTCAACGGCCGCGCAGGCGCTTCAGGAAATCCTCGGCACGCCGGTCTCGGCGAACGAACGGCTCTGGCTGGCAGAGATCCGGGACGCTTCCGGGCACATCGATCCCAGACCCGCCGCACGCGCTCGTGCCACCATCAGGGGGCTGTTCGGGAAATGAGCAACGAACAGTAATGCAGGCGCGTGGTGGACGGCTTCAGGCTTCCTTTCGACGCTGCGATAACCGAGAACGAGCACGTGTGGATCGAGTTCCTGCGCATCATCTGCAACGACCACGTGCCGGCACCGGGTAGCGGCATGGTTGTTGGTCTACGGAGGCTGCTGGGTGTCATATAAAGACGGGCATACAGGCGTGGCGGGGAGGGTTACAACTGGGTGTATGAAAGGGTGACAGCGGCGCTTTGTCTGTCACCCTCAAAGCCATATTTCATTGAATTCTTAGGGTGACAGCGGGAGACGAAAGCGAACGGACTTCCGGCGCTGTCACCCTAAAATTTCCCTGTTTTATTGGAATTCTGGTTCCGAAAATGCACAAATTATAAGGCATCGTTTTCTGGCCGTTTTGTCACCCTGCTGACCGGCCCTCAGGGCAGTCGAACCGGTGAACCTATACTTACTCAAACGGAGCTCGCCAGACACTATCCGATTCCAGCTCTTGCAACGAGAGTTCCCAGGCACAGGACATGCTTTGGCGGTCACCCCACGAAGCCCTAGGCCCAAGCAGGCCAGCTTTCCTCGAACAAAGAATACAGCCAGGGGTCAGATCGGTTGGAAGTAGGGCAGCACTCCTGATCTAGTGTTGTGGAGTGTCCTGCTGCCACCCGAGGGAGAACGCACGACGAGGAGCCTGCTGCCCAGTGGAGTGCTAGCAGGCGAAGAGCGCGTGACTCTCGATTGATCCGCCGGCTTTATGAGACGATGCCCGTCATGTGGCGAAATGGCGCTGGAGGACTGCGTCGCCAACTTCCTGATGACGATGACCATTCGTGGCATTTGCAACCTCCCGGCCCATAGGACTTCACACACCCCTCGTTCTCTGCATAAGCGCTGTTCTGAGCCCACCTTCCTGCTCAACCCGTAAGCTGCAATGCGGCGCTGTATGGAGATTTGCTCGGGAGGCGTCGGGGGGCGTCCATCAGGAGCGCAGTTTGGAAGCCGTTGGGTTCGTGGAGCTGCTAGCGGCTCCGGCAGCCAAGCGGCGATGGTCGGATGAAGCGAAGGGCCGGATCGCGGCCGAGACGCTGGTGCGCGGCGTCACGGTGAACGAGGTGGCACACCGGCATGGTATGCAGGCCAAGCACCTGTCCTCTTGGCGGACGTTCGCACGGCAAGGCAAGTTGGTCGTTCCGATGTTTGTCGGGGCAGAGTTTGCCGCCCCATTGGGGGCAGTGCAGGCGGTAGACACGCCGGTTGCAATTGCTTCGATTGATCTGTTGATCGGCCCTGTGAAGGTGCGTCTGGACGTAGCCGCGCCCGGAGCCCCGGTTGCGGAATTGGTCGTGGCACAGCAGGCCCGCCCGTGATCTTCCCGTCGAACCGGGTGCGGGTGTTGACCGTCTTTCGGCGCAGGCCCGTTACATCCGGTTTACAGGTTCGGGCCCGCTGTCTAGCGTTCGCCCCACCACTGAGCAAATCAGGAGAGAGATTATGATGCGTCGGTCGAGATTGATATCCGCTGCACTGGCAGCGCTGTTTGCCGGTTCCGGTCTAGTTTCGGCCGAGGAGGCATGCACCAGTGTGGCCGGGCCTCGCTGCACGGTGGCGCTGACCACGGGCATCACGATGAGCTACATCGAGGTCGGGCCTCAGGACGGGCCGGCTGTGGTTCTGATCCACGGGCTGACGGACAACGTCCGGTCTTGGAGCACTACGATGGACAGCCTGAACGCAATCAACCCAGCTCTGCACATAATGGCAGTGGATCTGCGAGGGCATGGGCAGAGCAGCATGCCCGACCCTGCATCCTGTGCCACCGCACCAGAGGCTTGTTTTCGCCCGGCGGATTTTGCGGCTGACATCGTGGCCTTTCTTCAGGCCAAGGGTATCGACAAGGCTGCTCTTGCGGGCCATTCGCTCGGCTCGTTCATTGTGCAGGAAGTCGCTCTGACCAACCCCGCGATGGTCAGCCATGCCATCCTTGACGCAACAGCCGCGAGCGGCGTCGGCAATGTGGCGCTGGCAGATTACGTGCTGAAGGAGCCGATCGAAGGATCTTGGCGCAAGGCGCTTGAGGCCAAAGGAAAAACCTATCCGGCCGATTTCTATGACCTGACGCCGCTGGATGCGGATCCTGAAGTGGCCTCGTGGCTTTCGGTGAACTGGGTCGTCGATCCTGCGGCGGACCCTGCGTTTCTGGTGCCTTATCTGCCCGAGACGGCGAGCGTTAAGCTGGGAACTTGGATTGGGGCGACCAAGGCCCTTTTGGCGCAGGACAATACCGAACGGCTGAAGGATCTGACGGTGCCTACACTGGTGATCTGGGGGACGCAGGACAGCATCTTCCTCGCCTCAGACCAGGACGCCATCATGGCCGCGCTGACGGTTGCCGCGGAACGGCATGGCCAGCCTATCTACTGGAAGCAATATGGCGTGCTGCCTCTACCGGCTTCGGGGGTTCAGGAAAGTGATATCGGCCACAACGTGCAGTGGGCGGCATTCGAGGGGGTAGCGACCGATATCAACGCCTTCATCACGGATGGCGCACCGACCAACGACTTGGTCCGCAGCGATGCGGCCCCGGCGGTATCCACCTTGATCGTCGAGCCGGGCAAAGCCGTTGTGGAAAAGCTCGGCGGCTAAGGCTTGAAACGGTTGAACTGGCCGGTCGTGATGTCTTTGCCTTCCGACCCGTGCCGGTTCAACTATGGCTCGCAACCTCGGCGGGAACGGGTGCGATGGAACGGAGGCTAGGCCGTGCAGAAACGATGCCCGACCGGTCAGAATGGCCACCGCAATCCGGCAAGCGCGACTATCCGATTTCGCTCCTGCTGGCCTGCTGCCGGTTTTGTGGACACCGAGATAGGGTGTTTCAACGGGATCGGAGTTTTCCATGGAGAGACGGAAGTTCAGCCGCGAGTTCAAGCTTGAGGCGGTGAAGTTGGTGAGGGATCGAGGGGTGACGTCGGCTCAGGCGTCACGCGATCTGGGGGTTCATGCGAATGTTCTGCGGAAGTGGGTGCGGGAGCTGGAGACGGATCCCTCGCAGGCGTTTCCGGGTCACGGGCAGATGAAGCCTGAGCGGCTGGAGATTGATCGGCTGCGCAGAGAGGTCGCCAAACTCAAGGCAGAGCGCGACATCCTAAAAAAGGGTTGCCAGTGGTTGCGCCATTGGTTCGAGAAACCACTGGCGACGCCTACTTCGCGAGGGAAGTGACATGAGGTTTGCTTTCGTCGCGAAGCACCGCCACATCTGGCCGGTGAGTTGGCTGTGTGACGCGCTGGATGTGTCACGGTCAGGTTTCCATGCCTGGCTTGGCCGCGCTCCGTCGAGGCGCAGCCGGGAAGACGAAGAGACCGGCGCGAAGGTGCGGGCGAGCTTCATCGCCAGCGCCCGCACTTATGGAGCCCGGCGTGTCTGGCGCGATGTTCTGGCCGAGGGCGTCGACTGCGGCTTGCATCGCATCGAACGCCTGATGCAGGCCCAAGCGCTCAGGGCACGGCCGCGTCGGCGCGGATTGCCGAAGGACGAGGGGCAGCGCCTGACAGTGGCTGCCTCGAACGTTCTGGATCGTGCGTTCCATGCTGATCGC
The DNA here is from genome assembly GCF_050632395.1 of Tabrizicola sp. BL-A-41-H6. Lineage (GTDB taxonomy): Bacteria > Pseudomonadota > Alphaproteobacteria > Rhodobacterales > Rhodobacteraceae > JAUYQR01. The sequence continues at coordinate 429,486 of NZ_CP192600.1, forward strand.
CCGAACCAGAAGTGGATCGCGGACTTCACCTATGTCTGGACCGCCGAGGGCTGGCTCTACGTTGCGACGGTCATCGACCTGTTCTCTCGGCGCGTGGTCGGCTGGTCGATGAAGGCAGAGATGACCGCTAAACTCGTCACCGACGCCCTCGTCATGGCCATCTGGCGGCGCGGCAAGCCGGACGCGCTCCTGCATCATTCCGATCAGGGCAGCCAATACACCAGCGAGCAGTTCCAGAAACTCATGGCCGACAACGGCGTGCAATGCTCGATGAGCCGGTCCGGCAATGTCTGGGACAATGCGGCCATGGAGAGCTTCTTCTCGTCGCTCAAGACGGAAAGGATCGGCAAGAAGATCTACCGGACGCGCGATGCCGCCAGGGCAGATGTGTTCGACTACATCGAAAGGTTCTACAACACGGTTCGCAGGCACTCGACCATCGGCTACCTCAGCCCGGTCGAGTTCGAAAAGAGGGCCGGGTTAGCTTAACTGCCCGTCAACAAAACCGGCAGCAGGGCGGGCCTCAAGGTCTTGTGATGCCGTCTGGGCCCGTCACATGAAAAATCCTGTTCAGGCCCGTTGTAACCATGCCATGCTTATAATAAGTAGGCTTATGACTTATCGCATCGACCGACTCGGCACGCTTTTTCAGGATATCGGGCGCAGGTTCTGGGCCAGGTTCGAACATCGGACCGCCGCCTATGGCCTGTCCGCCGCACAGTGGCGGCTGCTTGGCCAGCTTCTGCGCGAAGGGCCCATGACGCAGGCGGCTCTTGCAGGCTTGGTAGGCGTGGAGCCGATCAGCGTGTCGCGCCTCATCGACCGCATGGAACAGCAAGGCTGGCTGCGGCGCGAGGCGCATCCGGAAGACCGCCGCGCCCGTATCGTGGTGGCCACCGACAAGGCACGCGAGGTCGCGCCGACCGTCCGCGCCATTGCCGAAGTGCTTTATGACGAGGCCCTTGCTGGTCTGGACGATGAGGAACGGCGTGTGCTTCATGCCACGCTTCAGAAAATTACCGAAAACCTGCAGGCGGCAGATGCGCCCGCACCAATCCCCGAGACCGTGAAATGAACGCCCATACCCCCGCCGATGCCAAGGCTGCCGCCGCTGGCACGCCCGCCGTTCCGATGGCCCCCGCGCCCAAGGCGCGCTCGATGCGCAGCAAGACCGCGCTGATGCTGTCCGTCCCGCTGCTGCTGGCGCTGGGCGGCGGCGGCTGGTGGGTTTCTGGCGGTGGGTCCGAAAGCACGGAAAACGCCAACCTTCACCAGCCGCGCATCGCCGTGGCGCCGACGGTCGGCGGGCGCGTGGTTTCCGTCAACGTGCAGGAACTGCAGACCGTCTCGGCCGGTGACCTGCTGTTTCAGGTTGATCCCGAACCCTATGCGCTGGCCGTGGCGCAGGCCGAAGTCGCCGTGACCGCCGCGCGTTTGCAGGTGGCGCAGCTCAAGGCAAACCATGCGCAGGCCGAGGCGCAGGCAGCCCTTGCCGCCGATGACGCCGGCTATCAGGCCGACGAACTGAAGCGGCAAGAGGCGCTGTCGGACAAGGGCGTCTCGTCGAGCAGCAAGCTCGAAGAATTCCGCCATGCCAGCCGCCAGTCCAGGGAACGCGCCGATGTCGCGCGGCTGACGGCGGATGCCGCCCGCGCCGCGCTGGGGGGCGATCCTGACGCCGCAACCGACGACCATCCCGCCGTCCGCGCCGCCTTGGCCGAACTGGACCGCGCGCGTTACAACCTTTCGCTGACCAAGGTCACGGCCCCCGCTGATGGGGTGATCTATCAGGCCGCATCGTTCCGGCCGGGGGTCATGCTGTCCGCAGGCCAGCCGGTCTTTGCGTTGGTGGAAACCGGCGAGGCCTGGGTGGACGCCAATTTCAAGGAAACGCAACTGGCCGATCTTGTGACAGGACAGCCCGCCGAAATCCTCTTCGACGCCGCACCGGGACAATACTTCACCGGACGGATAGAGGCGATCGGGGCCGGAACAGGCGCTGAATTCTCGCTTCTGCCCGCGCAGAACGCGACCGGCAACTGGGTGAAGGTCACCCAGCGCGTGCCGGTGCGCATCCGGCTGGACGATCCTGCGGCGGTGGCCAGTCTTGCCTCGGGCGTCAGCGCCGAGGTGACAGTGGACACCTCGGGACAGGCGGCGCCGCGACTGGCCGCGGCCGAGTGATCGCACCATGTCCGACATTCCCGAAAGCCCGCCCGCCGCGCCACTGGGGGCGGTTTCCGCCCCTGCGGTAGAGGTCAAGCATCGCGGGTTGATCACCCTGTCGATCATGCTTGCCACGATCATGCAGGTCTTGGACACCACCATCGCAAACGTGGCGCTGCCCTCGATGACCGGCGACCTTGGCGCCTCGCAGGACACGATCACCTGGGTGCTGACCAGCTACATCGTGGCGTCTGCGATCATGACGCCGGTCACCGGCTGGCTGGCCGACCGCTTAGGCAAGCGCGAGCTGTTCCTGATCTCCATCGTCGGCTTCGTCGCCACCTCGCTGGCCTGCGGCATCGCGTGGAGCCTGCCGTCTATGGTGGCCTTCCGGCTGCTGCAGGGCGTGTTCGGTGCGGCTATCGTGCCGCTGTCGCAGACGTTTCTGCTGGACATCAACCCGCGCGAGAAGGCGGGACAGGCGATGGCGATGTGGGGCGCGGGGATCATGGTCGGCCCCATCATCGGGCCGACGCTGGGCGGCTGGCTGACCGAAAGCTACAACTGGCGCTGGGTCTTCCTGATCAACCTGCCTGTGGGCGCGGCGGCGCTGCTGGGCTGCCTTGCCTTTCTGCCACGGGTGCCGCGCAAGCGGCGCAGCTTTGACATGGCGGGTTTCGCGCTGTTGTCGCTGGCGATCGGGTCGCTGCAGTTGATGCTGGACCGTGGCGGGGAAGTGGACTGGTTCTCGGCCGCGGAAACGTGGCTTTACCTTTTCATCTCGATCTCGGGGTTCTGGATGTTCGTGGTGCACATCCTCCACAAGCAGCATCCTTTCCTTGAACCGCAGATGTTTCGCGACCGGAACTTCCGCATCGGCCTCATCTTCATCTTCGTGGTGGGGATCATCCTCTTGGCCAGCCTTGCGCTGTTGCCGCCGATGTTGTCGCGCATCCTTGGCTATCCGATCATCACGACGGGCTGGGTCATGGCCCCGCGCGGGGTGGGGACGATGATCTCCATGCTGCTGGTCGGGCGGCTGGTGCGCAAGGTGGACCCGCGGATGCTGGTGCTGGCGGGCCTGTCGCTGACCGCGCTGTCGCTGTGGGAGATGACGGGCTTTACGCCGCAGATGGACGCATGGCCCGTGATCCGCAGCGGGGTCGTGCAAGGCTTGGGGCTGGGGCTGGTGTTCGTGCCGCTTTCCACCATCGCGTTCGCCACGCTGGAGCCGCGTTTTCGCGCCGACGCGACAAGCCTGTTCAGCCTTGTGCGCAACATCGGATCGTCCATCGGCATTTCGCTGGTGACGGCGGCGCTGACGCGCAACATGCAGACCAACCACGCGGAACTTGGCGCCTTCATCCAGCCGTTCAATCCGCTTCTGGGGCAGATCAGCCCCGGTGCGGTCGCGGGCAACGCGGCGGCGCTGCAGATGATGGACGGGCTGGTCAACGTGCAGGCGGCGATGGTGTCGTATGTGGACGACTTTTATCTGATGATGTGGGTCTCGCTTGCGGCCATGCCGCTGGCGCTGCTGTTGCGGCGGCCCGCGCGGGGCTGACGCCTGCAAACGAGCGCAATGCATAGAATGGTGCATTGCAATGCGTTTGACAAATTTTGCTGCGGATGGTCGACTGACGGGCAGTGGACTATATTTCTTGCCACAAGCCTGGATGTGAAACATGGCCTCATACCGCCCGCCTGAAAGCTACGAAGACCTGATCAAGCTGATCCACGACCGGTATGAGGACATGAGCAAATCCTACCAGCGGATCGCGCTTTACCTCACTCAGAACCCGAATGACGTGGCGGTGCTGTCGGTCAATGCGATCGGGCAGAAATGCGGGATCCATGCGTCAAGCTTTGTGCGGTATGCGCAGTCGCTGGGCTACAAGGGGTTCAAGGAACTTCAGGCGGTGTTTCAGCGCCGTCTCTCCACGGCCGCGCCGGGGTTCGATGCGCGGGTACGGGCGCTGGAGGCCGAACTGGGCGGCGTACGTGAAGGCGAGATGGGCTTTCTTGCCGATCTGGTGACGAGGGATGTCGCGTCGTTGCAAGATTTGCTGGCCAATATGGATGCGGGCCAGCTTGCTGAGGCGGCGGCATTGATGGAGGCCGCCGATACAATCTATCTGATCGGGCAGCTTCGGTCGGCCCCGGTGGTGGAACTGCTGCGCTACGTGCTGACCATGCTCGGCAAGCGCACCGTGCTTTTGGATGCAAGCGGCGGGCTGGCGACGCATATGGCCAAGGTGGCGCGGCCGACTGACATGCTGTTCGTCGTGTCGTTCCGCTTTTATGCAACCGAGGTGGTGAACGTGGCCGAAGAAACCGCCGGGCGCGGTGTTCCCATTGTCGCGATCACCGACAGCACGCTGTCGCCCTATGCCAAGATGGCCAAGATCCTGTTCGCCGTGCCAGAGCATGAATACACCTTCTCACGCTCGCTTGCCGCCCCGATGTGTCTGGCGCAGGCCTTGTGCGTGGCGCTGGCGTCGCGCCTGCAAAAGAACAGCAGCGATCCGCGCATTCCGGTGGTGACCGGGCCGTGAGGCGAAAGGGCGCGGTTTACCCGCGCCCATCGCTGGTTACTGTGGCAGTCGCATCGGGCCTTCGGGAACCGGCATTCCCGTTGCCACGGCACCCCAGACCGACTGGTCGAAGTTCACGATGGCGCCGGTCATCAGCCCCGCATCGTCCGACAACAGAAAGTTCACCGCCCGCGCCGCCTCGGCCGGGTCGACAAGGCGACCGAAGGGCAGGCTGGCCGCGGCCTTTGCTTCCCAGTCGGGATCGCCGCCCTGTTCCTGGATCTCGCGCTCGTGGTCTGACGCCATCCAGCCGACGTTCAACTGGTTCACGCGGATGCGGTTGGCCATGACCGAAAACGCGGTGTTGGCGGTAAGCGTCGTCAGCGCTCCCTTGCTGGCGCAATAGGCGTTGATGAAGGGCTGCCCGGCCAGTGCCGAGATCGAGCCGATGTTGCAGATGGCGCCTTCGATGCCCTTTGCGATCATCAGCTTTATCGCCTCCTGCATCAGGAAGTAGGGGCCGCGCACGTTGGTCGAGAAAAGTTCGTCGAAGGTTTCGGGCGTGGTGTCGACGATGGTTCCGCGCGCGGTCGACGCGCCTGCGTTCACCAGCACGTCGATGCGCCCGAACAGACGGTCGGTTTCCGCGATGACCATCCTGCAGTCTTCCACGCGGGCAAAGTCGGCTTGCAGGAAATGCGCCCAGATGCCGTGGGTTTCGGCAATGTCACGGGCGGCTTGCGCACCGCGTTCGGCGTTGCGGCCGGTGATGACGATGCCCGCCGCACCCGCCGCCGCAAGGCGACGGGCGATGGCTAGGCCAAGGCCCTGCGTCGCCCCGGTAACGACGCAGATCTTGCCATCCATGCGGTTGCCGGAGAACGCGGTCATTGCACCACCTCGTATCCTGCGGCTGCCATGACGCGCATCAGTTCCTTGTGGCCCTTGATCGCCATTGCCAAAGGTGGCGAAACCTTCGGGTCCTGCTCTGCCTCGACCACGAACCAACCCTCATAGCCCTTGCTCGCCAACGCCTTGACGATCGCCTCGAAATCCAGCGACCCGTCGCCGGGAACGGTGAAGGCCCCCTTCACCACGGCATCAAGGAAGGACTCGCGGCTGCGGTCCAGCCCATCCACCACGGCGCGGCGGATGTCCTTGGTGTGGACATGGGTGATCCGCTTCCAGTGATTGTCGATGACGCGCAGGTTGTCGCCGCCGGCAAAAGCCATGTGGCCTGCGTCAAACAGCAAGGGCACGGTCGAGTGCTTCATGAACAGGTCAAGCTCCCCTTCGGTCTCGATCGCGGCGGCCATGTGGTGATGATAGCTGATCGGCATGCCGTTGGCCGCGCACCAATCGGCGAAGTCGCTGATCTTGCGGCCATAGGCGGCGGTTTCGGCCTCGGTCAGCTTTGGCTTGGTGGCGAGAGGCGCGGATTTCACCCCCTGCACCGACCGCGCGGTTTCGCCGTAGACGATGCATGGGGCCTTGGCCGCCTTGAAGAACGCCATCTGCTGCGCGATCCGGTCTTTCTCAACCTCGATGTCGCCGTCCAAGAGCAGGCCGGAAAACCAGCCGCCGCAGACCGAGATGCCAAACTTTGACAGGATCGGGCCAAGTTCGGCCATGTCCATCGGAAAGCGGCGTCCGGTTTCCATCCCGGTAAAGCCCGCGACCGAAGCCTGACGCAGACATTCCTCCAGGCTCACGTCATCGGAAAGTTCCGCGAGATCGTCGTTCCACCACGCAATCGGGGCGATGCCAAGTCTTGCCTTCATTTGTCCTTACACTCCAACGCGCTGTTTTGCGCGGATTTCTTCCTGATGGGTGCGGGCCTTCTGCACGCTTTCACGGTCCGAGATTTCCGGCACGCCCACATCCCAATCGGCATCGCCCGGCACCCAGGCATGGGCATCGGTCACGATGGAAATGACGGTGGTGCGGTCGTTGCCCTGCGCCCATTCCATCGCCGCTTGCAGATCGGCAAGGCTTTCGCAATGGCGCGCCGCGGCCCCCATCGATTCGGCATGTTTGGCGAAATCGACGTGCAGCGGCGCCTCGCGGTTCTTGATGCGGCAGTCCTTCAGAAGGTTGTTGAAGCCCGGCACCCCCTTGAACTGCTGCAGGCGCGAGATCACGGCATAACCGCCGTTGTCGCAGACGATGACGATCATCTTGTGGCCGGAAAGCACGGTCGAATAGATGTCAGAGTTCATCATCATGTAAGTGCCGTCGCCCAACATGACGATGGGCGTGCCGCCAACCGCGCCGGGGCCGTCCTGCGCCATCGCACACCCCCAACCGGCGGCAATTTCATAGCCCATGCAGGAAAATCCGAACTCCAGGTCAAAGGTGTTCGGCGCCTTGACGCGCCAGCCCTTGGCCACCTCGCCCGGAATGCCGCCTGCTGCGGCGATCAGTGTGTCCTTCTCGCCCGCAGCGGCGTTCACCACGTTGACGACTTGGGCATAGGTCGGGATCGGCGCGTTGGTCGGGGTCTGGTGGTCATCCAGCAGCGCGTCCCACTCTTGAAACAGCGCCTTGGCATGGGGCAGGTGCCCTGCCGGCGCCTTCCACGCGCCAAGGGCCGTGTCCAGTTCGTCGATCCCCTCCAGCGCATCGCCGACAACGGCCAGCGCACGGTGCTTTATCGCGTCGAACCGCGCCGCGTTGATCGAGATGAAGCGCGCGTCCTTGGCAAAGGCGGTCCAGGATCCGGTGGTGAAATCCTGCAGGCGGGTGCCGATCGAAAGGATCACATCCGCCTCTGCCGCCAGCGCGTTGGCCGAGGTAGAGCCGATGATGCCGATGGGTCCGGCATGAACCGGGTGGTGATGCGTCAGCGCGCCCTTGCCGGCGATGGTTTCAACCACCGGAATGCCGCGTTCAGCCGCGAATTTCGACAGGGCAACTTCTGCGCCCGAATAGCGCACGCCACCGCCCGAAATGATCAGCGGCTTCTTCGCTGTCTTCAGCAGCGCTGCCGCTTCGGCCACGGTGCGGCGGTCGGGCCGGGGGCGCGGAATGGTCCAGAGATGGGGTTCAAAGAACACGACCGGATAGTCGAAGGCCAGTTCCTGCGTATCCTGCGGCAGCCCGATGAAGGCCGGCCCGCAATCGGCCGGATCAAGCATCGCGGCCACCGCTTGCGGCAGCGATTGCAGGATCTGCGCCGGATGGGTGATCCGGTCCCAGTAGCGCGTCACCGATTTGAACGCGTCGTTCACCGTGACGGTCGGGTTGTTGAAGTGCTCCACCTGCTGCAGCACCGGGTCAGGCAGGCGGGTGTTGAAGGTGTCGCCCGCAATCAGCAGCACCGGCAGGCGGTTGGCGTGCGCGGTGCCCGCCGCCGTCACCATGTTCAATGCACCCGGCCCAATGGACGAGGTCGCGATCATGATCTGGCGGCGGCGTTTGGCCTTGGCAAAGCCGATGGCGGCCAGTGCCATCGACTGTTCGTTCTGGCCGCGCCACGTGGGAAGCTGGTCCTGCACCGCCTCCAGCGCCTCGGACAGGCAGGTGACGTTGCCGTGGCCGAAGATGCCGAAGACACCCGCGAACAGCGGCACCCGCTGACCGTCGATTTCCGTGAACTGCGCTGTCAGCCAGCGCACCACCGCCTGCGCCATGGTCAGGCGAATCGTCGAGTGTTCCATAGACCTCTCCTCCCTCATTCTTGCCCGCGACCATAATATCGCGCATTGCGTGTTGACAATAGGTGTTTTTAGCAATGAATATTGCAATGACTGTTGCAAGACTGAATCGGGAGGAAAACCATGATCCGGATCGCCGTGCTCGGCTGCGGGCGCATTGGCGTTATGCACGCCGCAAACATCGCTGCCCACCCACGGGCGACGCTTGCGGGGGTTTTCGACATCCATGCCCCGGCAGCGCAGGCAGTTGCGGCCCGGACAGGCGCTGCGGTGTTTGCGTCCGCCGAGGCCGTCTTTGGGTCAGCGGACGTCGATGCCGTCCTGATCGCCACCGCGACCGATACCCATGCCGACCTTCTGGAACTGGCCGTCGCGGCGGGCAAGCCTGTCCTGTGCGAAAAGCCCATCGACCTCAGCCTTGAGCGCGTGAACCGTTGCGCAAAGACCATTGCAGGCTCCAAGGTTGCAATCCAGCTTGGCTTCGTGCGCCGCTTCGATCCCGGCCACGCCGCCGTGCGCCGCGCCATCGAGGCGGGCGTCATCGGTGACCTGCATCAGGTCGTCATCATCTCGCGCGATCCCGGGATGCCGCCGCCCGCTTACACAGCCGTGTCGGGCGGTATCCTGCGCGACATGACGATCCACGATCTTGATATGGCGCGCTTCATTCTGGGCGAGGAGGTGACAACCGTGTTCGCCACCGGGTCCCGCCTCGTTGATCCGGCGCTGATGGACAAGCTGGGCGATTACGACACCGTGACCGTGGTTCTGAAGACCGCCAGCGGCAAGCAGGCGATCATCACCAACTCACGCCAAGCGGTCTATGGCTATGACCAGCGGGTCGAAGCGCTGGGCACCAAGGGCATGGCGCTTTCGGAAAACCGCCGGGCACATGAAATGACGCTGCACACCGCCGATTTCACCGACCGCGCCGAGCCGCTGCTGAACTTCTTCATTGAACGCTACCGCGAGGCCTTCGATGCCGAGATATCCGAGTTTGTCGATGCCGTTGAGGCGGGCCGTGCCCCCTCGGTCGGGTTCGAGGATGGGCGGCTGGCGCTGGTGCTGGCCGAGGCGGCGCTGAAATCCATTGCCGAGGGCCGTGTCGTGGCCGTGAAGGAGTTTGCATGATGTATGCCCGTTTCGGACTTTTCATCGCCGGTGAGTGGCGCGCCAGTGTCACCAGCGCCACCGCACCCGTGTTCAGCCCCGTCACCGAACAATCGCTTGGCGATTGCCCGGTGGCATCGCTCGCCGATACTGAAGCTGCCCTTGCCGCCGCAGCCTCGGGCCTCAAGGCATGGGCCGCGACCTCCGGCTTTGACCGGGCCGATGCGATGCACCGGATCGCGGACGAGATGCTGCGCCGCACCGATGAAGCCGCGCGGATGATCAGTCTTGAAACCGGCAAGCCCATCGCGCAGTCGGGCCGGGAATGGACGCTCAGCATCGACCAGTTCCGTTGGTATGCCGAAGAGGCGCGCCGGATCTACGGCCGGATCGTTGAGTCCCGCGTCCCCGGTGGCCGGTTCGAGGTGCATCACGAACCCGTCGGCATCGTCGCTGCCTTCACCGCCTGGAATTTCCCTGCGGCCCTGATCGCGCGCAAAGTCGCTCCCGCCCTTGCGGCGGGCTGTTCCATCATCGTTCGCCCGTCGTCTCAGACGCCGGGCGTGGCGATGGTGATGGTTGACTGCGTCCGCGCGGGTTCCCTGCCCGCCGGCGCAGTCAACCTGGTTATCGGGCCCACCGCGGCCACCTACACACCCTTGATGGCAGCAAAATCGGTGCGGAAGGTGTCGCTCACCGGGTCCACCCGCGTCGGCCAGCAGATGATCCGCGACGCCGCCGACACCCTCAAGAAGGTGTCGATGGAGCTTGGCGGCAATGCCCCGGTCATCATCTACGACGACGCCGATCTTGAGGCCGCGCTGAACGTGGCCGTTCCGACAAAGTTTGCCAACGCAGGCCAGGTGTGCGTGACGGGCGACCGGTTCTATGTGCACGACAGCCTGCACGACGCCTTTGTCGACGGCTTCGTGAAGCGGGCTCAGGCGATCAAGTTGGGCGACGGGCTGGACCCTTCGGTGGCGATGGGGCCCTTGATCAACGCCGGCCGTCTGGCCGAAATGGAAAAGATCGTCGCCGGGGCCGTCGCTGCAGGGGCAACGCTTGTCACGGGCGGCGCGCGCCCCGCCGGCTTTAACGCCGGGCATTTCTTTGCGCCGACGGTGTTGACCGGCTGCACCGACGATATGGCCGTGATGGCCGAGGAAAACTTCGGCCCCATCGCCGCGATCACCCGTTTTGGCACCGAGGACGAGGTGCTGGCCCGCGCCAATGCCTGCGACATGGGCCTGTCGGCCTATGCCTTCACCACCAGCCCCGCCCGCGCGCGCCGCACGGTTGCCGCGCTGAAGGCGGGCATGGTCGGCATCAACTCCTTCGCGATGGCGGCAAGTGAGGCGCCGTTCGGCGGCACCAACCATTCCGGCATGGGCCGCGAGGGTGGCATCGAAGGCATCCGCGATTACCTTGACGTGAAATCCAGCCAGATGGTGTGGGCATGATCCCGAACAAGCTGAAGGCGATCTGGGCCGAAGGCCGCCCCACCATCAACGGTTGGTGCAGCATCGGCAACCCTTTCACCGCCGAGATCATGGCGGCGCAGGGGTTTGACAGCGTGACGATCGACATGCAGCACGGCGCGCTGGACTATAGCGCCCTCCTGCCGATGTTTCAGGCGATGCGGGCGTCCGGCGCCACGCTGATGGCCCGCGTGCCGTGGAACGAACCCGGCATCATCATGAAGGCGCTGGATGCGGGGGCCTACGGGATCATCTGCCCGATGGTCAATTCGGCCGAGGAAGCCGCGCGCTTTGTCAGCTATCTGCGCTATCCCCCGCTTGGCCAGCGCAGCTTTGGCCCGACCCGCGTGTCCTTCGCCGCCGGGGCCAACTACGCGACCGAGGCGAATGACAACATCCTCGCCTTCGCCATGATCGAAACCGCCGAGGGCATGGCGAACCTTGACGCCATCGCCGCAACACCCGGTCTCGATGGGATCTATGTCGGCCCCGCCGACCTGACCCTGTCCTTGACCCAAGGTCGCCTTGCCCCCGGTTTCGACCGCGAAGAGCCCGAGATGATCGCCGCCCTGCAAACCATCGTAGCTGCCTGCAAGAAGAACGGCATCCGCGCCGCCCTTCACTGCGGCACGCCGGATTATGCCGCGCGCGCCATCGGCTGGGGTTTCAACATGACGACGGTGGGTGGCGACAGCCGCTTCCTTGCCGCCGCCGCCGGGGCCGCCGTTGCGGGGTTTCGCAAACTCACCGAAGGCGTTGCCGGAAAGACGGAAAAGGGGGGTTACTGATGCCGCATATCCTGATCGCCGGTAAGCTGCATCCGGCGGGGCTTGCCCTTCTCGACGGCACGGCGGGCGTGACCTACACCCATGTCGAGGAAATCTCTGAGGCCTCCTACCAGACCCATCTTTCGCGAGCCGACGGCATGGTGATCCGCACCCAGCCGATGACGGCCGCCAGCGTGGCCAAGGCGGAACGGCTGCAAATCGTGTCGCGCCACGGGGTCGGATATGACGCGGTGGATGTGGCGGCCCTGAACGCGCGCGGCATTCCCCTGTGCATCGTGGGCGATGTGAATTCGGTGTCGGTGGCCGAACACGCGATGATGCAGATCCTTGCCTGCGCCAAGCAGTTGATCCGGTCCGACCGCGCCGTGCGAAACGGGCCGTGGGGCTGGCGCAACAAGCTGGAGCAGGGCGAGGTGTCGGGCAAACGCCTTCTCATCATCGGCTATGGCCGGATCGGGCGGCATCTTGCGACGATGGCTGCCGCGTTCGGCATGAAGATCTCGGCGCATGATCCCTATCTTGCCAGCAAGGGCTGGCCCGAAGGAAACATCGCCTGCGCGAATGATCTTGCCGCAGCCTTGGCCGAGGCCGACTTCGTCTCGGTCCATGTCCCGAAGGCCGAAAAACCGGTCATCGGCGTGCCGGAACTGGCGTTGATGAAGCGGGGCGCGATCATCGTGAACACCGCGCGGGGCGGGATCGTCGATGAAGCGGCCTTGGCCGATGCACTGCGGTCCGGTCAGATCGCTGCCGCAGCGCTTGATGTCTTCGATGTCGAACCGCCCGGCCCTGACCATCCGCTGCTGGGCTTCGATCAAGTGGTCCTGACCCCCCACACGGCGGGGCTGACTGCCGAGGCTGCCGAACGCATGGCCGTCGCCTCGGTGCAGAACGTGCTCGATTTCTTTGCCGGACGGCTTGATCCGGCGCTTGTCGTCAATGCCCCTGCCACACGCGGCACGAAGGAACTTGTGAAATGACCAAACCCAAACTGCGCATCGGCCTGATCGGCACGGGCTTCATGGGCAAGGCCCATGTCTTCGGCTTTACCTCGGCCCCCCGCGTGTTCGATCTGCCGTTCGACCTTGAACTCCACACCGTGGCAGACATCACGCCCGAGGCGGCAGAGCGTGCGCGCCAGACGCTTGGCTTTGCCCATGCCACCGCCGATTGGCGCACCATCATGGCCAACCCCGAGATCGACCTTGTGTCGATCACCGCGCCCAACGCGCTGCACAAGGAAATGTCGCTGACCGCGATTGCCGCCGGAAAGCACGTCTATTGCGAAAAGCCGCTGGCCCCGCTGGCCGCCGATGCGCTTGACATGACGCTGGCCGCCGAGGCCAAGGGCGTGAAGACGCAAGTCGGCTTCAACTACCTCTGCAACCCGATGCTGGCCCTTGCCCGCGACATGATCGCCGGGGGCGAGTTGGGCGAGATTCGCGGCTATCGCGGCATCCACTGCGAAGATTACATGGCCGACCCTTCGGGCAGCTACACCTTCCGCCACGATCCCGCAGGCGGTGGCGCCTTGGCCGACATCGGCAGCCACGCGCTGGCAACGGCCGAGTTTCTGGTTGGCCCGATCACTCGCGTCATGGGCGACCTTGTGACCATGATCGCCGAGCGTCCGGACGGGCGTGGCGGGCGCAAGGCTGTGACGGTCGATGACGTCGGCCGCGCCTTCCTGCGCTTTGACAATGGCGCCACCGGCAGCATCGAAGGCAACTGGATCGCCACCGGCCGCAAGATGCAGCACGACTTCGAGGTTTACGGCACCAAGGGCGCCTTGGCCTTCAGCCAGGAACATTTCAACGTCATCAACTTCTTCTCGACTGCCGATGCCAAGGGCCGTCAGGGGTTCCGGCGGATCGAGGCCAGCCCCGACCACGCGCCTTACGGCCTGTTCTGCGTCGCGGCAGGTCACCAGATCGGGTTCAATGACCTGAAGGCCATCGAAGTTGCGGGCTACATCAACGCCATCGCCGGCAAGGCACCGGAACCCTTCAACTTCCGCAAGGGCCTGCGCATCCAGACGCTGGTGGAAACCATCCAGACCAGCAGCCGCGAAGGGCGCTGGATCGACGTAAAATGACACTGGCGGTCGGGGTCATCGGTCTTGGCGTGATGGGGGCGGAACATTTGCGCCTTTTGCGCGAGGAAACGGGCGGCGCGCATGTCGTGGCGGTCTGCGATGCCGATGCCGGTCGGGCGCAGGCACTGGCAGCCGGGGCGCAGGTGTTTGCCGATCCGATGGCCCTGATCGCGGCACCAGAGGTCGAGGCGGTGGTCATCGCCTCGCCCGATGCCACCCACGCCGGGCTGGCCCTTGCCTGCATCGCCCAGCGAAAGCCCGCGCTGTGCGAAAAGCCGCTGGCAGCTACGGCTGCCGAGGCGCTGCGGATCGTGGATGCCGAAGTGGCGGGCGGCACTCGCCTTTTGCAGATCGGCTACATGCGCCGTTTTGATCCGGCATATTCCGAAATGCTGGCGGTCTTTCTGGCAGGCGGCATTGGCGCGCCGGTCCTGCTGCACAACATCCACCGCAACGCCGCAGCACCGGACTGGTTCACCGGCCCGATGGCGGTGACCAATTCCTTCGTCCACGAAATCGACATCAGCCGCTGGCTTCTGGGGTCTGACCTTGCCACGGCCACCGTCAATGCCGCACCGGGGGGCGACCCCCTGTTGATCACGATGGAGACAGACAAGGGCGAGATCGTCTCGACCGAGGTTTTCATGAACGCGGCCTACGGCTACCACGTCCACGCCCAGCTTGTCGGGCGCGACGGCACGGTGGAAATGGCCGCGCCCACCGTCACCCTGACCAACCGTGCGCGCCAGCACGGGCACGGCTTTCCCGCCAACTGGGTGCCGCGCTTTGCCGATGCCTACCGCATCCAGATGCGGGCATGGGTGCAATCGGTCGCCTCTGGGGTGCCTGTCGGCGCCTCGGCCTGGGACGGTTATGTTGCAACGGCTGTTGCTGAACAGGTCGTCACCGCATTGCAGGCCGGATCGAAGGTGACGCTTTCCCTTGCCACCCGCCCCGGTCTTTACACCTGACACACCGAACAGAAAGCCCATGCCATGACGATCCGCTTTGCCCTCAACCGCACCTGCGCGCCGCAAATGCCTCTGGATGAGTTCATTCAGCTTGCGATGGCGGCGGGGGTACATGCGGTCGAAATCCGCAACGATATCGAGGGACGCGAATTTGCCGACGGCACACCCGCGTCGGACGTGCGGGCCAAGCTGGAGGCAGCGGGGCTTTCCGTCGCCTCGGTCAACGCACTTCAACGCTTCAACGACTGGACGCCCGACCGCGCGACCGAGGCCAAGGCGATCATCGCCTACGCCGCCGCCCTTGGTGCGCCCGGTGTCGTGCTCTGCCCGGTCCACAACGAAGACCACGGCTGGACAGACGCCGAGGCCGAACGGAACCTCCGCGACGGCCTGCGCCAGTTGCGCTCGATCCTGCAAGCGCACGGCGTGACCGGCTATGTCGAACCCCTGGGCATGAAGGGGTCCACTATGAAACGGCAGGACATGGCCGTGGCTGCGGTGACCGATATCGACGGTTGGGACGCCTATCAGCTTTGCTACGACACGTTCCAGTTCTTCCGCTGCGGCGACACGCAGCTTTTTCCCGAACGGATCGGCCTGGCGCACATGTCTGGCATCTCGCGCCCCGACCTTGGCCCCTCCGACCTGACCGAGCCTGATCGCGGGCTGATCTTCATCGACGACCGGGTCGGCAACGTCGCGCAACTGCGCCAGCTTTTCGCCGCGGGCTATACGGGTTTCGTGTCGATGGAACCGTTCAGTCCGGCCGTGCAGAACGACCCCGATCTGATGTCGCGCCTGCGGGCCAGCCTTGAATACGTCGGCGCGCTGCTGCCCACGGCTTGAGTGGCAATGAAATGTGCGTTGCAAGAAAAATTGTCAAAAACAAAAATTGACAAAATAATGCGAACGGCATTTGATATCCGCAGGCGACAGTCGCCATCCGGCCAGACTGCCGGTGATTCCAAGGGAGGAATACGAATGAACAAGACCCTTCTGCTCGCATCCGTCGCGGTTGCGAGCCTGACCTCGGCCGTTTCGGCGGCTGACATGAAAGTGTGCGTCAGCTGGTCGAACTTCCGCGAAGAGCGCTGGAAGACCGACGAAGCCGCCATCAAGGGCGCGCTGGATGCTGCCGGTGCCGAATACATCTCGGCCGACGCGCAGACCTCGGCCACCAAGCAGCTTGCCGACATCGAAGGCATGATCACCCAGGGCTGCTCGGCGCTGATCATCCTGGCGCAAGACAGCGCCTCGATCGGCCCGGCCCTTGATGCCGCACAGGACGCCGGTATCCCGGTTGTCGGCTATGACCGCATGATCGACGATCCGCGCGCCTTCTACCTGACCTTCGACAACGTCGAGGTTGGCCGGATGCAGGCCCGCGCCGTTCTGGAGGCGATGCCCAAGGGCCGCTACGTGATGATCAAGGGCTCGCCCGTTGACCCGAACGCAGATTTCCTGCGCGGCGGTCAGCAGGAAGTGCTGCAAGCGGCGATCGACGCCGGTGACATCACCATCGTCGGCGAGGCCTATACCGAAGACTGGCAGCCCGCCAACGCCCAGAAGAACATGGAGCAGATCCTGACCGAGACGGACAATGGCGTGGATGCCGTGGTCGCCTCGAACGACGGCACCGCCGGTGGCGTGGTTGCGGCGCTGACCGCGCAGGGCATGGCCGGTATCCCGGTCTCGGGTCAGGACGGCGACATGGCCGCGCTGAACCGTGTGGCGCTTGGCACCCAGACCGTTTCGGTGTGGAAAGACAGCCGTGCGCTTGGCAAGGCCGCCGGCGAGATCGCCGTCGCTTTGGCCAGCGGCACCGCGATGGATGCGGTCGAAGGTGCGGGCAAGTTCACCTCGCCGGGCGGCAAGGAACTGACCTCGGTGTTCCTGAAGCCGGTTCCGATCACCAAGGACAACCTGAACGTGGTTCTGGACGCTGGCTGGATCACCAAGGACGTGCTTTGCGCTGGCGTCACCGGTGACGTCGCCGTCTGCAAGTAAGCCGAAGGCCTGAAACACGCGGCGCCCCGGTCACCGGGACGCCGCAAGATGCGGACGGGACGCCCTGGTGGCGCCCCGAGGGGAGGAGGGATCGACATGACAGACACCGGGCAGGTTTCCACTGCACCCGCGCCAAAGCGTGGCATCATCGACACGCTGGAACTTGACGTCCGGCTTCTGGGGATGCTGGTCGCCTTTGCCGCGATTGCGCTGGTCTTCACCATCTGGACGGGCGGCACTTTTGTCAGCCCGCGCAACGTTTTCAACATATCGGTGCAGGCGGTGCCTGTCGCCATCATGGCCTGCGGGATGGTCTTCGTGATCGTCGCGCGCCAGATCGACCTGTCGGTCGGGTCGATGCTGGCCATGTGTTCCGCCGTCATGGCGATGAGCCAGGCTACCTGGCTGCCCTCGCTGATGGGGCTGGAGTACGGCAGCCCGGTCATTCTGGTTGTCACCATCCTGCTGGGCTTTGCGGTCGGCACGGGCATGGGCGCGATCACCGGCTGGCTGGTCGGCTACCAGCGCATCCCGTCGTTCATCGTCACTCTGGGCGGGCTATTCGTCTGGCGCAACATCAACTGGTACACCACCAACGGCCAGTCCGTTTCGCTGACGGACCCGCATCTTCTGATGTTCGGCGGCACCGAAGGCGTGCTGGGTGCGCCGGTCAGCATGGTGCTTGGTGTAGCAGCCTCGGTCGCCGCAGCCGCGGGCCTGCTGTCGGCCCGCCGCAACAAGCAAAGCCACGGCTTCATCGTGAAACCGGCATGGGCCGAGGGTGTGATGATGGCGATGGTCGTGGGTGCGATCATGCTCTTCGTGACCTGGCTCTCGCGCTATCCGGTGCCGGAAGCCAAGCTGAAGCGCCTGTTCGAAGCGCGGGGCGAGGTGATGCCCGAAGGCTTCACCGCCATGCACGGCCTGCCGATTTCGGTGATCATCCTGATCGTCGTCGCGGTGGGCATGACGATCACCGCACGCAAGACGCGCCTTGGCCGCTACATCTTTGCGATGGGCGGCAACCCCGATGCTGCGGAACTTTCCGGCATCAACACCCGCGCGCTGACGGTCAAGATCTTTGCGCTGATGGGGTTTCTTTGTGGTCTGGCTGCGCTGGTAGCCCAGGCCCGCCTGCAAAGCCACGGCAATGATATCGGGATGCTGGAAGAACTGCGCGTCATCGCGGCGGCTGTCATCGGCGGCACCGCTCTGGCTGGCGGCGTTGGCACGATTTACGGCGCGGTCCTTGGTGCGCTGATCATGCAGTCGCTGCAATCGGGCATGGCGATGGTCGGGGTGGACACGCCGTTCCAGAACGTCGTCGTCGGGCTTGTCCTGATCATCGCCGTCTGGGTCGACATCATCTATCGCAAGCGCATGGGGCTGACGAAATGAGCAACACCGCACAAACCCCTCTGGTCGAGCTGCGCGACATCTCGATCGCCTTCGGCGGCATCAAGGCGGTCGACCATGTGACCGTCGATCTTTACCCGGGCGAGGTGGTCGGCCTTCTGGGCCACAACGGTGCGGGCAAATCGACGCTGATCAAGTGCCTGTCCGGTGCCTACAAGGCCGACAGCGGGCAGATCCTGATCAACGGCAAAGAGGTCGAGATCAACAATCCGCGTGACGCCCGCGCACAGAACATCGAAACGATCTACCAGACGCTGGCTTTGGCCGATAACCTCGACGCCGCATCGAACCTGTTTCTCGGGCGCGAGATCATGGCGAACGGCCTGATGAACGACGCAAAGATGGAGGCCGAGACGCGCAAGATCATGGCGCGGCTGAACCCGAACTTCCGCAAGTTCAACGTGCCGGTCTCGGCGCTTTCCGGCGGCCAGCGCCAGTCGGTCGCCATCGCGCGGGCGGTCTACTTCAACGCCAAGATACTGATCATGGACGAACCCACCGCAGCCCTTGGGCCGCACGAGACGCAGATGGTGGCGGAACTGATCCAGGAATTGAAGGCACAAGGTCTGGGCATCTTCCTGATCGAGCATGACATCCACAACGTCATGAAGCTGTGCGACCGCGCCTGCGTGATGAAGAACGGCCAGCTTGTCGGCACGGTGAACGTCAACGAGGTGACCGATGATGACATTCTTGGCATGATCATCATGGGCAAGAAACCGGCCAAAGCGGCCTGACGGGTACGCTGCCTCAACCCATAGGACCACCAAGATCAGATATGCCGTTGTCGGCGCCGGCTGAATTTCGCAAGAGGCGTTCATGCCCGCAGTAGCCACTACCGGGAAATTCGCGGATGCAGGCCATCGTTTCGGGCAGCCCAGATGCCGCGCAGAAGCTGGCCGATTTCCACGGCGAAACCGTGCGGCTGGAGCCAAGGCCGTTCGGTCGCGGGATCGACGCCCAGACGGTGCGACACTTGCCCGTCACCGACCGCCGCCTTCTGGTGTGACCGGTGCGCGCAGCGCCCTTTACCGGCCCTTTGCCGCCCAGCATTGCGCGATGTAGGTCGCGGTCATCAGGTCCAGATGCGCGCCGCCGCCGTTCTTGGCGATGGTGATCTCGTCGTCCGAGCGGCGCGAGAACAGCGCTGGGTCGTCATAGAAATCAGCGATCACGTCGGCTTCGGTGATGGCGCCCGATTTCAGCGGGTCTATCAGCTCGCCAATGTGGTGGATCGTCGTCGCGCGGCTGTCCACGAACACCCGCGCCCGCGCCATCGCGGCGTCGTCGACCTCGCGCATCGACGGTTTATAGGCCCCGATCAGGTCAAGGTGCTGGCCCGGTTGCAGCCATGCGCCCTTGATCAGCGGGGTTTCCGTCAGTGTGGCGGTGCAGATGATGTCGGCCGCCTTGACCGCAGCCTCCAGATCATCTGCCACCGGCAGGCCCATCGCCTCGGCCGTGGCGCGGGTGCGGCTCCAGACGGTAAAGCGGGCATCTGGAAAGATGCTTGAATAGGCATCCACCATGTTGCGCGCCACGGTTCCCGCGCCCACCAGCAGGATGTTGCGACTGTCCTTGCGCGCCAGCCGCGAGGCGGAAAGCAGGCTGTCGCCGGCGGTTTTCCACTTGGTCACAAGGTGGAAATCCAGCAGCGCCGTCAACTCTCCGGTCGTATCGTCAAAGAGGTTGACGATGCCGTTGATCGTTGGCTTGCCGCGGGCTGCGTTGCCCGGAACGATGGTGCCGATCTTGACCAAGGCACCCAAGCCGTCGATCCACGCGCCCCGGTCCAACAGCGTGTCCGCGCCCCGGTAGACCAAGAGGTCGGCAATGTCGGCGCGCGGCAGGCGATGCCCCGCCTCCAGTGCCGCCGTCATCCCGGCCCAGGTCATATGCGCTTCGGCGGCGAACGGAATCATCTCGACGGTCATAGCCCTGCCTCCCCTGACGTCAGCAGACCTTCGGCGACCAGTCGCGCCGCCCAGCCCTGCCAGCTTTCAAATTGATGCGTGCGCCAGCCACGCCGCGCCGCTGCGGTGATGTTGTCGGCCTTGTCATCGGTGAACAAAAGCCGGTCAGCCGCCAACCCGCAGTCCTCTTCGACCATCGCATAGATGCGCGGGTCGGGCTTTGTCACCCCCATCCGGCCCGACACATACTCCCGGTCGAACTCGTTCAGGAATTCCAGCTTTCCCCGCGCTTCCTCGTAGGAATAGCTGCCAAAGTTGGTCAGGCTGAACACCGGCACGCCTTTTCCCCGCAGCGCGCGCAAAAGCGCGATCGAGCCTTCGATACGCGGGCTCGCAAGCTCGATCCAGCGGTCATACCACATGCGAACTTCGGGCGCCCAATCGGGGTGCCGATCAGCCCAGTCATAGATCGTTTCGCGAAAGAGGCCGCCCGCGTCCACGATCTCGTTCATCGCGTGCAGGTCGACCTCGGTGAACAACGCACGGCGCCGCTCTTTGCCGATCACCCGGTCATAGAACGCTTCGGGCTGCCAGCGGGTCAGCACGTTGCCGATGTCGAAGATTACTGCCTCAGGCTGCATGGGCTTCCTTCTTGCGCGCCGTTTCCCGCCACAGCGTATAGAGGCCCGATCCGCAGATCAGCGCAATCCCCACCCAGGCGGTCAGGTCAGGAAAGGTGCCGAAAACCACGGCGCCCCAGACGATGGCGGCAGGCATGCCCACATATTCGAAGGGTGCGACCAGCCCCGCCTCGGCGGTGCGGTAGGCTTGCGTCACCATCATGCCGCCAATGCCCACCGCAAGCCCGGTGGCAAGAAAGATCGGCCAATCGCCAATCGGCGGCCAGATCCACGGCCGAAACAGGAACGCCCAGATCGGGTCTTCCGTCGCCAGATGCCCGTCACCGACCCAAAGCCCCATTGCCACGCTGACGATGATGAACCCCGCCTGCACGAAGAACCCCAGGGTCATGGCGCTTTCGGTGCTGCCCATCTGCCGCGCCAGCAGGTTTCCGGCGGCGTAAAGGATGGCCGAACACAGCACCATGATCGCTGCCGGCTGGATCACCCCGGCACCGGGGCGCAGCATGATGATGACCCCGATCATGCCAAGGATCACCGCCGCCCAGCGACGCGGGCCGACGGTTTCCTTCAAGAACAGCACCGACAGCACGGTGATCGCAATCGGACTGACAAAGGCCACCGCCACCGCATCGGCCAAGGGCAACGCAGCCAGCCCAAGAAAGAAGGTGACATTTGACACCATCACAATCGCCACGCGCAGAAGGTGCGTCCTTGGCCGTCGGGTGCGCAACTGACGAAATCCGGTGCCGCTGAAGCCGATGAAGCAAAGGATGAAGGTCATCGCCACAAAGGCGCGGATCAAGATCACCTGATGCAGCGCATAGCCGCCCGACAGGAACTTGATCGCAACGTCGTTGACCGAAAAGATGATGGTTCCGCCAGCGGCGAACAGGATGCCCGAAAGGGCCGGATTGCGTGCCATGCCGCCAGATGACCGCGCCGCGCGAGGGCCGTCTGTTCTGGCCGCGACATCGGGCGGCGATCCTGAAAAATAGTTAACAAACCGTAAAGGCGTCTCGCCAAGCCGTTGTTTTTGTTACGGACAGACAAGTGTCCCACGGTGGGACACTACCCCCGCCCGGCTCGCAGCACCCGGTCCAGCACATCCAGAAACCGGCTTCGGTCGGCCTTTGAAAACATCTTTCCGCCACCTTGCCGGAACGGATCAGCCGACCGCAGGTCCGCCATCAGGTCCCGCGTTGCCAAGGCCATCCCCACATTCACGGCGGTCAATTCCTCGCCATTGTGCTTCACGACCCGCGCCCCCGCCGCCACGCATTTCGCGGCCAGAGGGATATCTCCCGTCACCACCACATCACCCGGCCCGCAAGCCTCGGCGATCCACTTGTCGGCCTCGTCCGGCCCGGCGGCCACGAACACGCTTTCGACCAGCGGGTTCTGCGACGGCCTTATGCCCCCGTTCGAAACCAGCACCATCCGCACGCCAAGCCGCGTCGCCACCCGCTCCGCCTCGGCTTTCACCGGGCAGGCGTCGGCGTCAATATAGATGCGCCGGTCACTCATGGCGCGGCAAAGACCTGCACCCAGTAGTATCGCAACGGATACCGACTACCCCTGAGTGGCCGATCATCCGCCTCGTAGACCACCGCGATCCCCGTCTCGCGCATCCCGCAGTTCAGGATGTTGCGCCTGTGCCCCGCGCTTTGCAGCCAGCCCCGCACCACCTGCGTCACCGACGATTGCCCCGCCGCGATGTTTTCCGCCGCCGAGCGATAGCTGTAACCCTGCCGCTTGATACGGCTGCCAAGACGGCTGCCGTCGCGCCCGGCATGGCCAAAGAAATCCTGCTCGGCCATAGCGCGGGCATGGCTTCTGGCCGCCGCGTTCAGTTGCGGGTTCAGCACCAGCGCCGGACACCCGGCCTGCGCCCGCGCCCCATTGATCGCCGACAGCGTCGCCTCAGCCTGTCCGGCTGCAGCAGGGGCGGCCAATGCCATCACCACCGCAACCTCAAGCGTGCAGCGCCGCAGCGTGGAAAGCGACATGCTCTTCCATGAACGTCGAGACGAAGAAATAGCTGTGGTCATAGCCCTTTTGCATCCTGAACGTGCCACCTTGGCGGGTCGTGACCATCGCCTCGGCCAGCGCCTCGGGGCGCAGCTTGTCCAGAAACTGGTCCGCCGTGCCCTGATCCACCAGCATCGGCCCGTCAAAGCCCCGCTTGCGCATCAGGGTTGTCGCATCATGCGCCGCCCATGTGGACTCGTCCGCGCCAAGATAGGCAAGAAACTGCGGACGCCCCCAGTCGCTGGCCGTAGGGTTGCAGATCGGCGCGAAGGCCGAGACTGACCGAAAGCGCCCGGGAAAGCTCATCGCGATGGTAAGGGCACCGTGGCCGCCCATTGAATGGCCGGTGATTGCCTGCGCAGCCTCGGCAACCGGGAAGGCGTTGAACAGCAGGCGCGGCAGTTCCTCGGTCACGTAATCCCACATGCGGAAATGCCGCGCCCAGGGCTTTTGCGTGGCGTTGACGTAAAACCCCGCACCCTGACCCAGATCGAAGGCCTCGTGGTTGGCCACGCCTTCGCCGCGCGGGCTGGTGTCGGGATAGACGACCGCCAGCCCCATCTCGGACGCCCAGCGTTGCGCACCGGCCTTCATCATCGCGTTTTCATGCGTGCAGGTCAGCCCCGACAGAAACCACAACAGCGGCACCGGCCCCTCCTCGGCCTGTTCTGGCAGGAACAGGCCAAAGGTCATTTCGCCGCCACAGGTGCTGGACGGGTGGGTGTAGACGCCCTGAACGCCTCCGAAGGCCCGGCTTTCGGAAATCGTGCGCATGTCTGACCTCTCTTCGCTGGATCGCTCCTTCGCCGAATAGGGTGCCGCGTCACCGAGGTAAAGGGCCGCGCGGCAAGACGATCACACCGGCCCGAAGAAGCTTTGGTTCGGCCCTTGATTTCATGATTTCGTTGTCCATCTTTTGCAAGCGGACCGGGCCCCTCTGGCGTCGGGCATTAGCCCTGCGTGATGTCGGACCGCATCGAGGAACACTCGATGGCAGCCCGGTCTTTGAATCCTTCCAGCTGTCGTCCTGTGTCTTGTGGTATGAAAAGGGACATTGGAATGGACTTCCTCTACATCGACTTTCTCAGCAAGCCCGTCTGGATGTGGCTGCTGTTCGTCGGCATCGTCATTGCGCTCTTGGTCTTCGACCTTGGCGTTCTGAACAAGAAAGACCACGAGATTGGCGTGAACGAAAGCCTGCGGCTTTCGGCGCTGTATATCGCGCTGGGCGTCGGCTTTTCAGGCTTTGTCTGGTGGCAGATCGGGTTCGAGGAATCGAAGCTGTATCTGACCGCCTTCGTCGTGGAAAAGACGCTCGCGCTCGACAACGTGTTCGTCATCGCGCTGATCTTCACCTATTTCGCCATCCCCCGCATGTATCAGCACCGCGTACTGTTCTGGGGCATCCTTGGCGTGATCGTGCTGCGCGGCATCATGATCGGCCTCGGGGCGACTCTGGTGGCGCAGTATTCTTGGGTTCTCTACATCTTCGCAGTGTTCCTGATCTTCACCGGCATCAAGATGATGTTCACCGATGACAAGGAAACCGACATCTCGCAGAACCCGGTGCTGAAGTTCATGAAGCGCCGCATGAACGTGACGGAAAAGCTGCACGGCAACGCGTTCTGGGTGAAAGAGCAGGATGCCAAGGGCAAGGCTGTCTGGTTCGCCACGCCGCTGTTCCTCGCGCTGGTGCTGGTTGAAATTGCCGACCTCGTGTTCGCGGTAGATTCGGTGCCTGCGGTGTTTGCGATCACCACCGACCCGTTCATCGTCTACACCTCGAACATCTTCGCGATCCTTGGTCTGCGTGCGCTTTACTTCGCGCTGGCCGCCGTGCTGCACCGCTTCCACTACCTGAAATATGCGCTGGCCCTGCTTTTGGTGTTCATCGGCTCGAAGATTTTCGTCGCCGATGCGCTGGGGCTGGAGAAGTTTCCTGCCAACCTGTCGCTTGGTATCACCTTCGCGATCCTTGCCGCGGGCGTGATTTACTCGCTCTGGCGCAGCCGGAACGACGCGCCGGTGGTTGGCAAGACCGATCAAGACTGACCCTGCCACGCCAAAGAAAAACCCCGGTCGCAAGACCGGGGTTTTGTCGTTTCAGCGCTGCGCGTCTTAGCGGCGGCTGGGCTGATCGTCTTCGTCATCCTCGTCATCATCACCCTGCGGCAGGTTGAAGAAGCTTTCGGCGTCCGAGAAATCGGTGTTCGCGTCCTTGTCGTCGTCGCCAAAGACTTCCAGCCCCGACAGCGGCTCCGGCATCTTCGGTTCCGGTGACATGCCCAGCGACTGTTCGGTCGACACCAGTTTGCGGCGCTCGTCATCCGACATCACCGAACCTTCGGACGCCTTCTTGCGGGCCGCGGCCTGCACGGCGGCGTCCAGTTCCGACTGGCGGCAAAGCCCAAGCGCCACCGGGTCGATCGGCGTGATGTTCGAGATGTTCCAGTGGCTGCGTTCGCGGATCGACTGGATGGTGGGTTTGGTGGTGCCCACCAGCTTGCCGATGGCACCATCGGACAGCTCTGGGTGGAACTTCACCAGCCACAGGATCGCGGCGGGGCGGTCCTGACGCTTGGACAAGGGCGTATAGCGCGGCCCGCGACGCTTTTCCTCGCCCACGGCGGCAGCGTTGAACTTCAGCTTCATGCGGTAGATCGGATCTTTCTGCGCACGCTCGATCTCGATCGGGTCAAGCTGGTTGTTGGCGATCGGGTCGAAACCCTTGACGCCACCGGCCACGTCACCGTCCGCAATGCCCTGCACCTCAAGCTCGTGCATCCCGCAGAAATCGGCGATCTGGGCAAAGCTGAGGGTCGTGTTGTCCACCAGCCAGACGGCAGTGGCTTTGGCCATAAGCGGCTTCGACATCGGATCTCTCCTTTACAAATCTCTCCCGGGCCGGGAAAACGGCGGCGGGCGCTGGCCCGCGAGTTCCACGTTTTCAGGGAATTCACCGCCCATATAGGGCCTTCGCCAAAAAAGGGGAAGCGAAAATGCGGCGGATGCTGTTGGCCCTCGTAGCGGCGTTGTGGGCCGGACCAGCCCTTGCCGACGGCGAGCGGGCGGGCGACTTCGACTATTATGTCATGTCGCTGTCGTGGTCGTCGGCTTGGTGCGAACTTGAAGGCGACGCGCGCGACGATCCGCAATGCGATCCGGGGCGCGGGCTGACGTTCGTGCTGCACGGGCTTTGGCCGCAATATGAAGATGGCTGGCCGTCGTGGTGCCGCACGGCCCAGCGTGACCCCACCCGCGCCGAAACCGCGGCGATGGCCGATATCATGGGCGGGTCAGGGCTTGCCTTCTACCAGTGGAAAAAGCACGGCCGCTGCGCCGGAGTTGCCGCGCCCGATTACTTCGCCACCGCGCGCCAAGCCTTCGAAAGTATCGCCGTTCCCCCGCTTTTCGGCCGCGTGTCCAAGGATTTGACCCTGCCCGCATCAGTGATCGAATCGGCGTTTCTGGAAGCGAACCCCGGCATGACGCGCGATCAGGTCACCGTCACTTGCAGCGACGGTCTGATCCAGGAAGTGCGCATCTGCCTGACGCCCGATCTTGACCCCCGGCGTTGCGGGGCGGACGTGATCCGCGACTGCACGCTGAAAGATGCGGTGCTGGAGGCGGTGCGCTAGGAAAAGTCGGCGGGATCGCTGGCTGTGAAATACGACGATGCATGGGGAGCATGACAAGCAAGTTTCGTTCAATACCCGGTGCCGGGACAAAGCTGGGGACTTCGGCCCGGCGAGAAGTCACATTCTGAAATCCGAATCCCGCCTGACGGAAACTTTACCAAAGGCGCGCTTCGGTTGAAGTGAAGAACGCATCAAAATCGAACCGAACGGTCAAAATTCCGTGCGCTGCCTAGTTTTCGACCTTCAGCACGATCTTGCCCACATGGCCGGGCGCCTCGATCCGCCAATGTGCTGCCGGAGCATCGTTCAGATCGTATTCGCTGTCGTGCACAACCTTCAGGGCGCCATTGGCCAGCATTGGCCAGACATGCGCTTCCACCTCGGCGGCGATGCGAGCTTTGGCAAGGTCTGACTGCGGGCGCAGCGTGGACCCGGTGATCGTCAGACGCCGCATCATCACTTCGGCAAAGTTGAGCTCGGCCTTGGCGCCTTGCAGGAAGGCAATCTGCACCAGCCGCCCGTCATCCGCCAGCGCCTTGATGTTCCGCTCGATATAGCCGCCGCCGACCATGTCGAGAATCAGGTTCGCCCCGCCTTCGGCCTTCAGGGCGGCGGTGAAATCCTCGCTCCGGTAGTTCAGCGCGACCTCGGCGCCCAGATCGGTGCAGACCTTGCATTTTTCATCCGTTCCGGCGGTGGCGAATACCCGTGCGCCCAGCGCGCGGGCAATCTGGATCGCCGTGGTGCCGATGCCCGACGTGCCGCCATGCACAAGGAAACGCTCCCCCGCCGTCAGGCCGCCGCGCATCACCACGTTCGACCAGACGGTGAAACAGGTTTCCGGCAGACAGGCGGCATCGCGCATCGACATGCCTGTCGGCACGGGCAACGCATGGGCGGCCGGCGTCGCCGCATACTCGGCATACCCGCCCCCCGGCAGCAGTGCGCACACCTTGTCGCCGATCTGCCAGCGGGTGACGCCCGGCCCGACCTCCACCACCGTGCCGGAACATTCCAGCCCTGGCAGCGGCGAGGCGCTGGGCGGCGGCGCATAGGCCCCGGCCCGTTGCAGCGCATCAGGCCGGTTCACCCCGGCATAGGCCACGCGGATGATGATCTGGCCATGCCGCGGCACCGGCACCGGCACGGACACCGGTTTCAGAACATCCGGCCCGCCCGGAGCCGAGATTTCCATGGCGAGCATGCTGTGCGACAGGGTCATCTTCGGCCTTTCAGAACAGGTGGCGACCGGGCAGGTCATCCGGCACTTTTGGCGCACGAACCCTTTCCAGAATCTTGAAAGGCCCGTTTTTCAGTGCCTTGCCAAGCGGATTTTCCGCCAGACCTGCCTTGAACTTCTCGAACTGCATCACCTGGTCGATGCGGCGGTACAGAAAATCCCAGCTGGCCTGATGGTCAAGGCTGCCATCGCCCAGCCAATAGAGCACCGTCGCACCATAAACCGCCGTCAGCGTGCCGCGCTTGGTATACCAGTTCAGGTCGGTCGAGGTGTCGCCCAGCGCCGTCCAGATCTTGTCGGTCGTGCCCCACAAGGCCCGCGCCCCATCGGCCGCGTGCTGCGGCAGGGCGAACAGCGTGGTGCCCCGACGCACCAGCTCCTTGTCGGCCAATTCCAGCCTTGTCCGCACCGCCAGCGCGATCCGGTCCCGAAACCGCATCGAAGACAGGTCCATCGCTGCCAGCCGTGCCACCATCTCCGCATCGCCGCGCGCGTGGTAGGCCAGCGCCAGATCGACGCCGCCCCGTGGATACAGCGCCCGCGCCAGAGCATCGGGCACGCCGCAGTCGGCAATCGCCGCGCGGAACGTGGTTTCCGACCAGCCGTCAAACGGCACATGCGCCAGCGCCGCGTCCAGAATCCGGTCCTTTTGGGTCGTCTCGGTCATGTCAGCCTCCGTCCTGCCGCGCGGTGGACAAGCCCACCCTTGTTTGATATAGGCCGCGGGCCTGCACAAGTCAGTGCAACTTTAACCTAGGAAGGTGGTGACAACCACATGCAGGTCAGCGTCCGCGATAACAACGTCGAACAGGCTCTCCGTGCCCTGAAGAAAAAACTTCAGCGCGAAGGGGTGTTTCGGGAAATGAAGCTCAAGCAGCATTTCGAGAAGCCCTCCGTCAAGAAAGCACGCGAACAAGCCGAAGCCGTGCGCCGCGCGAGGAAACTCGCCCGGAAGAAGCTTCAGCGTGAAGGCGGTCTTTAAGACGTCAGCGACACTGGGGTAGCGATACCCGCCCGATCAACCCCCGTCCTTCAGGCCGGGGGTTTTTCATTTTGCGGGCCGGAACAGCCAGCCCGCCAGCGCCGCCGCGACCGACGCTCCGGCGATCTGTGCCAGCCAGAAGGCGGGCAGATCGACTGGACGGATGCCAGCGAACGTCTCGGTAAATGCCCTAGCCAACGACACGGCCGGATTGGCAAAGCTGGTCGATGCGGTGAACCAATAGGCCGCCGCGATATAGGCCGCGACCATCAGCGCCACATTGGCCCGCGCATGGATCGCGCCCAGAATCGTCAGCACCAGCCCAAAGGTCGCCACGCCTTCGGCGATCCACTGCCCGGTGCCGCTGCGCGGGGTCGTCGATAGCTGCCAGATCGGCAGATCGAACATCGCGTGCGCCAGCAATGTTCCTGCCACGCCGCCAGTGATCTGGGCTGCAACAAAGCCCAGCGCCAGAATCGGTGCGACCTCGCGCCGGACGGCAAAAACCAGCGTCACGGCGGGGTTGAAATGCGCGCCCGACACCGGGGCGAAAATGGTGATCAACACCAGCAGCGCCGCCGCCGTGGCGATGGTGTTGGCCAACAGGGCCAGCGCCACATCCGCCGTCAGCCGGTCGGCCATGATGCCTGACCCGACAACGGCGGTGACCAGAAGCCCAGTGCCAAGGGCCTCGGCCACAAGGCGGCGTGCGGTCATTCGGTGCGGCCGATCTCGGACAGCCGCGCCTTCAGGGTCAGTGCGTCCAGCGTGGCGATGGGCAGGGCGGCGAACGCCTGGATGCGGCGGTTCAACGCCCGGTAGGTCTCTGCGAATGCCAGCGCCTTTGCCGCGTCGCTGCCCTCGACGGCCGCAGGGTCTGGCAGACCCCAATGCGCGCTGACCGGTTGCCCCGGCCAGTAGGGGCATTCCTCGGCCGCCGCGCTGTCACAGACGGTGAACACGAAATCCAGCTTCGGGGCGCCGGGGGCTGCGAACTCGTCCCAGCTTTTCGACCGCGCGAAGCTGGTGTCGAACCCTTCGCGTTGCAACAGCGACAGGGCGAACGGGTTCGGCGCCCCGGTCGGGCGCGATCCTGCGGAATGGCCGATGAAGCGACCCTTGCCTTCACGGTTCATGATCGCTTCGGCCAGTATCGACCGCGCCGAATTGCCGGTACACAGGAACAGGACGTGAAAAGGGGCGGTCATCTGGCATCTCCGGTTTGCCAGCGCCGAATGCCAAGACTTTGTAACAGCCCGGTGACGTTCAGACCGCAAGCGCCGTGGTTTTCACCACCGTGCGAAGCGCAAAGCTTGACTGCATCTGCCGCACACCGGGCAGTCGGCTCAGGAACTGGCGGTGGATGCGGGCGAAATCCTCGGTATCCTCGGCCATGATCTTCAGCAGGTAATCCGCCGTCCCCGCCATCAGGTGGCACTCCAGCAGATCCGGCACCCGCGCAACCTCGCGCTCGAAGGCGTCAAGCAGGTCTTCGGCCTGACTTTGCAGGGTGATTTCCACGAACACCGTGGTCAGCCGCCCCATCTTGCGGGCATCCAGCAGCGCAACATAGCCTGCGATATACCCCTCCTCCTCCAGTCGCTGCACCCGGCGATGGCAGGCTGATGGCGACAGGTTCACCTGTTCGGACAGTTCGGCATTGGTGATCCGCCCTTCCTTTTGCAGGACTGTCAGGATGCGGCGGTCGGTTGCGTCAAGATCCATGTTCGGTGCAAGTTTCTTCGGCTGGATGCGGAAATATCGGCAGAATCTACGCCATCCAACCCGACCCGTCACCCAGAATTCAAAGCATTTGCGAAGAAACAGGCAAAGACTGACCGCACAAGGGCCGCTTTGGCCCGCAGGGAGACAGCAATGAAAATCGGTTGCCCGAAGGAAATCAAGCCGCAGGAATTCCGCGTCGGCATGACCCCGGATGCCGCGCGCGAAGCGGTGGCGCATGGCCATTCCGTGATGATCGAAACCAACGCCGGCACCGGCGCGGGCTTTTCTGACGCCGATTATCAGGCGGCGGGTGCAAAGATCGTCGGCACCGCCGAAGAGGTCTTCGCCGCCGCCGACATGATCGTCAAGGTCAAGGAACCGCAGGCTGTAGAGCGCAAGCGCCTGCGCGAGGGGCAGGTCTTGTTCACCTACCTCCACCTTGCCCCCGACCCGGAGCAGACGAAAGACCTTCTGGCCTCGGGCGTCACCGCCATCGCCTACGAGACGGTGACGGATGACCGTGGCGGCCTGCCGCTTCTGGCGCCGATGTCCGAGGTTGCGGGCCGTCTGGCGCCGCAGGTCGGGGCGTGGACGCTGCAAAAAGCCAACGGCGGGCGCGGCGTCCTGCTGGGCGGGGTGCCGGGCGTGTCGCCGGCTAAGGTGCTGGTCATTGGCGGCGGTGTCGTCGGCACCCACGCGGCCAAGGTTGCGGCCGGGATGGGCGCGGATGTCACCGTGCTTGACCGGTCGATCAACCGCCTGCGCTATCTGGATGACGTGTTCGGGCGCGACTTCAAGAACGCCTACGCCAGCGCCGGCAACACAATCGCGCTTGCCCGCGAGGCCGACCTCATCATTGGTGCGGTGCTGATCCCCGGTGCCGCCGCGCCGAAATTGATCAGCCGCGCGCAACTGAAGGAGCTGAAGCCCGGCGCGGCGTTGGTTGACGTCGCCATCGACCAGGGTGGCTGCTTCGAGACGTCGCGCGCCACCACCCATCAGGACCCGATCTATGACGTAGACGGGATCATGCACTACTGCGTCGCCAACATGCCCGGCGCGGTGGCGCGCACCTCGACGCAAGCCTTGGGCAACGCGACAATGCCCTTCCTGCTGGCGCTGGCCGACAAGGGCTGGAAAAAGGCCTGCGCCGACGACAGGCACCTGCTGGCAGGCCTGAATACCCACAAGGGCAAGCTGACTTATGCCGCCGTCGGCGCGGCGCTTGGCCTGCCGGTAATCTCGGCCGCCGACGCGCTGGCGCATTGATGTGAACGCAAAAGGCCCCCGATGCTGTCGGGGGCCTTGGCAACGGCGTGTCGCGCTTACTTCTTCAGCTGGACGAGGATTTCTTTCAGGAGGTCCACTTCGGTCGGCCCGGCAGCAGCAGCCTCGGCTGCTTCCTTGCGTGCGGTCGCCTCTTTCAGCTTGTTCACCGCCTTGACCAGCAGGAACACCACCCATGCGATGATCAGGAAGTTGATCACCGCCGTGATGAACGCGCCGTAGGCAAAGACTGGCGCGCCAGCCTCTTTCGCCACGGCCAGCGAGGCCGGGTTGGTGCCGGAAAGGTCGATGAACAGGTTGGAGAAATCAACCCCGCCGGTCAAAAGACCGATCAGCGGATTGATCAGGTCGCCGACGAGCGAGTTGACGATGGCCGTAAAGGCCGCACCGATGATGATACCGACCGCAAGGTCGACCACATTCCCTTTGGCGATGAACGCCTTGAATTCATTAAGCATTGCACGGTTCCCTTCGTTCTCTGCCTGGACGGCGGATGTTGTGTGTTGCGTAGCTGCACATAGCCGTGGCGACTATTGCACAGCAGAGTTCGCTGTCGCACGGGGAATTTTCCCGTATCGTGCCGCAAATCCCACTGGAGGAATGCAATTTGCCAAGCCTTGCCGATTATCCGATCACCCGGAAATGGCCGCCCCGCAATCCGGACGCGATCCAGCTTTATTCCTTGCCGACGCCGAATGGCGTGAAGGTCTCGATCGCGCTGGAGGAGGTGGGTCTCCCCTACGATGCCCACCTCGTCAACTTTGCCACGAACGACCAGACCAGCCCCGAATTCCTCAGCCTCAATCCGAACAATAAGATCCCGGCGATCATAGATCCGCACGGGCCGGGCGGGGTGCCGCTGGCGCTTTTTGAAAGCGGGGCGATCCTGATCTACATCGCCGAAAAGTCGGGCAAGTTGATGCCCGAGGGCAGCCGCTGGCAGGTGCTGCAATGGCTGATGTTCCAGATGGGTGGCATCGGCCCGATGTTCGGCCAGCTTGGCTATTTTCACTACTTTGCCGGGAAAGACATCAGCGACCCTCGCCCAAAGGAGCGCTACCGCGCCGAAGTGGAACGGCTTTTGAAGGTGCTGGATGGCGCGCTTGCCGACAAGGTCTGGATTGCCGGCGATTACTCCATTGCCGACATCGCCATCGGGCCGTGGTTGCGGACCTTGCGTGATTTCTACAAGGCCGCCGACATCGCCGGCTGGGATCACCTGAAGCATGTCCCGGCCTATCTTGACCGGTTCCTTGCCCGCCCGGCAGTGCAGCGCGGCCTGCTGCAACCACCGCGCGCCTGACGCTCAGTTCACCAGAAACTCCGCGTGCAGCGCGCCGGCGGCGTTGATGCTTTTCAGGATGTCGATCATGTCGTGGGGGGCCACGCCCAGCGCGTTCAGTCCGGCCACCACTTCTGCCAGACTGGTGCCGCCCTGCACTTCGGCCAGCCCGCTGCCGCCCTTGCCGATATCGGTGCGCGTGCGCGGAACCACCACAGTCTCGCCCTCGCTGAACGGGTTCGGTTGCACCACCATCGGGCTTTCCTCGATCCGCAGGGTCAGGTTGCCCTGCGCCACCGCGACCCGGCTGATCCGCACATCCTGCCCCATGACGATGGTGCCGGACCGCTGGTCGACCACGACCCGGGCCCGCGTTTCCGGCTCGACCATGATGCCCTCGATCCGGCTGAGGACATGCGCTGGCGACGGCATTCTTGCGGCCGGAATGTCGATGCTGACGGTGCCTGAATCCAGCATACGGGCGATGCCACGGCCAAATTCGGCGTTGACCGCGCGTTCGATGCGTTCGGCGGTGGTGAAATCTGCGGTCTTCAAGGCCATCCGCAATTCGGTCAGGCCGGCGAAATCGAACTCCACCTCGCGTTCCACCCGCGCGCCCGAAGGGATCACCCCGGCGGTCGGCACGCCTTGCACCACGCGCGCCGCGTCGCCCTCTGCCACCACGCCACCGGCGATGATGGTGCCTTGCGCCACGGCATAGATCTGCCCGTCGGCCCCGTTCAGGGGTGTCATGATCAGTGTGCCGCCAAGCAGGCTTTTCGCATCCCCGATGGCTGATACGGTCACGTCGATGCGCGCGCCAGACCGGGCAAAGGCCGGCAGCGCCGCCGTCACGAACACCGCCGCCACGTTCTTTGGCCGGAACTCCTCGCCCGTCACGTTTGCGCCCAGCCGCTCCAGCAGGTTGGCCATGATCTCTTCGGTAAAGGGCGCGTTGCGGATGCCGTCGCCGGTGCCGTTCAGCCCGACGACCAGCCCGTAGCCCACAAGGTCGTTGCCGCGCACACCGTCGAATTCAACCAGATCCTTGATGCGGATCGGTTCGGCCACCGCCATGCCGGCGGTCAGCAGGAAGGCAAGGATCAGACGGATCATCGGATATACTCGGCAAGGTTAAGCCGCGAAACGCGGGAGGTGACGAGGTAAAGCGCTTCAAGCGCCGCCTGTAGTTCCTCAAGGCGCGAGGCAGCCTCGTAGGGATCGACCGTGGCAATACCGCTGCGCGCGATCATGAGCGCGCTGTCTTCGGCGCCGTTACGGGTGCTGGCGGTTTCGATCTGCGCTTCGACGATGCCGATGTGCGCCGCAAGGCCGACCCGCGCATCCTCGCTGTTTTGCAGCATCAACCCGGCACGGTTCGCCAGATCGACGCGGGCGCTGGGCTGCGCATTCATCAGCCCCCGATCCAGCAGCGCGGCCATTGCCAGCCCCGCCAGCGTATCCCGGAACGCAGGGTCCAGCGCGGTCACGGCCAGATCGGCGCTTTCTCCGGGGGCGATCGGGACCGGCGCCTGTGCCGCCCCGCCCCGGTAGAACGTGCCGTAGCCTGCCGGGTCGGCGAACCACCCGCGAACGGCGGTCTCGATGGCATCGGATGTGGTCGCGCCGGTCACTGCGGTCTCCAGCGCGCCCAACAATTCTTCCGCGCTGCCAAGCGGCGAAACTCCGGTCTCGACCCCGGACAGGACCGACCGTCCGGCCACCTGCGTGTTGATCGCCCCAAGTGCGGTATCCAGCCGCGCCCGGGCTTCGGCGGCGGCGGTGTTGACCTGCGACGGGGTGGTCATGCTGGCCGCCCTCAGGAGCGAGGTCGCGGTGGGCCCCGCAACGCTGGTCAGTGTGGCGAGCGTCGTCTGCATTGCGCCCGACAGGAAGCCGGCGTCGGCGGCGGTTGACCGATACGCCGCCAGCCGCCCAAGACTGGCATCAAGCGCCGCAAGCGTGGTCAGGTCGCCCCGGACGGCGGCCGCAGTGTCGGTCTGGCGGCCGGTCACCACCTCGGTGCTGGCGCGCTGCATGTCGGCCTTCAGCGCGGCGCCCTGCCGTTGCAGGATCGAGGTCAGGCTGGCGTCGCCGATGCTGATGCGGTTCATGATCCCAGCCCGATCAGCGTGTTGATCATGTCGCTTACCGTCTGGATCACCTTGGCGTTCGCCGCGTAGTTCTTTTCGATTACCAGCAGCATCTGCATCTCCTGATCGGTATCGACGCCGTCTTGCCTTTCCAGATCAGACAGCGCCGAGAGCCGGGCCGCCGTGAAGCTGGCCTGACTGTCTGCGCCAAGC
This sequence comes from Tabrizicola sp. BL-A-41-H6, assembly GCF_050632395.1. Taxonomy (GTDB): domain Bacteria; phylum Pseudomonadota; class Alphaproteobacteria; order Rhodobacterales; family Rhodobacteraceae; genus JAUYQR01. The sequence goes on from NZ_CP192600.1 coordinate 464,752, forward strand.
CTTCGGGTCGCGGTGTCGGACAGCACGTCTGCCATCAGTCCCGCAAGGCTGCGCGACCCGGCGATGAACCCGGGCGAGGCAAGCGGGCGCGCCGCCGAAAGCGCCTGACCAAGGCCAACCAGCAGGCTGCCGTTGCCGGGCGGGCCTGCCGTCACAGCACCAAGACCATCGCGCAGCCGGAAAAGTGCACCGCCCTGTGCGGGATCGACCGCTGCGTTCAGCCGCAGTCGCCCGGCAAGGCCGACCTCGTCCGTCGGCACCAGAGGAAGGCCCCGGTCGGTGAACAGCCCCGGTGCGCCGGGGGCAAGCGTCGGATCAAGCCCGCTCTGCGAGAAGCGCTCGACCAGATCGCGGGCCACCGCGTCCAGCCGCCCCTGCGCCGACACGGCCAGATCGTCGCGTATGGCGAACAACGCGGCCAGTTTGCCGCCAAGGATCGGACTACCGATCCCGGCCGTATCGACGGCGCGCCCGTTCACCGTCAGTCCTGAAAGCGCGCCGCTGGCTTGTGTCATGTCGGGCGTGATCGTGTTGGTGGGCGTAAACCCCAGCACTACCGCGGTGCCATCGACCAACGCGACGCCCCCGAGGGTGTAAAGGGCCACCTGGTTCGGGCCGCGCGGCATTTCCCGCAGCGGGACGATCTGGGCGACCCCGTCGATCAGTTTCTGGCGCTGATCCAACAAGGCGGACACGTCATAACCGGCGGCGGAAAAGCTGCGCAATTCGGTGTTCAGCTCATGGATCTGGCCCAGTGCGCCATTCAGCCGGTCGACCTCGGTGCCGATGTCGCGGTCGGCGGTGGCGCGGGCCGACTTAATGTCCTGCGAGGCTGTATTCAGCCCCGCGGCAAGGGACTGTGCCGACGCGGCAACCGCGGCCAGCCGGGCATCGACATCCGGTCGGCCAGACGCCTCGATCAAGGCGCGCTCCAGCGCGGCGATCCGGGCCGGGATCGACCCCGGTTCCTCGGGCAGGCCGATGGCGTCTTCGACCCTGCCAAGGAAGGTGGCCGTGGTGCTGCGCTCGCCGTCACCGGCCTGCGACAGGCGGCGCTCGTTGATCAGGAACTGGTCTACATCGCGGCTGATGCCCAGCACGGCCACGCCCTGCCCGGTACCGGCCAGCACCGCTGCGCCCAATTGCACCTCGCGTCGGGCATAGCCCGGCGTCGTCGCGTTCGCCACGTTCGACGACAGCACCTCCGCCTGACGCGAGGTGGCGCTGAGGCCGCTCAGGGCGCTCGACAGGGCTGAGGTGATGCTCATGCCCTAGGCCTAGCGCTTGATGTTCGTGGTTTCCTGCAACATCTCGTCCACCGTCTGGATCACCTTGGCGTTCGAAGAATAGGCCCGCTGCGTCTGGATCAATGCGGTCAGTTCCGCAGCCACGTCGGTTTTCGACCCTTCGCGCGAATAGCCTTGCACCGATCCGGTCGGCCCGCTGCCCGCATCCCAAAGGAAGAACGACCCCGATTCCGGCGACACCTGGTAGGTCTGGTTCGACATCGACAGAAGTCCGTTGGGGTTGGGCACGTCGACCAGCGGAATCTGGTAAAGCCGCCGCGTGAAGCCGGTGTCGTAGGTGGCGTTCACATAACCCTTCTCGTCCACCTCGACGTTCGTCAGGTTGCCGACCGGCGAGCCGTTCTTGGTGATCGAAACCGGTGCGAAATTGTCTGAAAGCTGCGTCAGGCCGTTCGGATCGCCCAGCCGCCCGACACCCACGCTCATCGGACCGCCGGCGACGATCAGGTCAAGCGTGCCATCGGCGGCGTTGTAAGCCCCGCCCGACACCACCACGACCGAGGCGAGCGTGCCCCCGGCGCCGCGCGAATCGTCGAAGGTCAGGGTGTATTCACCGATCAGCGCGTTGGCCGAGGCCGAGTCGCGCACCTGCATTGTCCACTGGTTCGACGATCCGGCCGCCGGGACGATCGGCGTGAACGTGACCTGCAGCGATTCCGACGTGCCGAGGTTGCCGAAGTATTCCACCGCAAGCGGCTGCGGCGTGGCGGTCGACCCCGCAACCGTCTGGGTCGCGGGCAGGTTGACGCCTAGTGTGATCGCCGTCGTCGGGTCGCCCGCGGTCTGGTTGGTGTTGATCACGATGGGCACCAGCCCGGTCATCGTATCCCGCGGCAACGACGGGATCGAGCCGTCGGCATCGGCGGGCCAGCCCATCAGCACAAGGCCCGAATCGGTCTTCAGCACACCTTCGGCATCGGTGCGAAAGCTGCCGGTGCGGGTCATGAACAGGGCCGTGTCGCTGGTGGCGTTGCCCAGCGACACGTCCTGGATCACCGGCAACATGCCGCGCCCGGCGATCGCGATATCCAGCGCGTTGCCGGTGCCGACCAGATCGCCCCGCTCTTCGATCAGGCGGGTGGTTGTCGCACGCACACCGCCAGCCGAATACGACCCGGCATTGCGCGAGCTGGTGATGACCATGCTGGTGAAATCGGTCGAGGCCCGCTTGTAGCCATAGGTGCCGGAGTTCGCGATATTGTCGGAAATCGAGGCGAGGCGGGTCGCATTCGCGTTCAACCCGGCCACGCCCGCGCTGAGCGAGGAGGAAATTGTCATGGGAAAAGCGCCTTTCTGCTGCTTCGACTCCTGATCAGGCGAAGCTGCACCTGGCGGCTTAAGATAGGCCTAACGTCTAAAATCTTATGTTTCGCGTCACCGGTCCCTCCGCAGCAGGATGATTTCCAGCCGGTTGTTGCGGATTGCCGCCGGGTCCGAGGTGGCAGGTTTGCGGTCGGCAAATCCTGACACCCGCTGCATCCGATCAGGCGCGATGCCGGCGTCTTCCAGATATGTCCGCATCGCCTGCGCCCGCGCGGCCGACATGTCCCAGACCGGGTTGTCGACCAGCGTCACCGGATAGGCGCGCATGTGGCCGTTCACGGCCATTTCGTTCGTGGTCAGGTTCAACACCTCTGACAACAGGTCGGCAATCGCCAGGATCACCGGTTCCGGTTCGTTGGCCTCGGTGAACAGCGGCGCCCCTTCGACATCGAAGATCTCGATCACCAGCCCCTCGTCGGTGACGCGGGTGATGACGTGGCGCAAAAGCTGCTCCATCGTGTTGCTTTCGCCACCCCGAGCCAGCAACGCGCGTTCCACATCCTTAAGCTCGGAGGGCGCGTCGCCTTCGCCAGCGGTGCCGTCGTCGTTGGCCGCCGTGGCCGATGCGGCGCTTTTGGTTGCGGTGGCACCGGTTCCGCTATGCGCCAGCGTTTGTTCGGAAAACACGGAATCGCCGCCAAATGCGCCGTCGCCACCGCCCGAAATGCGGTTCACCGGGATCGTCGGATTGAAGTAATCCGAAATCCCCTTGCGCTGTTTTTCCGTTGTCGCGTTCAACAGCCACATCAGCAGGAAGAACGCCATCATGGCGGTCACAAAATCGGCATAGGCCACTTTCCACGCCCCACCGTGGTGCCCGCCCGCCTTGATGATCTTCTTCCGTTTGATGATGACTGGCGCGGCATTCCCAAGCCCTGCCATCGTCACACCCAAAACTACCCGAACCAAGGGATAGCAAGTCAGGCTTTAGGCGGCCTTAACACTTAGGGTTTTAGCCAAGTGTCGCAGTTTCGCCGCGATCCGCTCAGGGGGCCGGAGTGCATCAGCCCCCCAGCAAGAGCCTGGTTTCATATGATTTCAGGGCGGCGCGGCTGGATGGGTAGGTCTGGTGTTCGCCAAGGTCAGGGAACAGCTGAATAAGCTCATCGCGTTGGGCGCGGTCCAGGGCAGACAGCGTGCGGCCGCCGGGCTGGAAGCTTTCGCTCCACAGCCCGTGGGTGCGGACGATCTGATGGGTCTCGAACATGATATGGACGTAGCCGGTCGGTGCAAGAAGCTGGCGGATGCCAGGCAGGCCGACGAAATGCATGGCAGGGGCCAGCAGTTCGGGCTCGCCGAAATACAGCTCGCAGCGCGCTCCTGACAGCAGGATCCGATGCTGCGGTGAAAACGCGGTGTCGCGGTCTGGCATGCCTGGGCCAAGCGCGCCCGCCGTGATCATCACCGGCCGAAGGTGCGCATTCAGCACAAGGTCGGCCAGCGTCAGATCGCGCCGGCCGACCCAGCGTACCGGCTGCGGACCCATGTCGCGCGTCAGCACCAGATCGCCGGGCCGCAGATCCTCGACCGGCACAGGGCCGTCGGGCGTGTCGACAAGCGTGCCCAGGGTAAAGCAGGGGATCACGTTTTCGATATCGGTGAAGGCAAGCGTGCCGACCACAGCGCCAAGCGCATCGTAAAACGTGACCGTGCCGTTTTCTCTGTTCATCGGGTCATATACGATATCGGTGCGTGACCACCCATAGCCGCCAAGGTCCAGCGTGTCGAAATCGCCAAGGCTGTCAGTGCCGCCGTTGACGACTTCGCCGAAGGCGGCATCGCCGTCGGCCATGAAGATGTAATCGTTGCCGCTGTCGCCGAACACAGTGTCGACGCCGGCTCCGCCTTGCAGCGTGTCGTTGCCAAGCCCGCCGTTCAGACTGTCGTTTCCGATGTTGCCGAAAAGCGTGTCGTTGCCTGCATCGCCAAGAAGGATGTCTGCGCCAGCCCCGCCATCAAGCTGGTCGTTTTCGGTTCCGCCCTCAAGGCGGTCATTGTCATCGCCGCCGAACAGCGTGTCGTTGCCGGCGCCGCCCAGCAGGGTGTCGGCGCCAGCCTCGCCCGACAAACTGTCACCTTCGGTGCCGCCACTCAGCTGGTCATTGCCAATGCCACCCAAAAGCGTGTCCGTGCCTGCGCCGCCGACAAGGATATCGTCACCCGCATCGCCGCTCAGCTGGTCATTGTCGTTGCCGCCATCCAGTTGATCGTTGTCGTCGCCGCCCGACAGGGTGTCATTGCCGGCGTCGCCCAGAAGCGTGTCAGCGCCGGTACCGCCCGACAGCACATCGTTGCCATCGCCACCTTCAAGCCGGTCGGCCCCGGCGTCACCTTGAATCAAATCGTTATCGGCACCGCCGAACAGCCGGTCATTGCCGCCTCCACCGAGGATCGTATCGTTGCCAGCGTCGCCAAGGATGCTGTCGGCCCCGTCGACATGACCCGAGGCAAGCGGAGGTGTGGTGATCAGGGGCGAGGTTGCAAGATCGGCTGTTCCGGTTATTCCGGGGCCGGCTATCGTGGCGCTGAACGCCGTTTGGCCAAGATTTTCCCAGTAGTAAAGTTCGACGGAATAGGTCTGGCCAGCCGTCAGACTGACCGTTCCGGTCCGTGCGGTGGCGACCTGGTGGAAATCGTTGTTCAGGTTGAAGACGATGTTTCCGGCCGCGTCGCGGATGATGATCCGCGATCCGTCATCGGAGGTCGTGCCGAACGTGTAGCTTCCGGTCGAGGTGATGGCGACGTTTGACCGATAAACCACGCCAAAGTCATCGCGGTTCGTCGTCGCGCTGGTGCCACCCAGCGTGTTGCGCAGCGCCAGAACGCTAAAATCGTCGACGTATCCAGTGCCGACCAGCGCACCCGAGGTGATGAATTGGGTCTGGTTGCTGGCCGAGGTGAAGTCGCGCGTGTAGACGTTGTATTGCCACTGTCCGGCCAGCGGTGCGTCACCGGAAAGAACGTCGTTGCCCGCGCCGCCGATGATTGTGTCGTTGCCGCCACCACCGCTAAGGCTATCGGTGGTCGCGGTGCCGGTCAGCGTCTGGTTACCGGCGGTCGCCGGCGTGGTGCTGCTGTTCTCGGCCATCGTTACCAACCCTTGATTGCACTTTACCCGGCTCCGCATAATGCAAACGGGCGTGCCCGGTCACGTGAAAGTTCGCCTTGGCATGGCTTTTCGGGCTCAGTGGTGCCGGATGTGAACGGCCTCAGGCGATGCGCCTGCCGTCCCGCCAGACGGCTTGCAAAGACCAGTCCTCGCCCAGATGGACCATGTCGGCCTTCCTGCCGGGCAGCAGATGGCCGACGTCGTGCTCCCGCCGCAAACACGCGGCGGGCCGCGAGGTGGCCATCGCCAGCGCCGTAGCAGGCTCAACGCCGGCCTCGGTCACTATCACCTTCAGGGCTTGCGGTAGGCTCAGGTCGGCACCGGCAAGGGTGCCGTCCTCCAGCGTCAGCCGTCCGTCGCGGCGCAGGATGCGGCGGCCGCCAAGGGTGAACTCCGTCGCGTCAGATCCGGCGGCGGCCATTGCGTCGGATACCAGAAAGATGCCCTCCGGCTTGGCCGCCATCGCCACCCGGATGGCAACCGGATCGACATGGATGCCGTCCGCAATCAGCCCGGCGAAGATGTCACTGCTCAGGACAGCCCCAACCAGCCCGGGCTCGCGGTTCTGCAACCCGCTCATCGCGTTGAAAAGGTGGGTGGCGCAACCGGCCCCCGCCGCAATCGCCGCAAGCGCGGGCTTGCAGCCGGTATCGCTGTGGCCAAGCGACACGATCACCCCAGCCGCGCGCAACCGGGCGATCTGCTCCAGCGTCACCGCCTCCGGCGCCACCGTCACCATCAGCGAGGGCAGCGCACGGGCCGCGTCCAGCAGCATCGCCAGATCGCCGTCATCCATCGGCCGGATCAGCCGGGCGTCATGCGCCCCCTTGCGGCGCGGGTCCAGATGCGGGCCTTCCAGATGCAATCCAAGAAACCCCGGCACTCCCTCACGCGCGGCGGCAATCCCCGCAGCGATCACCGCCTGCGTGGCAGCCTTGGTATCTGTGATCAGCGTCGGCAGGATGCCCGTCGCGCCCAACCGCGCATGCACCGCGCAAACCTCGCGGATCCTCGCCACATCGGCGGCCGCGTCGATCATCCGCCCGCCGCCGCCGTTCACCTGCAGGTCCAGCAGCCCCGGCGCAAGGATACCACCGGCCAGCATCACCGTCTCGGCTGGCCCCTCGCTTTCTGCAACCCGACCCTCCGCCACCCTCAGGCTCGCCCCCTGATGCAGATGCGTGCCGTCGAATACCGCCGCGCCGGTGAACCGAACCGCCATCATACGGTCTCCGTCACCTTGCGCAGATGCGGCGGCACGTCCGGGTCATAGCCACGCCGCCGCGCCAAAGCCTCGATGAAGGCATAAAACCCCACGCTCAGGGTCAGGGGCGCCAACAGCGGGTGCAGACCGCCGACCGATGGCAGGCTGACGGCCCCCGCCGCCTCGCCCCCGGTCAGGAACACATCGGCCCCCTGCGCGGCCAGTCGCGCCGCCGTCGCCTCCAACTGCGGCAGGGCCGCGTCCGCGACCCCCAGCGCCAGTACCGGAAACTGCGCCTGCACGATGGCCGAAGGGCCGTGCAGCACCTCTGCCGCCGAAAAGCTTTCCGCGTGTAGCCCGCAGGTTTCCTTGAACTTCAGCGCCGCCTCGCTGGCGATGGCAAAGGCCGGACCGCGCCCCAGCACATACAGCGACTGCGCCCGCGACAGCCGCGCCGCCAGCGGCGACCAGTCCAGCGCCAGCGCCTGTGCAAAAGCCTCCGGCGCCCCGGCCACCGCAGCCCGCAAGTCCGCATCCTCCTGCCACTCGGCCAAAAGCGCCAACCCCGCCAGAACCGAGGTCACGAAGGTCTTGGTCGCGGCAACGCTGTGCTCGGTCCCTGCCTGCAACGGCAGGCACGCTGCCGAGGCCTGCGCCATCGGGCTGTCGGCATGGTTGGTGATCGCGATGGTCAAGGCCCCGCCCGCCGCTGCCGCCCGGATCATCTCGACGATGTCGGGGCTTTGGCCCGACTGCGAAATGCCGATGCAGGCCGCCTTGCCCAGCTTCAGGGGCCGGCGGTAGATCGACGCGATCGACGGCCCGACCGACGCGACCGGCACCCCGGCCAGAAGTTCGACCGCATATTTCAGATAGGTCGCTGCATGATCCGACGATCCGCGCGCCACCGTCACCAGCAGGGCCGGGTCTGCGGCCCGCATCGCGGCGGCGGCATGGGCCACCGCGTCAGCCGAGTGCGACAGGAACCGTGCGGCGGCCTGCGGAATCTCGGCCACCTCGCGTGCCATGTGCGATTGCGTCATCCGTTGGTCCTTTCACTGTCGGGCGAAAGCTTAAGCTCCACCGCAAAATCATAGGCATCGCCGCGGTAAAGCGACCTCGTGAACTCCACCACCCGGCCCGAGGGCAAATAGCCGATCCGCTCGATCTTCAGGCCTGCGGCGCCGGGCGTCACGCCCAGCAATTCGGCATCCCGCGCGCCAAGATTAGCCGCCGAAATCCGCTGAACCGCGCGCACCGGACGGTTGCCAGACGTCTCTAACAAGGCATAAAGCGAGGCATCCACTAGTTCCGGCCGGGGTACCACCTCGGCCGAAAGCGAGGCCCGCTCGATTGCCAGCGGCACCCCGTCAGACCGCCGCACCCGCTCCAGCCGCGCCACCCGGTCGCCTGCGCCAAGACCCAGCGCCATCACCTCTTCGGGCGAGGGGGAATGCAGCGCGCGGCTCAGCCAGACCGACTCCACCGATTTCCCGCGCCGCGCCATGTCTTCGGTGAACGAGGTCAGCAGCGACAGCGCCTGTTCCAGCCGCTCCACCCGTGCCGCGACAAAGGTGCCCGACCCGCGCCGCTGCACCAGTTGCCCCGATGTCACCAGCCCCTCGACCGCCTTCCTCACGGTGACGCGGCTCAAGCCTGTCATCGCGGCGATGTCGCGCTCGGCGGGCAGGCTGTTGCCGGGGGCCAGTCGGCCATCCTTCATCGCCTCGACGATGCGGCGTTGCAGTTGCAGGTACAGCGGCCCGCTTCCGGTCAGCGCGTCTGCCGAAAACACGGCCTCCATCACGCCGCCTCCCGCGCAAGGATCAACGCCCCGTCCAGCGCGCTTCCCAGCGCCGGCGTGATCTGCCAGCGCCCGCTAAACCGCGCGGCGTAACTTGCTCCCAGCCCGCCGATGAACACCACCGGCACCCGGCCATCGGCCTGCAACAGGTCGATCGCCGCCGCGACATCCGCGACCGCCGCCTCCACCACAGCCGTGGCCGCAGCGTCGGTCGATCCCAGGATGCGCGGTGCCAGCACCGCGAAATCTGCGGGTCGCGCCGCCAGCGAAAAGCCAACCACGCCTTCCGCTCCGCCATGATCGTCGATCAGCGTTTGCAGGAATGGTGTCATCGGCTCAAACCCGTCAACCGCGCGCAACGCCTTGGCCAGCACGCGCCGGCCCAGCCACGCACCGCTGCCCTCGTCGCCCAAGGCCAGCCCCCAACCACCGATCTGCCGGATCGTGCCGCCGTCCTGACGCGCGAAAACCGATCCCGTGCCCAGCGCCGCCACGATCCCGTCGCCCTGCCGCAAGGCGCCCTTCACCGCAGCGATGGCATCGGTTTCGACCCGCGTCCGCGCAAAGGGCAGGGCCAGCTTCAACCGCCCTGCAGCCCCTGCCGCATTCGCACCGGCCAACCCCAAGCCCGCCACCAGCCGCGCCTCCTCGGCCCCCGCCGAGGCGCTTCCGACTGCGGCCGCAAGCGCCTCCCGCGTTGCAACAAGAATGTTCAGCCGCGCGCCTTCGGGATCGCTGGCAATGTTGGCAGGCCCGGCGCTCCCTTCGCCCATGATCCGGCCCGCCGCATCCGCGACAGCAGCGCGGCAGCCTGTACCGCCGCCGTCTATGCCCAGAAACAAGATCATTCCGAATCCTCCGATGTAACGATACCAAAAGAATACCATTTGGAAAGTGGTATGTTGCGAGTCGTGTATTTACCGCGCCAAACGCCGTTTGGAAGAAGATGCTTTACAAGTGGTATTATTTTGGCATTGTCATGAGCAGCAGGAGGAATCACATGGCCGACCGCCCGACTGAGGCGCCGCATCCATCGTCCCACGGGTTGCACGCGGTCGCGGCTGGCGTGGCCCTGTCGCGGCTTCTGGCCGCACAAGAGGCCGCGCTGCACGCCGTGCGCCCGGCCCTCGGAGCGATCGAGGCCGCAGCTGAGGCTTGCGGCACCGCGCTGCGCAACGGCGGTCGCATGGGCTATGCCGGGGCCGGGTCGTCCGGCCTCATGGCGCTGGCCGATTGCCTTGAACTGGCTGGCACCTTCGGGATCATGCCGCCGCAGACGCCGATGATGTTTGCAGGCGGGGCGCAGGCGCTGTTGCACATGACCGGCGCGGTCGAGGATGACCCAGCTCTTGCACAAGCCGACTTTGCCGCCTCCCGCATCGGTGCGGGCGATGTGGTGATCTGTGTGTCGGCCTCAGGATCGACACCCTACACGATGGAAATCGTGCGCGCCGCGCAGGCCGTCGGGGCAAGTGTGGTGGGCGTTGCCAATGTGCCCGGCTCGCCCCTGCTGAAGGCTGCCAACATTCCGGTGCTTCTCGACACCGGGCCAGAGGTGGTTGCCGGCTCCACCCGGATGGGTGCGGGGACGGCGCAGAAAGTTGCTCTCAACATGCTGTCGGTGCTGGTAGGCATCCGGCTTGGACACGTGCATGATGGCTACATGGTCAACGTGATCGCCGACAACGCCAAACTTGCCGACCGCGCCGCCCGGATAGTGGGCGCCATCGCGGGCGTCGATCGTGACGCGGCTGCGGCGGCACTTGCCCGCGCGGGCGGTGGCGTCAAGCCTGCAATCCTTGTTGCCAAGGGGGCCGATCCGAAGGCCGCGCGCGCGGCCCTTGCCGCATCGGGCGGGCATCTTGGCCCGGCCTTTCTGACACACGACTGAAAACCAATCGGGCACAGCCCGCATAACAGGGAGACTGCAATGACCAATACCTTCCGTTTCGCCCTTCTGGCCAGCACGCTGCTGGGTGGCATGGCCTCGGCCCAGGACGTCACGCTGACCATCGAAAGCTGGCGCAACGACGACCTTACCATCTGGCAGGACACCATCATCCCGGCGTTCGAAGCCGCCAATCCCGGCATCAAGGTCGTGTTCGCCCCGACCGCGCCGGCGGAATACAACGCTGCGCTGAACTCCAAGCTTGATGCGGGTTCTGCGGGCGATCTGATCACCTGCCGCCCGTTCGACGCCTCGCTCGCGCTCTATCAGGCCGGGCATCTGGCCGACCTGTCGGGCCTTGCCTCGATGGCCAACTTCTCGCCCGTCGCAAAGTCCGCCTGGCAGACCGATGACGGCGCAGCCACCTTCTGCGTGCCGATGGCCTCGGTGATCCACGGCTTCATCTACAACAAGGACGCCTTCGACGCGCTTGGCATCAGTGTGCCGACGACGAACGCCGAATTCTACGCGGCGCTCGACAAGATCAAGGCCGATGGCACCTACATCCCGATGGCGATGGGCACCAACGACCAGTGGGAAGCCGCGACGATGGGCTACAACAACATCGGACCGAACTTCTGGAAGGGCGAGGAAGGCCGCCTTGCGCTGATCAAGGGCGAACAGAAGCTGACGGACGAGCCTTGGGTTGCGCCGTTCCGCGAACTGGCAAAGTGGAAGGATTACCTCGGCGACGGCTTCGAAGCACAGACCTACCCCGACAGCCAGAACCTCTTCACCCTCGGCCGCGCCGCAATCTATCCGGCTGGTTCGTGGGAAATCAGTGGCTTCAACACCCAGGCCACCTTCAAGATGGGTGCCTTCCCGCCGCCGGTGCAGGCCGCGGGCGACACCTGCTACATTTCGGACCACACCGACATCGCGATCGGCATGAATGCGAAATCTCCGAACGCCGAACAGGCCAAGGTGTTCCTGGAATGGGTCGGTTCGCCGGAGTTTGCCACGCTTTACGCGAACGCCCTGCCCGGTTTCTTCAGCCTGAACTCCACCCCGGTCGAAATGCAGGATCCGCTGGCGCAGGAATTCGTGTCGTGGCGCGGCAAGTGCCAGTCGACGATCCGGTCCACCTACCAGATCCTGTCGCGCGGCACGCCGAACCTTGAAAACGAAACGTGGAACGCGTCGGCCAACGTGATCAAGGGCACCGAGACGCCGGAAGCTGCGGCCAAGCGCCTGCAGGAAGGCCTCGCCTCCTGGTACGAACCGCAGAAGTGACCTGACCCGTCGGAACCGGGGGGCTTGCGCGCCCCCCGGACCCCCGCGGGATATTTTTCGACAGATGAAAGGGGAGGGACATGGCTTTCAGAAAGCCCGTGCGCTGGCACATCGCCGTGTTTCTGGCCCCGGCGGTGCTGGTCTATACCGCGCTGATGATCGTGCCCCTGTTCGGCACCCTGAACCTTTCCCTGTTCAACAAGGACGGCGACGTGCGCGTCTTCGTCGGCCTTGCGAACTTTGCCACGCTCTTTGGTGACCCGCGCTGGTCGGACCAGTTCTGGAACGCGCTAGGCAACAACGCGTGGTTCTTCCTCATTCACATGCTGGTGCAGAACCCGGTCGGTATCGCGCTGGCGGCGATCCTGTCGACGCCAAAGTTGCGCATGGCCGCCTTCTACCGCACCGCGATCTTCATCCCGACGATCCTGAGTTTCGTGATCGTGGGCTTCGTCTGGAAGCTGATCCTTAGCCCAATCTGGGGCATCGCGCCCGGAATGCTAGATTTCATCGGTCTGAAAAGCCTGTTCGCGCCCTGGCTTGGCAAGGAAGAATATGCGCTTACCGCACTCGCCCTGATCTCGGTCTGGCAGTTCATCGGCATCCCGATGATGCTGATCTATGCCGCCCTGCTTTCCATCCCCGACGAGGTGCTTGAGGCGGCCGAGATGGACGGGATCACCGGCTGGTCGCAGTTCTGGAAGATCAAGCTGCCGCTGATCCTGCCCGCCATCGGCATCATCTCGATCCTGACATTCGTGGGCAACTTCAATGCCTTCGACCTGATCTACGTGGCGCAAGGCGCGCTGGCGGGGCCGGATTTCAGCACGGATATCCTTGGCACCTTCCTCTACCGCACGTTCTTTGGCTTCCAGTTGCAACTCGGCGATCCCTACATGGGGTCCGCCATTGCGGGAGCGATGTTCGCGATCATCCTCCTAGGGGTCTGCGTCTACCTCTTCGGCATCCAGACCCGGCTCAGAAGGTATCAGTTCTGATGTCCGCCCGCATGTCCCCCGCCCGCACCATCGCAGCCCACGCGGCGCTGATCACCTACACGCTGATTGCCCTCTTTCCGGTCTTCGTGATCGTCATCAACAGCTTCAAGTCGCGGAAAGCCATTTTTGCCGATCCGCTGGCGCTGCCCGTGCCAGGTAACTTCGACCTGATCGGCTATGAAACCGTGATGAAACAAGGCGATTTCTTCGCCTACTTCCAGAACTCGATGATCGTGACGGTCGCATCGCTGTTCTTCGTGCTGCTGTTCGGGGCGATGGCGGCCTTTGCTCTCAGCGAATACAGGTTCAAGGGCAACACGCTGATGGGCCTTTACCTCGCGCTCGGCATCATGATCCCGATCCGGCTTGGCACCGTGGCGATCCTGCAGATGATGGTCGCCTCGGGCCTCGTGAATACGCTCACGGCCCTGATCCTCGTTTATACCGCGCAGGGCCTGCCGCTGGCAGTGTTCATCCTGTCGGAGTTCATGCGCAACGTGTCGGACGATCTGAAGAATGCGGGCCGGATCGACGGGCTGTCGGAATACGCGATCTTCTTCACCCTCGTCCTGCCGCTGGTGCGCCCGGCGATGGCAACCGTCGCGGTCTTCACCATGATCCCGATCTGGAATGACCTGTGGTTCCCGCTGATCCTTGCCCCGTCAGAGGAGGTGAAGACCATCACCCTTGGCAGCCAGGTCTTCATCGGCCAGTTCGTCACCAACTGGAACGCGGTGCTGGCTGCCCTCAGCCTCGCCATCGTGCCGGTCCTCGTCATGTATCTGATCTTCTCCCGCCAGCTTATCCGCGGGATCACTGCAGGAGCCGTCAAATGATCCGCGTCTTGGTTGCAGGTTTGGGCAACATGGGCCGCAGCCATGCGCTTGCCTATCACCGGGATCCGGCCTTCGAACTGGTCGGCCTTGTGAACCGCAGCCTGCCGACGCTTGACACCGCACTGGCCGGCTACGCCATCACGCCTGACTTCAATGAGGCTCTAAACCGCCTGAAACCCGATCTTGTCTGCGTCTCCACCTACTCCGACAGCCACGCCGACTATGCCATCGCCGCGATGGAGGCTGGAGCGGATGTGTTCGTCGAAAAGCCGCTTGCCACCACCGTCGCCGATGCGCGCCGGGTGGCAGAGGCGGCGGCGCGGCTGGGGCGGAAGGTCGTGGTCGGGTATATCCTGCGCCATCACCCCTCGTGGATCAGGCTGATCGAGGAGGCGCGCGCTTTGGGCGGGCCGTACGTCTTCCGCCTCAACCTCAACCAGCAGTCCACCGGGGCTACGTGGGAGGTGCACAAGGCCCTGATGCAGACCACCTCGCCCATCGTCGATTGCGGCGTGCATTACGTTGACGTGATGTGCCAGATCACCGACGCCAAACCGGTGGAGGTGCGCGGCATGGGCCTGCGCCTGTCGAACGAGATCGCGCCCGACATGTACAACTACGGCCATTTCCAGGTGCTGTTCGATGACGGCTCCCTCGGCTGGTACGAGGCGGGCTGGGGCCCGATGATGTCGGACACCGCGTTTTTCGTGAAAGACGTGGTCAGCCCGAAAGGTGCCGTGTCGATCAAGATGCCGGAAAGCGTGCGTTCCGACGACGTCGACACCCACACCAAGACGTCGATGCTGCGGATCCACCGCGTCGGCCAACCGGATCAGGACCTGAACATGGCCGACGAACCCGGCCATCAGGAATTGTGCGAACGCGAGCAGGCCTTCATGGCCCGCGCCATCACCGAAAACATCGACCTCACCCGCCACCTGCAAGACGCGGTGCAGTCGCTTGCCATCTGCCTTGCCGCGGACGAAAGCGTCCGGTCCGGCCAACCAGTGAAATTGTGAGGGTGCATGGGCGCGCTTGACCTGAAGGCTGTCACCAAAAGCTTCGGCGCCACCGAGGTCATCAAGGGCATCGACCTTGAGGTGCGGGAGGGCGAGTTTTGCGTCTTCGTCGGCCCCTCGGGCTGCGGCAAGTCCACCCTGCTTCGCATCATCGCGGGTCTGGAGGATGCGACCTCGGGCGACATCCTGCTTGATGGCAAGCGCGTCAACGACGTGGCCCCCGCCAAGCGCGAACTGGCGATGGTGTTCCAAAGCTACGCGCTTTACCCGCACCTGTCGGTCCGCGACAACATGGGCCTCGCCTTGAAACAGGCGGGCAAACCCCGGGCCGAGATCACGGCGATGACCGACCGCGCCGCCAAGATGCTGTCGCTCGACGCGCTTCTTGACCGTCGCCCGGCGGAACTCAGCGGCGGCCAGCGTCAGCGTGTCGCAATCGGCCGCGCCATCGTGCGCACGCCGAAACTCTTTCTGTTCGACGAACCCCTCTCCAACCTCGACGCCGCCCTGCGCGTCGCCACCCGGATCGAGATCGCCCGCCTGCACCGCGACCTGAAGGCCACGATGATCTACGTCACCCACGACCAGGTCGAAGCGATGACCCTTGCCGACCGCATCGTTGTCTTGCGCGCGGGCAAGGTGGAGCAGGTCGGCACCCCGATGGAGCTTTACAACAACCCCGCCAACACCTTCGTCGCGGGCTTCATCGGCAGCCCGCAGATGAACTTCCTTGACGCCGCCGCCCTGGGTCACCCGCCCGGCCAGATCGGCGCGCGGCCCGAACACATCGGCTTGTCGCGGCAAACCGGCGACCTGTCCGGTCAGGTCAGCCATGTCGAAAAGCTGGGTGGCGAAACGCTGGTCTATGTGCGCAGCGACGTGCATGGCCTGCTTACCGTGCGGCTGTTCGGTGAACACGATTACGCCGTGTCAGAGACGGTTTTCCTGACCCTGCCCACCGATCGGCTGTTCCATTTCGCCCCTGACGGTCGCCGCCGCCAACCAACAGCCGTGGTCTAGCCGCGCGCGGCGTTCCACGCGGCCAGAACCTGCCCCGCCGCATCGCCCGCCACCACGCCCAGCAACACCGCGCCCTCCGCCTGCAGGCAAAGGATGCTGTGGCCGCTTACCAGATCGTTGCCCAGAACGGTGCAGACGGGCTCGCCTGCGGCCTGTGTCAGCCGGTCAAGTTGCTGCATCAGCGCGTCGGCCTCGTCGTTCAGGAAATCCTCAAGCGGCGCGACCATTTCCTCGGGGCCGAACCGGCCCTGTTCCTCGTCGCCCGATCGGATCAGCCAGGCGGCCAACCCGTCGCCCATCTGCGCCACGAAGGCTTGAAGGAACCCGACCGTTTCCGGTCCGGCCTCCGCTTCGGGTTCAACGCCATCCCCCACGCTTTCCACGGCCTCAGCCTCAGCCTCGGCCTCAACCGAGTCGGCACCTTCGTCGTTCAGATCAATTCCCAGATGGTCCGCAAGGCGCGCCACCGGCAGCCCCACGCTCAGCCCCTCGCTGCGGCCCAGCGGGGCGGCGATCACCCGCAGGGTCGACCCACTTGCCGTCAGCGCGCTGAAAACCCCTGCCAGATCCTCGCGGTTGGCATCGTCCAGCGCCGGCACGCCAAGGCAGGCCTCCGCGCCGGCAATCCCGCTTGCCGCCGTCACCCGCAGCACCCTGCGCCCCGCCACGTCCAGCGACAGCGTCGCCCCCGCATCGGTCGAAAACACCAGGGATCGGCCCAGCAGCGTCTCGTTGATCTCGCGCAGCAGCGCAGCCAATGGCGAGGCCATCCCCGGCCCACCGATCACGCGCAACGCGCCCGGCGCGAACGTCGCCGGGGCCTGCAGCGCCCGAAGTCGGGCCATTACTGGGGTCGTCTTGTCTTTCAAGTGCCTTGCCGAACCATTCGCCCAAAGGCGTTACGCATTCCCGCTGATGTCGTCCAGCGTGCTGCGAAGTGTCGCGACAAATGCGCCAAGGTCAATGGAGTGATCGCATATACAGCAGATCGCGTCGTCAGTCTCGGCCTGCGCACGCAGAAACAGCTTCACGCCCGACCCGTCCACGACCAACGCCCCGTGCGCCGTGCCGAACGCCTGTTCGGCCAGCGTCGACATCGGTTCGCCAAAACTGGCCGAGGCATCGGCGCACAACTGGTCCAGATGTTCCTGCGTCATGTCCACCGACCCGGCGCTGCTCAGCACCATGCGCGAGGCAAGGTCGGCATAGGCGATCACCCGCGCCTGCGGATGCGCCGTCGCCACGGATTGCAATGCGTCCTGAACCCCCACGGGCATCATCCTTTAGAATCTGGGCCGCAGCCTCAGCCCTTCGATTGCGTCAACGGCGAAGCGGGGCCAGCGGCACCACCGCCATCCTGCGGCGGGGCGCTGGTACGTTCGGCAAATGGCACCACATTGCCGCCAAGCGCAACCGGCCGTGCCGCATCGGGGCGGGGCTGGCGTGCGCCGGTGGTAGCCACGCGGCGTGGCATGACCCGCTCGCCCAAAGGCACCGTCTGCCCTGTTTTCACCAGACGAAGCCGGTCGAAATGCGTCGACACAAGGCTCGATTCACCGGCCGATACTGGCTCGTCGCCGTCTTGCACCTGTTCTTCGTCGGTCAGCGTCGCGTCGCTGTCGGCCAGCCGATTGACCAGATCATACAATGCGTTGGTAAAGGCATAGCCCCCGCTTGCGACCCATTTCTGCTGGTCATCCCCCGCTGCCATCGCCTGCGTCAGCGAAATCGGGAAGAACTCGGCAAACAGCCCGCGCGTTTCGGTGGCCACTCGCTTCAACACGCGCAGCCGGTCAGCCTCGCTGATGATTTTGTCAAAGCGCGTCACCAGCAACATGCTGTGGGCGCGCAATTCCTCGGGGAAGGTCGCCCAGACGCCGGCTTCCGATTGCCGCCACGCCTGCGTCGCATGGGTGCACCACAGGACGCCATCCGCTAGATGCGCCATCCGTTCCCACACTTCGGGCGCCATGCTCGGGTCGGAAATCCCGGGCATGTCGATCAGGTCGCAATATTTCAACATCTCGCTTTTCAGGTAGATGCGCACATGCTCCGTCCCGTCCAGGGACACGCTGCCAAGGTCGGCCACGTCCAAAGGTTCGCGCTCGCCATCCAGACGTTGCACATAGGCATCGCCCGCCCCGTAACTTAGCCAGACCGGCGGCAATTGCGTCGCCGTGACCTTCTCCAACAGCGGACGCGACCCCAGAAGCACGTTGCACAGCGTGCTCTTGCCGGAACTGAATTCGCCCATGATCGCAAGGCGCGGTTTGCGGTGGTTTGCCATGGCTACTGCTCTTTTCTTCCGTCAGTCTGCATAAACGCTCAGCTCGTCCATCACCGTCGCCAAGCCGGCTTGACGGTCTTCCCACGCGTTGACGCCGAAAAGCTCCTTCATTTCGGCAATCGACACGTCGGAACTGGCCAGCGCGCTGGTCAGCAGCTCCCGCTGTTCGTGCAGGAAATCCCTCAGCGTCTTCTGCGTGCGTTCACGGAACAGGCCGATCTGTATGGTCTTGAGATCATTGATGATCGGGTCGGTCTCTGCACGGATCAGCTTGTAGAAATCCTCGGCAAAGGCCTGATAGCCGCGCCGCCGCTGCCACCAGCCCTTCCACCAGCTGACCTGCAGGTCCAGCGCGATGGTCTGGCCAAGGTTGATCGGCGGCGGGATGTAGGTCACCACCGGCACCTCGATCTTGAACCCCTCGACCGTGATCGAGAAGGTGCGCCCGTAAAGATCCGCCACCAGCCGCGCGGCATCGCCGTTCACCTCGGCGGCGATGGCGTGCATCTTCTTCAGCAGCACCTGATAGCTTGAACTCAGCAGCATCCGCAGCCCCAGCGGGCTGTAGTGCCACATCGCGTCTTCGCCGTTGTTCTGCAGATGCTCGATCAGCGATGACGTCGCACGCTCCAGAAACCGCTCGTAGGATTGGTCGATCCGGTTGGTGAAATCGGCGCAGGCCAGATTGGTGCGCTGCATCAGCCGCTCGGTGCAGTCGGTCTCGATCCGGGTCAGTTCGGCGTCCAGCGCCTCCGGCGTCATGCTGCGGGTCAGCGCGCCTTCCTGCTCCAGGATGCGCACCTGATCCACCACATCCAGACTCTGCGCCAGGTTCAGCGCCTGCCGAGCCGATTTCTGCAACGTCTCCAGCACCGGGCCTTCGAACATCCGCTGCGCCAGCGCCTCGATCAGCGCCGGCACGCCCGACGCCGCCCAGACCAGATGGTCCGCCGTCCACGTATCCACGCGGTCGGCAAAGGCAGACCGCGTCCAGTTGATCGCGGCGTTGGTGCTGTCATCCGGCATCTCGTCGATCGTGCCCGACAGCACGGCATTGGCCCACTGCGCGCTGCCGAAGATGATGTCGATGTTCGCCGGCGCGTTGTTCTTGCCCAGCGTCTCAAGGATCGACCGGTGAATTTCCGGCACTTGCGTCGCCGGGTCGGACAATTCGTCGATCCGGTTGACGAAGATGATGATCTCTCGCGACGCTCGGTGCGCAATCATGCGGATCAGCGCCATATCCATCGTGGTCAGCGCCTGATGCGCCGACAGCACGACAATGCAGGTCCGGCTGTCGCGCACCGCGTTGATGGTGATCTGCTCGCGCATCATGAAGGTGTCGTTCACACCGGGCGTGTCGCGCACGCAAAGCGACGTCGGAATATCCGCCCGCTCGATGTAAAGATCCGCCGATTTGGTAATGTCGACAAAGCGGCCCTGATCGTCGGCCTCGATCTCCTCGTCGCCGACGCAGACATAGCGTTTCAGAAGCGCGTCATCGACCTTGCCATAGCGGTGCTCGGTGCCCAAGAGCATCTCGAACTTGCGGCCCAGCCGGGCGCGCGCCTTCTCGCGCATCGCCACAACCTGCAAGCGCAGCTTCTCCAGCTCGTCATCCGCCCCGGCCCGCGCCGCCAACTGGCCGATTCGGCCGCCGTTGCTGATCAGCCGGTCCCATTCCGCCCCGTCAAAGAACTTGAACCTCGCCTTCACGTTCGGGTCCGGGCTGGGCGTGTTGATGTGCAGCGACGTGACCACCGAAGTCCACGGGTTCACGTCCGTCGGCAACAGCCCCGGCGCGCCGATCATCGCGTTGACCAGCGACGTCTTGCCCGCCTTGATCTGCCCGATCACCGTGACCGAAGGCTCGATTTCCCGCGTTTGTTGTTGAATTCGCGCAAGTTTTTTCGCCGTCTCCGGGTCGGCAAGGCTCATGAAATCGCCCAGAACGTCCTCAAAGTCCTGAACCGCCTCGGCGATCCGCGCCAGTCCGGGAAAGGTTCGCCGTATCGGCGAGTCCGCAGCGGGCGCGACCTGCGCGACCTGTTCTGCGTTCACTGCGTCCATCTTCACGACTGCGCCTCGTCCCATTCTTACCCTCGAATTTCTGCTAACAGTGCCACTGGATACAACTACCGGTCAGACAAGCCTTATGTTGGGATAGTGGTGCCAATTGGGCAGAGTTTAGACGAATCTTCGGAGATCAATCCGCCCTAGGCGGCCATCAATGTTTCCAGATCGCGCCGAATCTGCAGAAGCATGGTGATCGCGTCGTCTGCGGGTGCCGGCCCCTTTTCCAGTTTCATCAGCAGCACCAGATCCTGAATTTCGCCAAGGTCGGTTGCTATTCGGCGGACCGGGCGGGCAGCGGCCTTTCCCAGGATCGCCGCCACGTCGTCGGTTGTGGCATGGCTCAGGTCAAGGATCTCCTCCACCGGCACGGCCTTCATCCCGGCAACGCTGTCCACCATCCGCGCCGCACTGTCCGCAATCACCGCTACCGCCGCTTCGACGATGGCCCGGTCCGCTGGTGACAGCATTTCGCGCATCGTCGCGGCGGGCGGCAACGGGCGCGCTGTCACACGGGTCCGCGGGCGCATCGCCTCGCTGTCGCCCTTCGGCACCAGAATAAGCGGCGTCTGCCTTGGCGGGCGCGGCACTTGACGCATTTCGGGCCGCGCTTCGGCGGCTTCTGTCGGGGATGGGTCAACCGCCGCGATCCTGTCCAGCGTGGAACGCGGCAGGCTTGGCGGCACATAGACCGGCGGTGAAAAGCTGGGCGGTGCAGACAGCACGCGGCGCAGCAGCGGGCGCGTTTCGGCTCGCACGGGTGCGGCAGGCGTCGGCGGCGCGATCTCGGGCAGCGCGTCCGGCACGGCAACCGGCCCGGCAGGCAGCACTGGCACAGGGTCGGCCACGCGCCGCTGTGTGCGCTGCGGCGGCCGGGCATGGCGCAGCAACAGCGCCTCGGCCGTGGCCGCATCGGCCTTGTGCGCCATTTCGACGCGCGACTTGATCGCGGAAATCACTGCCGAGGCACCGCTGTCGCGAAACTGCTCGCGGTCGACCGTGCCATCCGGCAACAGCGCACGCCCCGCCTCCAGCACCGAAATCGGCAACACGCGGCGGAACTCCTGCCCCGCCCGCGCCTCGATCCGTTTTACCACGCCCGCAACCGCGTCTTGCGAACCGATCAGATCGGTCTTTGTCACCAGAAGAAAACCGTTGTCCTTGGTCTGGTCGGGCAGGGCTTCCCACAGCATCTGCTCGCGCGGCAGGAAGGCCGTGCTGCACCAGACCACGATATCCGCCCGTTTGCCCGCCCAGGCCATTGCGCGGCGCTGGTCCTGCTCCGACGGGCCGGCCGCCACTTCCAGAAGGCTGATCACCGACAGCGCCGGAAGATCGCATTCCAGCGTCACCAGTGCGGGCTGCAATTCCACCGTGTCGGCCAGATCAGTGCCGTCGATCACCTCGCTTGACCCGTCGGCCAGCGTGCAGATCATCCGCGCCTCACCGCCGCGCTGCACCAGAACCGTCGGCAGGGCCAGATCTTCCGGCACCACCGTCTCTCCGGCCAGCAAGTTCAGCACCGCCGTCTTGCCCGCGCCTTGCATCCCAAGGATCGCCACCCGCGCCGGGCGTTCCAGCCGTTCAATCAGCCGCTCGGCCGCTTCGGCCGGCCCTCCAGCAGGCAAATGGCCCCGGTCAAGCGCACGGCCAAGGCGTTCTATGATCGACAGCGTGGGTTCAAGGCTCGACATGTAGGCTCACTTCCCCGCCGCAATGCGCTTTGAGCTGGCGTCAGCGTCCTGCCCCGCCTCGATTTCAGGCTTTGCCGGTTGCAGCGGGACGACCGAAGGCTCCGCCATCACCGTCGTCAGCGACCGTGGCCGGCTAATCGCCTGCGACACCGTCTTCACCCGGGCGCTTCGCGCACTGACCGATGCGTCATTCACCTTGATCACGCAGAACGACACGTTGTCCTGATCCGGGTCATCCAGCTTGCGGATCTCGTCCAGCAGAACTTCCGCGATCTCGCTGCTGCGTTTTCTCCGCGTCCGCCCCAGCAGCTTTTCGATCTGGTCGTTGGTCAGGAACTGCAACCCGTCCGATGCGCAGATCACGATGTCGCCCACCTTCAACTCCATCGGCTTTTCCGGGCAGTCGATCTGCGGAATCCGCATCCCCATCAACACCGAGGTCAAGCAGTTGCGGTCCGGATGGTCGGCCCCCACCTTCGGGTCCATCAGTCCGGATTTCACCATGAAATCAATCTGCGGCGCCATCGAGTGGTCTTCGTTGATCTGCGTCAGCACCCCCGCGCGGTACAAAAACAGCGGCGAATCCCCGACCGAGATCCAGTAAAGCCGGTTTTCCAGCATCACCGGCACCACCAGCGTCGCCCCCATTCCGGCGGTCTCCGGATGCGTGCGCGCATGTTGCCGCAAGCGGTCGTTGGCGTGGTCGGTGATGTTGCGCAAGATTTCCGGCGCCCGCGCCTCGAAGGCGTCGGTGTCGGCGTACTGGAACTTCAACTCGCTATAAACTTCCGTCAGCACGATCTTCGACGCCACGTCGCCCGCCGCATGCCCGCCCATACCGTCGGCCAGCACCACGAACCCCGCATCCGCCCCCACAAGAAAATCGCTGGTGATCGCATCTTCCTGATAGTCCCGCGCGCCCTGGCTTATCGCCGTGGCCACGTCATAGCGAGGCTCACGCGATCGCCATATCATTCGAATCTCCCCCACCCTGCTGCCGCGACCAGTTGAACTCGGGCGTGCACAGCACCTTCAGCAGCAAAGTGGTTTCCCCGATCTGGATTTCGTCGCCATCCTTCAGCGGCTCGGTGGTCAAAAGCGGGCGTCCGTTCAGTCGCACAAGGTTCGACTTGCCGCCGTGGCCGATGAAGAACTGATGCTGCGACGCGTCATAGGCGATCGCCGCGTGGTTGCTGCGCGATACCGTCATGTCGCCGAAATCCAGCCGCACGGTCTGGTCAACGCCGCGCCCGACCATCGACAGGCCCTGCTTCAGCGGGAAACTGGCGCCCCGGCCAGCGCCCGCCTTTACCACCAGCCAGCCGGTCGGGAACATCACGACCTCGGGCCCCTCGGCAGGCTCCAGCTCCTCCTCCGGCTTCGCTTGCGCCTCGAACAACGGCACGACCGAGGTTTCCTCCGGCTCGAAACCCAGCATCCGCGTCTTGGTCCGGTTGGCGCGGCCGCGCGGCGCGGGGTCCGCCACAGGCACCGCCGCTTCCGGCTCCGCCGACGTCGCCCGGCCCCTGCGCTGGCGGGCAGACCGCTCCGGTTCCTCGCCCGGCGCGTCCTCTTCGATGTCCCATATGTTCACCACCGGCGCGCCGCCGTCCTTGACGCGCGTCGGGGTCACCGTCTTGGTCAGCACCTCGCTTCGCGCGCCGACCGCATCCGACAGCTTGGGGAAACGGTGCGAATTGACCGTCGCCGTGGCGCCTGCCCGCAACGCCTCCATCGCCTGCCGCGCGGCCTCCGCCTGCTCGGCCTCGGTTCCGGAAAACGGCGAGGGCGAGGTTGGCCGGCTTTTCGATTTGCGACGCAACATCTTTTCAAGAAGGTTCATCTTACCACTCTCCTGCGCGCTGCCGTCTTGCGGCCTGTCGGGCTACTACAACCTTAACGTGTAAAGCACTGCAACCGATTCGCATGGCCCGGCCATGCGTCGCGGGGGTGCGAAAGCCCAATGCCACAAGGGGATTCATGCTTCAGCTCTCATCCGAGGGCGGGTCGGCGCGGCGTCATGCCCCGCTCTTCGCCCTCTGATTTCCTAAATGGAAACTTTGGCCAAAAAGTGAAGCCATTGAGTTCAATTCTTGGTTCGCTCAGTTGACGCGCGCGACCACGTAATCCGCAAGGTCCGCCAACATGTCGCGCAGCGGATGCTCCGGCACCCGCTCCAGCGCCGCCCGCGCCTTGGCAACCCAAGCCAGCGCATCGTCCCGCGCCGCCGTCATCGACCCGTGCCGCGCCATGATCGCCTGCGCCTGCGCAAGATCGCCCTCGCGCTGGTCACCCTTTTCGATCACCCGCACCCAGAAGGCACGTTCCTCGGCGCTTGCCCCGGCCACCGCCTTGATCACCGGCAGCGTCAGCTTCCGCTCGCGGAAATCGTCGCCGGTGTTCTTGCCGATCGCGGCATCGGTCCCGCCGTAATCCAAAAGGTCATCGACGATCTGGAACGCCACGCCCAGCGCATCGCCATAGTCGAACAGCGCACGCACCACGGCCTCATCGGCCCCGGCAATCACGCCGCCCACCTCGGTCGCCGCTGAAAACAGCGCCGCCGTCTTGCCACGCACCACCTGCAGATAGACGCGCTCATCGGTCCGCAGATCCTGCGCCGCCGTCAGTTGCAGCACCTCGCCCTCGGCAATCGTGGCCGAGGCGTTGGCAAGGATATCCATCACCCGCAGGCTGCCTGTCTCCACCATCAACTGGAAACTGCGGGAAAAGAGGTAATCGCCCACCAGCACCGAAGACTTGTTGTCCCACAAGAGGTTCGCCGTAGGCCGCCCGCGCCGCCGCTGGCTTTCGTCCACCACATCGTCATGCAGCAGCGTCGCGGTGTGAATGAACTCCACCGTAGCCGCCAGATGCACATGATAAGGTCCGTCGTAGCCACAGATCCGTGCCGCCGCCAGCGTCAGCAACGGACGCAGCCGCTTGCCGCCCGCCTCCACCAGATGCGCTGTCACCTCAGGGATGCGTGGCGCATGTTCCGACGCCATCCGCTCACGGATCAGCCGGTTCACGGCAATCATGTCCTCGGCCAGCCAATCGGCCAGCCGGTCCTGCGGCCCTTTCGGCTTTTGCACTGCGCCGTCCATCCTAACCCTTCGCCGCTGCCCTTGCCCCCGCTGCGGGGGCGGGGTTTACTCTGTGTCATGAAAGAACTTTTGCGCACGACCGACCCTACGGTAATCGCCTTCGCCACGGCCCTTCTCGAGGGCGAGGGTATAGCGGTGTTTCCGCTGGACGTCCACATGAGCATCCTTGACGGCAGCCTCGGCATCCTGCCGCAACGCCTGATGGTGGCCGACCGGGACCATTTCATCGCGCGCGCTGTCCTTGCCGACAACGACATCCCGACAGGCCAGTGAATGTTCGCTGAAAGCGAGCTTTCGGACGACAAGTTCCTCTGCGGTCGCCTGCGCCTCTTGCAACCCGTCAAAGGCTACCGCGCCGCAACCGACCCCGTTCTTCTCGCCGCCGCCTGCCCCGCGACTTCGGGCCAGTCGGTGCTTGATCTCGGCTGCGGGGCAGGGGCCGCGTCACTGTGCCTCGGCCACCGCGTTCCCGGCCTCATCCTCACCGGCCTCGAACTGCAACCCGCCTACGCTGACCTCGCCCGCCGGAACGCCGCCCGCAACGGCATCGCGATGGATGTGGTCGAGGGCGATCTTGCCAACCTTCCCGCCACCCTCCGCCGCGAT
Organism: Tabrizicola sp. BL-A-41-H6; assembly: GCF_050632395.1. Lineage (GTDB taxonomy): Bacteria > Pseudomonadota > Alphaproteobacteria > Rhodobacterales > Rhodobacteraceae > JAUYQR01. The sequence goes on from NZ_CP192600.1 coordinate 490,320, forward strand.
TTCGACCACGTCATCGCCAACCCGCCCTACTATCCGCCCGGCGGCACCCCCTCGCCGGTCAAATCCCGCGCCACCGCGATGCAAGTTGACGAAACCCCGCTGTCCCTCTGGGTCGAGGCCGCGTCCCGCCGCCTGCGCCCCGGTGGCTGGCTCACGCTGATCTCCGGCGCCGATACCCTGCCGGACCTTCTCTCGGCGCTTGGCCCAAAACTTGGCTCCGCCGCAGTGCTGCCGCTGGCCCCGCGCGAGGGCAAACCCGCCCTCCGCATCCTTCTTCACGCCCGCAAGGGCGGCCGCGCTCGGTTCCGCCTGCTTGCCCCCTTCGTCATCCACCAAGGCACCGCCCACGACGGCGACCGCGAAAGCTATACGCCCGACGCCAACGCCGTCCTGCGTGACGGTGCCGACCTCTTGGCGGCGTTTCGCTGAATTCTAATCAGTTCGCTGCACATCCTTGTGAAGAACAGATGACACGACTCGCCCTTTGTGGTGCACTTGACCCGTGGGCAACCCAGGAGGACGAACATGACGATGGCTTCGCATCTGACGGAACTGCGCAGGAAACACGACACTCTCTCCGACATGGTCGAACAGGCCCAACGCAGCCCCGGCACTGATGCCTTGAAGATCGCCGACCTCAAGAAACAGAAGCTCCGCCTCAAGGAAGAAATCACCCGGCTCAGCCAGCACTAGGCTTTCTTGGCGCTGGCGCGCGCCGCCAGCGCCGCACCTCCGGCGATAAGCACTGCGGCGATGCCAATCGCATAGGACGGCTGGGTGATCCCCGCCGCCACCAGTGCCAAGGTTGACAGCAGCGGCGCGGCATAGGACGCCACGCCCAGTAGCTGGATGTCACCCCGCTTCATCCCGATATCCCAAGTAAAGAACGCGGCCCCCACTGGCCCGATCCCCAAGGCCAGCACCGCGCCCCACCCCAGCGCACCCGTGGGCCAGACTGTCTCCTCCAGCGCCAGATGCGCCAGCACTGACAGCCCCGCAGTCGCCAGGCAAAACACCGTCACGCTTTCGGTCGGCACCGCGCCGAGGCCCCGCGACGCGACCGAATACGCAGCCCAGGTCACCGCGCACAAGAACGCCAGCCCCAATCCCAGCGCCGACCCCTCGCCCTCGCCTCCCCGCGCCAGCACGATCACCGCCGCCCCCGCAAACGCGACCACCGCGCCAAGGATGTGCTGCCCCGTCAGCCGCTCTCCCGGCAAAAGCCCTGACAACAGCACGATGAACAGCGGCCAAAGATAGGCGATCAGCCCGGTCTCAGCCGTGGGGGCCAGCCGAAAGGCGGTGAAATACAGGAAATGATAGCCAAAAAGCCCAATCGTGCCAAAGGCATAAACCTTCCACGACACCGCCTTCAGCACCCCGAATCCGCCCCGAGCCGTCCACGCCAGCCCGATCAGTCCGCCCACCGCAAAGCACATCGCGTTCAGCTGAAAGGGTGGCACAGGCGCCGACCCGATGGTGAACAGCGCCAGCAGAGACCACATCAGGATCGCCGTAAAACCGATTGCCGTCGCCTTGCTGCGTGTCATGTGCCCACCTTCGCCCGGAAAGCGGGTGGTGCCCCGGCGCGACCGCCGAGGCAAGCCCGTGTCACACGAAGAACTGCCCGCCGTTCGCGGAAACCGTCGATCCGGTGATGAACCCCGCATCGTCGGACGCCAGGAACACCACGATCCGCGCGATTTCCTCCGGTTCGCCCAGACGGCCGACCGGAATCTGCGGGATGATGCGTTCGTTCAGCACCTTCTCGTCGATCGCGCGCACCATTTCCGTGCCGATATACCCCGGGCAGATCGCGTTCACCGTGATCCCGGCCCGTGCGCCTTCCTGCGCCAGGGCCTTGGTGAACCCCAGATCCCCAGACTTCGCCGCCGAATAGTTGGCCTGCCCGGCCTGCCCCTTCTGCCCGTTGATCGAGGAAATGTTGATCACCCGCCCGAACTTCCGGTCCCGCATCCCCGACCACAACGGGTGCGTCATGTTGAAAAGCCCCGTGAGGTTGGTGTCGATCACCTCTTTCCACTGGCCCGGCGTCATCTTGTGGAACATCGCGTCGCGGGTGATCCCGGCGTTGTTCACCAGCACGTCGATCGGCCCCAGATCAGCCTCCACCGATGCAATTCCCGCAGCGCAGGCGTCATATTCCGCCACCGACCACTTGTAGGTCGGGATGCCCGTCGTCTTGGTGAACGCCGCCGCCGCCTCGTCATTGCCGGCATAGTTGGCCGCCACGGTATAACCCGCCGCCTTCAACGCGATCGAAATCGCCGCCCCGATCCCCCGTGAGCCACCCGTCACCAGTGCTACGCGCGCCATTTACCTTCTCCTCCTCAGGTATGCCTTGGTATGCCTTGAAATAGTGTTACTGAAACGAAATCAGGCGCGCAAGATTATTGCGCGCCTGACCGAGTCCATCCGCAGGAAAGCTCAGGCGCGCTCAAGGCACATGGCAACGCCCATGCCGCCGCCGATGCACAGCGTGGCCAGCCCCCGCTTGGCATCGCGCCGCGCCATCTCGTGGATCAGCGTGTTCAGGATACGCGCGCCCGACGCGCCGATCGGGTGACCGATGGCAATCGCGCCGCCGTTCACGTTCACGATGGCCGGGTCCCAGCCCATGTCCTTGTTCACCGCGCAAGCCTGCGCCGCGAACGCCTCGTTCGCCTCAACCAGATCAAGGTCGCCGACCTTCCAACCCGCCTTGGCCAAGGCCTTGCGGCTGGCATGGATCGGCCCGACCCCCATGATCGACGGGTCAAGCCCCGCCGTCGCATAAGACGCGATCCGCACGATCGGCTTCAGACCGCGCTTGGCTGCCTCTTCCTCGGTCATCAGCAGCACCGCCGCCGCGCCGTCATTCAGCCCGGATGCGTTCGCCGCCGTGACTGACCCGTCCTTGGCAAAGGCGGGCCGCAGCTTGGACATGCTTTCCAGCGTGGCGCCGTGGCGGATGTATTCGTCCTGATCGACGACGATATCGCCCTTCCGGGTCTTCACCGTGAAGGCGATGATCTCGTCCTTGAACTTGCCGGCCTTCTGCGCGGCTTCGGCCTTGTTCTGGCTGGCCAGCGCGAACTCGTCCTGCATGTCGCGCGAAATCTGCCACTGGTTGGCTACGTTTTCCGCCGTCTGACCCATGTGATAGCCGTTGAAGGCGTCCCACAATCCGTCCTTGATCATGCTGTCGACAAAGTTCAGGTCGCCCATCTTCTGCCCGGCGCGCAGGTGCGCCACGTGCGGCGCAAGGCTCATCGATTCCTGACCGCCCGCGATCAGGATGCGCGCGTCGCCCAGTTGCACGTGCTGCGCGCCCAACGCCACCGCCCGCAGGCCCGAGCCGCAGACCTGGTTCAACGACCAGGCGCTCGCCTCCTTGGGCAGGCCCGCCTTGATATGCGCCTGACGCGCGGGGTTCTGGCCCTGACCGGCGGTCAGTACTTGCCCCAGGATCGTTTCGTCGACCTCGGCCTTGTCGATCCCGGCGCGGTCGATCACGCCCTCGATCACGGCTGCGCCCAGATCATGCGCCGGGGTGTTGGCGAACGATCCGTTGAAGCTGCCCACAGCGGTGCGGCCCGCCGAAACGATGACGACGTTGGTCATGAAAATTCCCTCCGATGGCGATCTTGCGGCCGGGCCTGATGCCAACCGCGCCTGACGCTTGGCCTACGCGCTAGGCGGAAGAAGCGCAACATTCTTGCGCTGGGTTTCCGGCCGGGACGCGCAGTTTTGCCCATTTGCCAAACCCGCGCCGCAGCCGCCAGTGCGGTTATCGCTACCATCGGGCAGGCTCTCACCACTGGCGAATCGGGCCTGAACGCAGCGGCCAACCCGCCCGCCTCGCGTGCTACACCTTCGTCCGCCCCTTGCGAAACGCGGCAAAGTCCGGCGTCACCGTTGGCGCGCCGAAAAGATAGCCCTGCAAGCAGCCGACCCCGGCATCGCGTAGCCAATTCGCCTCGGCGTCCGTCTCCACCGCTTCGGCCACCAGAAACATCCCCAATTCGCGTGCAATCGCGATGGCCGACCGGACGACCGGCTGGTTTTCAGCATTGCTGTCGATATGGCGGATGAACATTCCGTCGATCTTGGCAATCTCGAACTGGAAATCGCGCAACAGCCCCAGCGAGGTGCCTGCCGCCCCGAAATCGTCCAGCGAAAACACGATCCCCGCCTCGCGCATCTCCGCCATGAACGGCAGCAGCACATCCGGCACCTGCATCGCCGACGCCTCGTTGATCTCAAGGATCAGGCACGCCCCCAGTTCTGGGGCCTGTTTCAGCGCTTGGCGCAACAGCGCCGTCCAGCGTTTGTAGCCGACCGACCGCGCCGACATGTTCACCGCCACCCGCACGCCGGGATTGCGCTGCAATGTCATCAGCCCCATCTGCAACGCCGCGCAGTCGATCTCGCGGCCCAGTTCCTGCCGTTCGGTAACGCCCATGAACTCGCGCGCCGGAATAACCCGGTCGCGGCTGTCCAGTAGCCGGATGAACCCCTCATAGAACCCGATGATCGACGGATCGGCCGCATAGACCGCCGGCTGGAACGCCAGTCTCGTCCGGCGCAGCTTCAACGCCTCCGCGACCATCGCCAGCGTTTCCCGCTCCGCCGTCCCTGCCGCCACGTCCAGCGGGCTGGCCAGACCAGGCTCCACGTCGAACTTGCTACGCTTCGGATCCTTCATGAAACTCATGGGCGGCCCCCTTTCCGTTCCTCGACAGGAATGGACGAAATGCGTAAACACTCCCCTAACATTCGCATTTTGTTCCAATTGTCACGAACCGCGAGGCGCGCCCGTATGACCGACGCTTCTTCCCGACGCTGCGCATGGTGCGGCACCGATCCGCTTTACATCCATTACCACGACACCGATTGGGGCGTGCCCGAACGCGACCCCCGCGCGCTGTGGGAAAAGCTGATCCTCGACGGCTTTCAGGCCGGCCTTTCGTGGATCACCATCCTCAGGAAACGCGAAAACTTCCGCGCCGCCTTCCACGGCTTTCACCCTGAAACCATCGCCACCTGGGGCGAGGCCGAGATCACTCGCCTCCTCGCCAACCCCGGCATCATCCGCCACCGCGGCAAGATCGCCGGCACCATCCGCTCGGCCCAAGCCTACCTCCGCATCGAAGGGCGCGAGGGGTTCTCTCCCTACCTCTGGTCCTTCGTCGGCGGCGCACCCATCCAGAACCGCTTCACCTCCGCCACGCAGGTTCCAACGCAAACCCCGCAATCCCTCGCCATGTCCAAGGCGCTCAAGGCCGAGGGCTTCACCTTCTGCGGCCCCACCATCACCTACGCCTTCATGCAGGCCACCGGCATGGTCAATGACCACATGACACACTGTCCCAGCCATTCCCGCGTCGCCGCCCTCGCCTGACCCCTTGGCCTTTCCGCGCCGCGATATCATATAAGGGGCCACACACCGACAAGAGGGCTGCCATGCTGGGTCTCACTGACACACCGCAACCGCCAACCGACCTGATCAAGGACGTCACCGAAGCCACCTTCATGGCCGATGTGATCGAGGCGTCGAAAACCATTCCCGTGATCGTCGATTTCTGGGCCACCTGGTGCGGCCCCTGCAAGACGCTCGGCCCGATGCTGGAAGCCGCGGTCAAGGGCGCTGGCGGCAAGGTCCGCATGGTCAAGGTCGATGTCGACAAGAACCAGCGCATCGCAGCGCAGTTGCAGATCCAGTCGATCCCCACCGTCTACGCCTTCTGGCAGGGCCAGCCGGTCGATGGCTTCCAGGGTGCGGTCCCCGGCTCCGAACTGAAAGCCTTCGTCGACCGCACCGCCGCCCTCGCCGGTGACGGCGGTCTGGCCGAGGCGCTGGAGGCTGCCGAGGCGATGCTTGCCGAAGGTGCCGTCGTCGATGCCGCCGAAACCTTCGCCGCCATCCTTGGCGAAGAGCCGGAAAACGCCCAAGCCTACTCCGGCCTCGTGCGCACCCACATCGCCGCCGGCAGCCTTGATCAGGCCGAGGCGTTCCTTGCCGCCGCCCCCGCCGCCATCGCCAAGGCCAAAGAGCTTGACGCCGCCCGCGCCCAGATCGAACTGGCCAAACAGGCCGCCAACGCCGGGCCAGAGGCTGACCTCCGCGCCCTCGTCACCGCCGATCCGGCCAATCATCAGGCCCGCTTCGACCTTGCCGCCGCGCTCCTCGCCGCTGGCAAACCGCAAGAGGCCGTCGATGAACTTCTGGAAATCTTCCGCCGCGACCGCGAATGGAACCATGGCGCCGCCAAGACCCAGCTTTTCACCATCTTCGACGCGCTGAAACCGCAAGATCCCATCGTCCTGAACGGTCGCCGCCGCCTTTCGTCGATGATATTTGCCTGATGGCCCATCCGGCCTAGGTCCATGCCATGATAAACGCCGCAGACCTGCCAGACACCATCCCCGTATTCCCGCTTCCGGGTGCACTCATGCTGCCCCGGACGCGGCTTCCCCTTCACATCTTCGAACCGCGTTACCTTGCGATGATCGAAGACGCGATGAAGACCAAGCATCGCCTGATCGGCATGATCCAGCCGCGCGAAACGCCGGTTTCCGAAAAGCGTGTCGGTGAAAAACGCCTGCAAGCCATCGGCTGTGGTGGCCGCCTGACCGGGTTCTCCGAAACCGAGGATGGGCGCTACATGATCACCCTCTCCGGCATCTCGCGCTTCCGCGTCCGCGAAGAGGTGCAGGGTTTCGCCCCCTACCGCCGCTGCCTCGTCGACTGGGCGCCCTTTGCCCGCGACCTCGGCCCGACCGAAGATGACAAGGGCTTCAAACGCCCCCAGTTCATGGACCTTCTGGGCCGCTACTTCACTGCGATGAACCTCTCCACCGACTGGGACGGCCTGAAAGAGGCCGAGCCGGAGCTTTTGATCAACTCCCTCTCCATGCTCTGCCCCTTCTCGCCCGAAGACAAACAGGCGCTATTGGAGGCTCCAACCCTCGACACCCGACGCGAAACCCTCGTCACCCTCATCGAATTCGCCCTCCGCGGCGGCGCTGATGAAGAGATCATGCAGTGACCGAAACCCCCGACAAAGCCGACCGCCGGATGCTGGAGGCGCTGGTCTGCCCCGTCACCCAAGCCGTCCTGACCTATGATGCCGAGCGTCAGGAGCTGGTCTCCAAAGCCGCCCACCTCGCCTTCCCGATCCGCGACGGCATCCCCGTGATGCTGGTCAGCGAGGCGCGCGAGGTGGAGTGAGCGTCGCCTTCAACCCCGCCAGTCAACCCCCCAGTCAACCATGTGACTGCACCCCGAAAGAACGATGTTCCCCTCTCCTTCCTGCAGAGGGTAGGGGTAAAGACCGCTGTTCGGTCTGTGCGGGCCGAGTAGAACGTCATACCCGTTCAGCTTCCTGATGTATGAGCTTATCGGTGTCCCAAAGGGATCACACGGATCTGTTCGCCCATTTGACCTGACGTAGATCTCAAGCGTTTCTGCGCCCAACAGATGGGCACCCGCCAGCATCCCGGAGGGTGTCAGCTGCACTCCTCCCACTTCGCTCCAGGCATAGCGGTCGATGTCGTGAAGTTCGATGTATCCCCACAGGATTACCATCCACTCCGCCATCGCACGGTCCTGCACGCTTTTGCTTGCAAGGAATTGGGCGGCGGATGTGATCCCATGCTTTCCGGTCCAGCCCCCACCATAATCATTATCGAAGGCATCGCCGTCATAGCGAACGAAGCCAAGGTCGGTCAGGGCGGCCTCGCCGAACTGAAAGGCACCCAGAAAATTGCGGCTGCTTACAGATCGATAATCACCGCCAGATTGCATCATCTGCAAAGCCACAATGAATGCTGCCAAAGTATTCATTCGCGCTCTCTTTGTGTTCTATCGCAAAGCGGCAAGTCTCTTGCGCAAGGGCGACGCGTCCTGCGTCTTGAGGGCGCTGCCATTCTGACGGGCAGATTGATTGAATCTAGCCTTTGTCCCAGCAGAAGTTGCTTTTTGGCGTCGCGTGAGTGCCTCCGCCCAAAAGTTTTCGTCGACACTGCCTGTGTGCCCGATTCTACGCTTCGCGGCCTTGATTTCAATCAATCGAAGCGAGGCAAAGCGGTCAGAGCAACTGATTTTCGTGGGCGTTTGAAGCTCCTGCCAGCTCGTCTTTCCGGTATCCCGCAGTAACGCCCGAGAGAACCCGGCTCACGATTAAACTACGCTCAGGGAAGGGGCGGCTTCATCGCAATGGCTGGACCAAATCGCTGTTCTTAAACCTTCCCAAACCCTTAACGTCCACACCTAACCCCTTGTAATCCCACACTCTGCACCCCTGTCCCACGGTGGGACAGGCTCACAACGCCTTCCCCTCCAGCAGCCTCGGCACCACCCCCGTCAGCCCCGCCGCCTGCCGGATGAACCGACGCCTCAGCCACGGCGTCGCCCCCACGATCCCCAGCCCCAGATCCCGCCCCAGCCGCAGGATCGGGTTGTCATTGGAAAACACCCGGTTTACCGCATCCATCCCCAAAGCCAGCGCCGTCGCATCGAACCGCCGCCACCGCTGATACCCCTCCAGCACCGTCAGCGCCCCGATATCCTCGCCCCGCCGCGCCGCATCGGTCAGCACCTCCGCCAAGGCCCCCACATCCCGCAGCCCAAGGTTCAGCCCCTGCCCGGCAATCGGGTGCACCCCATGCGCCGCATCGCCCACCAAGGCCACCCGCGGCCCCACGAACCGCTCCGCCAAGGACAGCGACAGGGGATAGGTGAACCGCGCCCCCGCCAGCGAGATCTCGCCAAGAAAATCCCCGAACCGTGGCCGCAAAGCCTCCAGATACTCCGCATCCGGCAGCGCCTGGATCGCCGCCGCCGCCGCCTCCGTCTCGCTCCACACGATGCTGGAATGATGCCCGCCCTTCAGCGGCAAGATCGCCAGCGGACCCGACGGCATAAAGAACTGGTGCGCGATCCCCCGGTGGTCGCGCTCATGCGCAATCGCCGTCACCAGCGCGGTCTGCCCATAGCCCCATCCGGCCCGCGCAATCCCCGCCCGCGCCGCCACGCCCGACCCGCGCCCATCGCACCCGACCAGCAGCTTCGCTCGCAACACCCGGCCCGAGGCCAGCGTCACCGCCACGCCCTCCGCCGTCACCTCTTGCCCAACCACCGTCTCGCCCGACATCAGCGTCACCGAAGATGCCGCCATCGCCTCAAGGAACGCCGCATACAGGAACCGATCCTCCAGCATGAAGCCCATCGGGCCTTCTTCGATCTCGGCATGATCGAAGGTCAGGAAAAACGGCGATGCCCCCATCCCCGCCAACCCGTCCGAGGCCTTGATCTGCAGGATCGGTTGCGCCTTGTCGGCCACCGATGGCCAGACGCCTATCGCCGTCAGCAGCCGCTTCGACGCGATGGCCAGCGCATAGGCCCGCCCGTCGAACCCCGCTTCGGCCCGCGCGGGCGCAGGGCGGGCGTCGACCACCACCACCTTGAACCCGGCCCCCGCCAGCGCCAATGCCAAAGCAGGCCCGTTCAGCCCGCCGCCTGCAATCACGATATTCGCGTCCTGTGTCATGCCCTCAGATATGCCTTCCCGCGCGGGATTGTCCATGCGCCCGCCTGCCGCTACCCTCGCTGCCAAATGGGGGAATGACATGAGCGGCACCTGGGCACACATGACGGCTGCGGAACTTGGCCGCGAAATCGGCGCAGGCCGTATCCACCCCGTCGAACTGGTCGAGGCGATGCTGGACGCCATCGACACCCACCCCCTCGCCCCCCGCATTTACGCCCGCACCACCCCTGACCGCGCACGGGCCGAGGCGATGGCCGCTGCCGGCCGCGCCAAATCCGGCCTGCGCCGGGGCGTGCTCGACGGCGTGCCGATCAGCTGGAAAGACCTTTTCGACACTGCCGGCATCGCCACCGAGGCAGGCTCGGCCCTCCTCAAGGGCCGCACCCCCAACCGCGATGCGGCCGTCCTTGAAACCGCCACCCATGCGGGCCTCGTCTGCCTCGGCAAGACGCACATGGCGGAACTGGCCTTCTCCGGCCTTGGCCTCAACCCGGTCACCGCCACGCCGCCCTGCCTGAACGACGACCGCGCGGTGCCGGGTGGCTCGTCCTCTGGCGCTGCCGCCTCGGTTGCCTTCGGGCTTGCCCCTGCGGCAATCGGGTCCGACACCGGCGGTTCGGTCCGCATACCCGCCGCGTGGAACGACCTTGTCGGCCTGAAAACCACGACTGGCAGCCTGCCGCTGACCGGCACTGTGCCCCTATGCGAAAGGTTCGACACCATCGGCCCGCTCGCCCACTCGGTCGAGGATTGCAACCTCCTTCTCGCCGCCCTGCATGGCCGCAAGCCCGCCGATCTTGCCGGGGCCAGCCTTGCCGGAACCCGCCTTGCGGTGCTGGAAACCGTGGCACTCGATGGCATCCGCGACCGTCCCGCCAAGGGCTTCGACGATGCCACCCAGCGCCTTGCCCGCGCCGGTGCGCAGATCGACCGCATCGTCGTGCCCGAAGTGGCCGAGGCGCTTGCGCTTGCGGTCACCCTCGTCACCGCCGAGGCTTATGGGATTTGGCGCGAAACCATTGAACGTGCTCCGGAAAAGATGTTCCCGCGTATCCTTGAACGGTTCCGCTCCGGCGCGCAGTTCACCGCGATGGATTATGTCGCCGGATGGCGTCGCCTGCACCAGTTGCGCGCGATCTGGGCCGAGAAAACCGCCCAGTATGACGCGGTGATCCTGCCCACTTCACCGATCCTGCCGCCGGATGCGAACCGGTTGATGACGGACAATGACTACTACGTCACCGAAAACCTGCTTGCCCTGCGCAACACCCGCATCGGCAACATGCTGGATCTTTGCGTGCTGACGCTGCCCACCTCGCAACCGTCTTGCGGCATCAGCTTCATGGAGGCGCCGGGGCAGGAAAACCGCCTGCTTCGGCTCGGGTCGGCGGCAGAGCTGGCGCTGCGCTGAAGCGCCAAAGGGCCGCTGTCCGGGTGGTAGCGGCGCGGCCCGATTTGTGGGCGTGTCAATCGGGGCAGAAGCACCAGCGTACCTTCCCGCCGCTTCCGGGGCCAAAAAGCCACAACCCCGCCGCCCAACCCACTCAGCCCGATGGGTTTTTCTGGACCCGCGCGCCGTCTCTGGCTATCGTCCGTCCAAACGGGGCGTTACGACCCCGAAATTGAGGCAGTAATGGCGTTTCCTGAGCGGTTTTCGAACCTGCCAGACTATGCGTTTCCGCGTCTGCGGAAGCTTCTTGACGCGCACCCTCCGGGTGGCGAACCCATTGCCATGACCATTGGCGAGCCGCGCCATCCGATGCCGGATTTCGTCGGACCGATCCTTGCGGCCAACCTTTCGGGTTTTGCCGTCTACCCGCCAAACGACGGCACGCCCGCACTTCTGACGGCGATCACAGGATGGATAGCCCGGCGCTACGGCGCGACCCTCCAGCCCGATCAGATCATGGCCCTGAACGGCACCCGAGAAGGCCTCTTCAACGCGGCCGTAGCACTTTGCCCCGAAACCAAGGCCGGGGAAAAGCCGGTCATCCTGATGCCGAACCCGTTCTATCAGGTCTACGCCGTCGCCGCGCTGACCGTGGGGGCCGAACCCGTCTACGTCCCGGCCACCGCCGCGACCGGCTTCCTGCCCGATTACGGCTCCCTCCCGAAAGACATTTTAGACCGCACCGCCATCGCCTACATCTGCTCGCCCGCGAACCCGCAAGGCGCGGTGGCCAGCGCCGATTACCTCGCCGATCTGCTGGCCTTGGCCGAAAAGCACGATTTCCGCGTCTTCGCCGACGAATGTTATTCCGAGATCTGGCGTGACACGCCACCCACCGGCCTTCTGACCGTGGCGAAAAACACAGGCGCGGACCCCGAGCGGGCGCTGGTGTTCCACTCGCTCTCCAAACGCTCCAACCTCCCCGGCCTGCGCTCCGGCTTCGTCGCGGGCGGCCTGCAAAGCATTGCCGAGATCCGCAAGCTCCGCTCCTTCGCCGGTGCGCCCCTGCCCCTGCCGATCCAGCGCGTGTCCGAAGCGGCTTGGGCCGACGAGGCACACGTCGACGCCTCCCGCGCGCTTTATCAGGAAAAGTTCCACCTCGCCGATCAGATCTTTGCCGGGATGCAGGGCTACCAGCCTCCCGGCGGTGGCTTTTTCCTCTGGCTGCCGGTCGAGGATGGCGAGACCGCCGCGCTCAGGCTCTGGCGCGAAACGGGCGTCCGGGTGTTGCCCGGATCGTATCTTTCACGCGATGCCGGGGGCCAGAACCCCGGCAAAGGTTACATCAGGGTCGCCCTCGTGGCCCCAAAAGAAGAAACGCAGCGCGGGCTGACACAGCTTCGCGACTGCCTCTACGGTCAAGGGACGTAAAGAATGGCATCTTATCAGGCACGGCAGCGCGATCCGCTTCTGGACCAGACCACCCAAGCGATGCTTGAACGCCGGGGACGCGAGCTGTTGGGCATCGCGCTTCTTCTGGTCGGTTTTGCCTTCGTGCTGGCCTTGGGCAGCTATTCGCCTGACGATCCCGGCTGGATGGTCGCCACCGAAGAACCGGCGCAGAACCTGCTTGGCCGCCTTGGCGCGTCCATCGCTTCGACGTTGATCATCATCATCGGCCTTGGCGCCTGGGCGATCCCAACGATCCTCGCGGTCTGGGGTGGTCGGTTCGTGCTGCACCGTGGCGGCGAACGCGCCGTCAGCCGCGTGGTCTTTGCCGTCATCGCCATCGCCCTCGCCTCGGTCTACGCCGCAACCCTCGTGCCCGGCGCCGACTGGCCGCATTCCTTCGGCCTTGGCGGGCTCTTTGGCGACACCGTCCTTGGCTCGCTCCTTGGTGTGATGCCCGGCAGCGCCGGTTTCGGCCTGAAACTCCTGTCGCTTTGCGCCTTTGCCGCCGTCCTCGCCATGCTCCTCTACGTCACCGGCTTCGATATGGCGGAACTCAAGGCGATCTGGCGCTTCCTGTTGGTCGGCTCCGTCGTGGTCTATTCCGCGCTTCGCACCGCCGTCGGCCTTGGCGCGCGCAGTGCCGTGATTGGCGCCGCCCGCCTTCAAGATCGCGCCCGCAGCCGCGCCCTTGCCGAACCGCCGGTCACCCCGGCACCGGGCCGCCCGCTTGCCGCCCGGACCACGATGGCCCCCGAACCCCTGCGCGCCGGGTCCGCATGGAACGCGCCCGCCACCCTGCGCGCCGAACCGCGCCATTTCGCACCGCCCGCCGATCTGCCCAAGGAAAAGCTGGGCTTCCTCGCCCGGATGCGCCGCGCGGTCGATCCCGAACCGGAACTGATCGAGCCGCAACTGGCCGACAGCGCCTGGTCCGCCGACCTTCCGTCAGAAGACCGCATCAAGGCCCGCATCTCCGACGTGATCCGCAACCGCGTGCAGCGCAGCCCCGAACCCGTGCGCTTCGATGCCGCCCGGATGGAGCCGCCGGTGCTGCGTGCGCCCCGCGCCGAACCCCCTGTCACCGCGCGCATCCCCGAACCCGCCCCCGCCATCGACGACTGGCAGGACGACACCCTTGAAGACACTGCTTGGGACGACGCCGAAGACCTGCCGCAGCGCAGCCTTCACGCCGACCGCCGCCCCGTGGTGCAACAAACCACCCGCAAGGCCGCCCCGTCGCGTCAGGCGCTGGCCGAAACCCAGCCCGCGCTGCGCTTTGACGATCAGCCCCCGGCCTACGAACTGCCGCCGCTTGGCCTGTTGTCGAACCCCGCCACCCTCCAGCGCACCCAGCTTTCCAACGAGGCGCTGGAAGAAAACGCGCGCATGCTGGAATCCGTCCTCGACGATTACGGCGTGAAGGGAGAGATCACCTCCGTCCGCCCCGGCCCGGTCGTCACCATGTACGAACTGGAACCCGCGCCCGGCCTGAAAGCCAGCCGTGTAATCGGCCTTGCCGACGATATCGCCCGCTCGATGTCGGCCCTGTCCGCCCGCGTCTCCACCGTGCCGGGCCGCACCGTCATAGGCATCGAACTCCCGAATGCCGTGCGCGAAAAGGTCGTCTTGAAGGAAATCCTCTCCGCTCGTGATTTTGGCGACAGCCAGATGCGCCTGCCGCTTGCCTTGGGCAAGGACATCTTCGGTGATCCCATCGTCGCCAACCTTGCGAAAATGCCCCACCTTCTGATTGCCGGCACCACCGGCTCGGGCAAATCCGTCGCGATCAACACGATGATCCTGTCGCTGCTGTATAAACTCAGCCCCGAAGAATGCCGGATGATCATGATCGACCCCAAGATGCTGGAACTCAGCGTCTACGACGGCATCCCGCACCTTCTGTCGCCCGTCGTCACCGACCCGAAGAAGGCCGTCGTCGCCCTGAAATGGGTCGTGGGCGAGATGGAGGAGCGTTACCGCAAGATGTCCAAGATGGGCGTGCGCAACATCGAAGGCTACAACGGCCGCGTCCGCGAAGCCCTTGCCAAGCACGAGATGTTCAAGCGCACCATCCAGACCGGGTTTGACGAGGAAACCGGCGACCCCATCTTCGAGACCGAGGAATTCCAGCCCGTCACCATCCCCTACATCGTGGTGATCGTGGACGAGATGGCCGACCTGATGATGGTCGCCGGCAAGGAAATCGAAGCCTGCATCCAGCGCCTTGCCCAGATGGCCCGCGCCTCGGGCATCCACCTCATCATGGCCACGCAGCGACCGTCCGTCGACGTGATCACCGGCACGATCAAGGCCAACTTCCCGACCCGGATTTCCTTCCAGGTCACGTCAAAGATCGACAGCCGCACCATCCTTGGCGAACAGGGCGCCGAACAACTCCTTGGCATGGGCGACATGCTCTACATGGGCAACGGCGCCCGCATCACCCGCATCCACGGCCCCTTCGTATCCGACGAAGAGGTCGAGGAAATCGTCAACCACCTCAAGAGCTACGGCCCGCCGGTCTACATGTCCGGCGTCGTCGAAAGCGCCGATGACGAGCGTGATAACGAGATCGACCTTGTTCTGGGCCTCGGCAGCGAGGGCGACGACACGCTTTACGATCAGGCTGTCGCAATCGTCGCCAAAGACCGCAAGTGCTCGACCAGCTACATCCAGCGCAAGCTTGGCATCGGCTACAACAAGGCCGCAAGGCTGGTGGAGCAGATGGAAGATCAGGGCGTGGTCACAAAGGCGAACCACGTGGGCAAGCGGGAGATTTTGGTAGAGGAGCGGTGAGGAGCCACCACTTGAGGGACAAAAGCCTGCACGCCAATTGTGCGTCTCCCCAACGTGCCGCATTTCGCGCCCAAGATCCCACTTTCGAATAGTCAGCTGAGATCAGGGCGCGGCTGCCTGCCACCCTGTTGCCCTCCACCTTGCGGCCCCGGGCAATCGGGCAGAGTGACTGTCCACTGGACAGTCCCGTTCCAGCCCTTCGGCGCCTGAACGGCCTAACATAGCGTTAAAGTCGATTTTTCATCAAATGAAATCAATGGCTTGAAAAGTGTCCCACGGTGGGACACTCACCTTCGCCGCGTCTCAAGCTGGGCCAGCCGCACCTGCCGCAAGGCCTCGACCAGAAGGGCCGTCAACAGGCCAAAACTCAAGAACCCATTGACCGAGGCCATCGCCGCAAAGATCCGCAGCTCCTTCGGTGGCACCACATCCCCCAGCCCCAGCGTCGAAAATGCGACCAGCGAAAAATACATCGACTCCTCCAGCGTGGCAAACGCCCCCAGCTGAAACAGCGCCCACGCCCAGATCCAGACCGCCACCGTGATCAAGGCCAGCACCCACACCCCCACTCCGATCAGCAACAGCAGCAGCTTCGGCCGCTGCGGCGGTGCGATCAGCCAAGGGTGCGCCCGCTGGAACACCGCCTCCAGCAAGAACGCCCCCACCGCGGCCACCGTGATGTTGGCCAGCAGCACCCCCGTCCCCAACACGATCTGGATCAGCATGTCATCCCTTCTGGACACAGGGCTCCCGCGTCCTTATCTGACATCCATCATGGTCGAAAAATCCGATCCCAATTCGAAACTTATCGCAGAAAACCGCCGGGCGCGCTTTGATTATCACATCGAGGCCGATCTGGAGGCTGGCATTATGCTGCTTGGGTCCGAGGTGAAAAGCCTGCGTCAGGGCGGTTCCAACATCGCTGAAAGCTACGCGTCCGTCGAGGGGGGGGAGCTGTGGCTGATCAACGGCTACATCGCGCCTTACCTGCAGGCCAAGACTTGGGGCCACGAGGAACGCCGCCGCCGCAAGCTTCTGGTTTCGCGCAAGGAACTCAGCCGCCTCTGGAACGCCGTCGGACGCGAAGGCATGACCATCGTGCCGATGAAGATGTACTTCAACGACAAGGGCATCGTGAAGCTGAAGCTGGGAATAGCCAAGGGCAAGAAGCTTGCCGACAAGCGCGAGACCAGCGCCAAGCGCGACTGGGATCGCCAGAAAGCGCGGCTTATGAAGCAGAACAACCAGAACTAATCCGTTGCCAATCACGGAAATGTTGCCGGATGCGCATCAATCTGGCAAGTTTCCGCCTACCGGCGCTTAGTCCGGGAAACAGCGGGCCCCCTTAGGGAGGCCTGCGAGCAAGGGAAGGTAATGGTATGGAACTGATAATCCAGATTGTCGCAGGTCTTCTGGGCGGCAATGCCGCAGGTGCAGCGCTGAAGAACCTCAGCCTTGGCACTGCAGGCAATACAGTAGTTGGCGGTATTGGCGGCGGGCTAGGTGGCATCCTCATGGGGATGCTTGGCGGGGCGGCACCAGATGCGGCTGCGGCTGCGTCAGGGCTTGACCTGGGTGCGATCATTCAGGCGGTTGCCGGTGGTGGCGTGGGCGGCGCTGTCTTGACGGCGCTTCTTGGTGTCGTGAAGAAGATGCTGGTCAAAGCCTGAGCAATCAAAGCGGGGCGGATAGGCGCCGCCCCGCGATCCCTTGCAGGCTTGCTTCGCGCCACCGCTCGCCGGTATACCCCCGGCATACTTCGCGAGGTTGCCATGACGTCTTCCCCCGTCGACGATCCCAAGACACTGGTTTCCACTGACTGGCTCGCCAAGCATGTGCGCGACCCGGACCTTCGAATACTTGATGCCAGTTGGTATCTTCCCGATGCCGGACGCAACGCGAGGGCGGAGTATGAGGCTGCCCACATCCCCGGCGCCCGGTTCTTCGATATCGACGAGATTTCTGACCTGCGTTCAACCCTGCCGCATATGGCGCCGCCACCAGAGAAGTTCATCAGCCGTATGCGCGCGATGGGTGTGGGCGACGGACATCAGGTCGTGGTCTATGACGGGGCGGGGTTGTTCAGTGCCGCCCGTGTGTGGTGGCTGTTTCGCCTGATGGGCAAGACCGACGTGGCCGTGCTTGATGGCGGTTTTCCCAAATGGCGCGCCGAGGGCCGCGAGATCGAGGACATGTCACCGATCGTGAAGGACCGCCACATCACGGTCAGCCGCCAAAACCATCTGGTCAAGGACGTGACGCAGGTTGCCCACGCAGCCAAGCTGGGCGAAGCCGAGATCATCGACGCCCGATCCGCCCCGCGTTTCCGGGGCGAAGTGCCCGAACCGCGCCCCGGCTTGCGTTCGGGTCACATTCCGGGCGCGAAGAACGTGCCATTTGCCACGGTCTTGAATGCTGACGGCACGATGAAAGCCCCAGCCGAGTTGAGGGCCGTGTTCGAGGCGGCGGGGGTCGACCTTGCGAAGCCCGCAGTCACCTCGTGCGGGTCGGGTGTCACGGCAGCGGTCCTGTCGCTTGCCCTTGAACGGATCGGTCACCGCAACCATGCGCTCTATGACGGCTCTTGGGCCGAGTGGGGCATGTATGACGACCTGAAAGTCGAACAGGGCCCGCAGGCCTAGGCCTGCTCTACCGGAGTCTGCAATGCTTGAATCCCTCAACCCGCAGCCACAGGACAAGATCCTGCAGCTTATCTCGATGTTTCGCGATGACCCCAGGGGCGACAAGATCGACCTGGGCGTCGGCGTCTATAAGGATGCGACCGGGTTGACCCCGGTGATGCGCGCCGTGAAGACGGCAGAAAAGAAGCTGTGGGAAACCGAGACCACGAAAACCTATACCGGCCTTGCGGGGGAACCTGCCTTCAACGCAGCGATGGTGACGATGATTCTGGGGTCCGGATATGCTGACCGGGCAGCCTCGGTGGCTACGCCCGGCGGCACCGGGGCGATCCGGCAGGCGCTGGAACTGATCCGGCTGGCCGCGCCGGGGGCAACGGTCTGGCTATCGAACCCAACGTGGCCAAACCACCCGTCGATCATCAAGTATCTGAAGATGCCGATGGCTGAATACCGCTATTTCGATGTGGCGGGCGGGGGCATCGATTTTGCCGGGTTGATGGAGGATTTGTCGAATGTGAAGGCTGGCGATGCAGTTCTTCTGCATGGCTGCTGCCACAACCCTACGGGCGCCAACCTTGACGCCGGTCAATGGGATCAGGTGGCAAGACTATTGACCGATAGGGGCGCCATTCCATTTATCGACCTTGCCTACCAAGGTTTTGGAGACGGCCTTGAGGAGGACGCCGCAGCGACGCGAATGATCGCAGCCCGGTTTCCAGAGGTGCTGATCGCAGCCTCCTGTTCGAAGAACTTCGGCATTTACCGCGAACGCACCGGCGTGCTGATCGCGCTGACCAGCCCTGAGCGACGGGCCACGGTGCAGGGTAACCTCGCCTTTCTGAACCGTCAGAACTATTCGTTTCCGCCTGACCATGGCGCGCGGCTGGTGACGATGATCCTTGAAGATGCGGCGCTGACTGCCGAATGGAAGGCCGAGTTGGAGGAGGTGCGGAAGAACATGCTGAACCTGCGACAGACGCTGGCGGACGAATTGCGCAAGGCGACGAACTCCGACCGGTTCGATTTCGTCGCACGCCATCGTGGGATGTTCAGCCGGCTGGGCCTGACCGAAGCTCAGGTAGAATTACTGCGGAAAGAGCATGGGATCTACATGGTCTCGGACAGCCGGATCAACATAGCAGGGTTGAATGCCCGCACGCTGCCTATCCTTGCGAAAGCGATTGCGTCGGTGCTGTGATGATTGCACCGGCCACCGACCGCTTCGGTAACGCCATTGAGCCGGTGGTGCCGCTGGTCATCGGAGCGACTGGCCGTCGCGATCGGTGGCACGTGCCTGCGCTGATGAATGAGGTTGCCCGCTTTGTGATCGGCCGCTGACACATCATGCTTGCCATAGTCCTTTCCCTTGGCGCGGCGGCGACGTTTGCCCTTTCGGCAATGCTGATCGACCGGGTGAACGGCCGGGTTGCGATCCTGCAGCTTGCGCGGTGGCAGATGGGGATCGCGTTTGCCGTGACACTTGTTGTTTCGGCGCTACTTGGCAGTTGGCAGACGGTGGCTGCGTGGCAGTTCGGGTTGCTTGCCGCGTCGTCGGCTGCTGGCATCATGCTGGCCTCGCTGACCTATTTCGGTGCCATCATGTTTGCCGGGCCGCGCATTTCGGCGCTGCTTTTCACGCTCGCGTCGCCCTTCGCGCTTTTGATGGGGTATGTGGCGCTGGGCGAAACGGTATCGGCCGGCCAGGGCGCGGGCATCGCGCTGATCGTTTTCGGCATCATGTTGTCTATCACCGCTCCGGCTGACGCGCAGGTTGTCGGGCGCAGCGTCCGGCCGTTCTGGCAAGGAATAGCACTTGGTGTCATCACCTCGGTCGGGCAGGCGGCGGGTAGCCTGCTGGCCCGTCCGGCCATGGCGGCTGG
Organism: Tabrizicola sp. BL-A-41-H6; assembly: GCF_050632395.1. Classification (GTDB taxonomy): domain Bacteria; phylum Pseudomonadota; class Alphaproteobacteria; order Rhodobacterales; family Rhodobacteraceae; genus JAUYQR01. The sequence continues at coordinate 510,034 of NZ_CP192600.1, forward strand.
GGTGGAGCCGGTGACGGCCATGGCGATCCGGTCCGGCCTTGGCTTTGCGTTCTTTCTTGCCCTGATGGTGACTCCAATGGCCCGGCGGGCGATGCCGCTTGGCCGATCAGAATTGCTGAACATTGGCGGCTCGGCCATCCTTGGCATGTTCATCGGCATGTCATTCCTGATGGCCGCACTTGCGCGCGGGGATGTCGGCATCGTCTCGACCCTGTCGTCGACCACCCCGATCCTGATCTTGCCGATGCTTTGGGCCACCACGGGCAAGCGGCCCACCGTCGCCGCGTGGGTTGGCGCGACCCTTGCGGTGGCTGGAACCGCCCTGATCAGCTTCGCCTAGCGCCCGGCAAGAACCGCCACGGCCACGCCAGATGCCATGATCATCGCCATGCCGATGAGCGCCAGCCCGTCTGGCATGTGCGAAAACACAAGCCAGCCGAGGATCGCCGCCCAGACGATGTGCAGATAATTCACTGGCGCCAGAAGCGAGGCGGGGGCTTCGCGATAGGCTGCGGTGAACATCAGGTGCCCGACAGTGCCCAGAACGCCCAGAACAACCATCAATCCAGCGTCGAAGGGAGATGGCATCGCCCCGCCAAGCGACCATGGCAGGAACGCCGCGAAGACCACCGTTCCAACCAGTGCCGTGTGGAACAGCATTGCCATCGTCGTTTCGGTTCGTGTCAGCATTCGTGTTAGAAGGTGGTAGACTGTGGCGCAGCCCGCGTTCACGAGACACAGCGCAACGCCAATCGGATCAAGCCCGCTACTCGGCCGCGCGATGATGAGCACACCCAGAAAGCTGCAGGTCGCAGCCAGCCAGCCGATCAGGCTTACTTTCTCGCCAAGGATCGGACCAGCCGCCAGCATCACCAGAAACGGTGCGATGTAGATGATCGCCACGGTTTCACCCACAGGCATCACGCGCAGCGCGAAAACCATGCTTATCGACGCTGCAGCCAGACAGGCACCCCGAAGCACCACGAGCCCAAGCCGGTTCGTGCGCCAAAGCCCAGTGCCGTGGCGCGGCATCATCACCCCCATCAACAGCACAAGATTCACGGAGTATCGCACCGCAAGCAGCAAGGGCACCGCATAGAGCATCGCCAGATGCTTGCTGACCGTATCTGACAGTCCGAACAGGAAGGTTGCCGCCACGACAAGCGCCACCCCCTTGAGCGCGCCTTCACTGCGCGGCGACGGGGAGATGGAGGGGCTGGTCATCTTGGTGGCTTTCGGCTTGGGGGTACACCTTAGCAACGTGCCCGGACGGGTGACAGGGCCATCAGGAAACAAAAGCGGCCCGTGGGGGGAGGACCCACGGGCCGTTCAGGTAATCTGGCAGGGGGAGGAGATCCCGCCAGGCAGAACCGAGGCCAGCAACGGCCGGCCCCGGCAAAGTCACATGTTGTAAGCGCGCTCGCCATGCGAGGTGAGGTCGAGCCCCTCGCGCTCTTGCTCTTCCTTGACGCGCAGACCCATTACCGCGTTTACGGCGTAGTACAGGACGGCCGACACCACGCCACACCAGATGATCGTTACCAACACAGCCTGGATCTGGACCATGATCTGTGTGCCCATCGCTGCGCCGCCGTAACCAATACCGCCCATCGACGGATCGTTGACCACCGCGGTACCGATCGCCCCGATGATGCCGGCGACGCCGTGAATGCCGAAGACGTCAAGGCTGTCGTCGTAGTTCAGTCTGTGCTTCACGGTCGATACGAAGAAGTAGCAGGCGACAGAGGCAACTGCGCCCAGCACGATCGCACCCACCGGCCCAGCAAAGCCCGCTGCCGGCGTTACCGCGACCAAACCTGTGACCAGACCCGACACCGCACCCAGCATGGACGCTTTGCCGCGCGCCACGATCTCGACCAGTACCCAGGCCAGCGTTGCACCGGCAGTGGCCGTGAAGGTGTTTATCATCGCAAGGCCCGCGCCGCCGTTGGCTTCGAGGTTGGAGCCGGCGTTGAAGCCGAACCAGCCCACCCACAGCATCGACGCGCCGACCATCGTCAGGGTCATCGAGTGCGGTGCCATGTTGTCTTTGCCGTAGCCGACGCGTTTGCCGATGATCAGGCAGCCAACCAGCGCGGCGATACCGGCGTTGATGTGCACCACGGTGCCGCCAGCGAAATCAAGCGCGCCCCAGCCGTAGATCAGCCCGTCCGAATCCCAGACCATGTGGGCGATCGGGAAGTAGACGATCGTCACCCACAATGCCACGAACACCAGAAGCGAGCCGAACTTGATCCGCTCGGCAAAGGCGCCGACGATCAGGACCGCGGTGATGCAGGCGAAGGTCATCTGGAACGAGATGAACACGAATTCGGGAATCACGAACCCGGCCGAGAAGGTGGCCGCCATCGATTCCAGCGTAACGCCGGACAGGAACGCCTTGCCCAGGCCGCCCCAGTAGGGCGACGGTGCATCCCCAAAGGCCATCGAGTAGCCCCAGAAAACGTAGATCACAATCACCAGTGCGGTGATAACCGTCGACTGCATCAGCAGCGAGAGCATGTTCTTCGTGCGCACGAGGCCGCCGTAGAACAGCGCCAGACCCGGCAGGATCATGAACAGCACCAGCACGGTCGAGATCATCATGAACGCGGTGTCACCCTTGTCCATCACAGGGACGACCTCGGCCACGACATCGGCTGCCGCCTCGGTTGTTTCGGCCGCCGCGTCCTGTGCCCATGCAGGCAGGCTGGCGAACAGCGACGCTGCCAGCGCGCCCAAGCCAGAATATTTCGCAAGTTTCATCATGTCAGTGGTTTCCCCTTGCCCCACGCGCATCACAGCGCATCGTCATCGGTTTCGCCGGTGCGCACCCGCACGGCATGTTGCACGTCGAGGACGAAAATCTTTCCGTCGCCGATCTTGTCGGTCTTCGCCGTTTTCTGGATGGTGCTGACAACCTGGTCGGCCAAACCGTCGGCAACGACAATTTCCAACCGGACCTTCGGCACGAAATTTACGGCGTATTCGGCGCCACGGTAGATCTCGGTGTGGCCAGACTGGCTGCCGAACCCCTTGATCTCGGTCACCATCATTCCGCGCACGCCGATGGCTGTCAGCGCTTCGCGGACTTCCTCAAGCTTGAACGGTTTGATCGCTGCGATAATGAGCTTCACATCTTTCCCCTTCTGTCGTTGCGGTCCCCCGAGGGCGCGGGATCTGGATTTGATGTGGCAGGGCAACGAGCGGGCAGCACAAGAAAACCGCGGCGAGAATCGGCCGGACGCGGGGCTCAGTTGCACAAATTTTGCACTTTTTGGAGGTGGTGACCAAATTTTAAGCGCTGGGTGAACCCGAATCGAGCCGCGCCAATCTGTGCTTTCCCGAAAATCCCGGTTATCCTTGGGCGCAATCAGATCGCGCAAAATGGCGGGCAGGCGGGCATGGCGGTAAAGAGTGGCGGGCGCAGGCCTTTGGTGGCTGACAGGCGCTATGCGACCAAGGCAACTGCGGGCGGCAGCGGGCCGCGCAAACCTGCCGAACCGTCCCGCAAGCCGACCCGACAGCGACGTGGGAGGCCACCGCGCAAACATGGGTTTGTCGTTGGCGCGGTTCTGGCGTTGTGGCGGATGGTCTGGGCCGTGATCTGGCGACTGGGGGTCGTCAGCGCGCTGATCCTTGCGGGGATAGTGTTCTATTTCTACGCTCAGCTTCCGCCAGTTGCCGACCTTTTGGATGCAAGGGCGCGTGGGTCAGTCACCATGCTTGACCGCGAGGGCAAGGTGTACGCTTGGCGCGGCGAGACATTCGGGGGCACAATCACAGCCGATACCGTTTCGCCCTACTTGCACGACGCCGTGGTGGCAACCGAGGACAAGCGTTTTTACTGGCACTTTGGCATCAGCCCGCGCGGCATCGCCAGCGCTATCCGCATCAACCTGTCCGAAGGGCGCGGCCCGTTGGAAGGCAACGGCGGTTCCACCATCACCCAGCAGGTTGCCAAGCTGTTGTGCCTGGGGGTTCCCTACGATTCGGCGACGTGGAAATCCGAAAAGGAATATGAGGCCGACTGCCGCCGCGGGGGCATTTGGCGCAAGTTGAAGGAAGTACCCTACGCTATGGCGATGGAGGCGAAGTATTCGAAGGAGGAAATCCTTACGATCTACTTCAACCGCGCCTACCTTGGCGCCGGCGCTCGCGGCTTCGAGGCGGCGGCTCAACGGTACTTCGGCAAGTCGGCGAACAAGGTGAACATTGCCGAAGCCGCAATGCTGGCGGGCCTTCTCAAGGCTCCCTCCACCTTTGCGCCGACGGCCAGCCTTGAGCGCGCCCGCGCCCGCGCCAATGTGGTGATAGGGCTGATGGAAGAGCAGGGTTATCTGACCGCCGCCGAGGCGGACGAGGCGCGCGACAAGCCGGCATCGCTGTCGAACGCAGCCGAGCAAAAGACCGGCGGTTTCTTTGCCGACTGGGTGATGGACACCGCGCCGGATTTTCTGGCGGGCGATACGACGGAAGACGTGATCATCGAGACCACCCTTGATCAGGGCCTGCAGAAGAAAGCCGAAGAGGCGCTGGCCTATGTGTTCGATACCAAGGTCAAGGCCGGATCAAAGGCGCAGGCCGCGATCGTGGTGATGAGCGCGGATGGTGCCGTGCGCGCAATGGTCGGTGGCCGCAATCTGCCGAACGCGGGCGACTTCAACCGCGCCACACAAGCGCTGCGCCAGACCGGTTCCGCGTTTAAGCCGTTCGCTTATGCCGTGGCGATGGACCTTGGCTGGTCGCCGATGGACTATGTCGAAGATATTCCGCTTACCATCAACATCCCCGGTTCGGGGCCGTGGACACCGCAGAACTACGACAAGGAATACAAAGGGGTGATCACCCTGACGCAGGCCTTGGCGGAAAGCCGCAACATCCCTGCCGTCCGCGTTTCCGAGGCGGTCGGGCGTGACCTTGTGCGCAAGGTCGCAACGGAATTCGGGATCGCCTCGAACATGGCGGACGGCCCGGCCTTGGCGCTCGGTGCCTCGGAATCCACGCTGATCGAAATGACTGGCGCTTATGCCGGCATCCTGAACGGTGGCTCTGCCGTGACACCATACGGACTGAACGAACTGCGGCTTCAGGGTGACGACGAGGTACTGTTCGGCAAGGGTGGTGGTATCGGCGAGCGGGTCATTTCCGAAACGGCCGCGCGCGCACTGACCTACATGATGTCTGAGGTTCTGATCTCGGGCACCGGCAAGCGTGCGCGATTGAAGGACCGGGACGCTGCGGGCAAGACCGGCACAACTCAGGGCGCGAGGGATGCGTGGTTTGTGGGCTTCACCGCCGATTACGTGGTTGGGGTCTGGATGGGCAACGACGACAACTCGCCCCTTACCGGAGTGACCGGCGGCGGTTTGCCTGCGGAAATCTGGCATGAGGTCATGATGCGGATCAACGAAGGCCTGCCTGCCACGCCACTGCAGATGGAAATTCCGCCGTCGAAGTACGTGGCTGCAGACCCGAACTATCAAGAGCCCACATACACAGATGCCCTGCCGGAGGAATACGTCGATCCAATGCCTGACATGGGCAGCGATGCTGGGCGAAAGGATATCGTCGAGCAGTTACTCGAAGACATTCTCGGCACGGGCAACTGACAGACGCGCGCGGGCCGGGTTGGCCCGCGCGCTGCCTTACAGGGCCTTGAGGTCGTTGATCAGGCGATCGAGATCGCCACCGCGCTGATCAAGCAATGCGCCAATCTCGGTGCGCTCGGACGCCAGCATATTGACGCCTTCGATGATGATATTGAAGAACAGGTTCTTGCCCGACTTGTCCGACACATGCCAACGCAGGTCAAACGGCGCCTCGCCCTGCAGATAGGCGGTCGAGATCACTTCGTAATAGCTCTTGATCGCACGGGCGTCATTCACCTCGATCTTGCCACCGATGAACTCGCGGAAGCGGCGTCCGTATTTCCGGCTCAGATAACCCTGATACGCCTTTGTGAAGGCGGAAAGCTGCCCCTTTGACGCCGATCGCGCAGCCGGCCCCAGCGCCGAGCGGGCAATCGTTGGAACGTCGGCGTAGCGCGTGAACACCTTTTCGAACTCGGGATACATGGCGTTCTGTGATTTGCCCGAGTTTATGATCCGGTTCACATCCCCCACGGCCTTGTCGATCAGTTCCTTGGCCTGATCGACCGTCAGTGCCGCGGCGGTGCGGGGCAGCGCGGCCGCTGCCACAATTGCAAGCAACCCGGCTGTGACGGCGCGGCGCGACGGTGAATGGGAGTTATTGGGCATAAGGGTCCTCATAGGGATCAATGAATGCATCGTCTTCTGCGGCACTGCCGGCTTCCACCTGGCCAAGCTCGAACCTGCGGTTCTGGAGGTAGAGCAGCCGCGCCTGAGCATAGCTGTCTGCGCTATCATATAGAATGGATTCGACCGTCTCGGAGAAGCGATCCCGATCACCAAGCAGTGAGAAAATCTCCGCCCCGGTTGCAACAGCCGACTCACGGTAAGGTAGCGCTTGACGAGCCGGGTTGAGAATAAAATCAACAACTAGCCCGGTCGCGTCCCGCGAAGTCGATGGTCCCCACAGCGGAAGCTCCAGATAAACGCCTTCGCCTACGCCCCAGACCGACAGAGTTTCGCCGAAGTCTGTGGGCCTCGATGGTAAGCCAAGTGCCGTTGCGGCATCAAAGAGGCCCACGACGCCCATCGTCAAATTCACGGCCAGCCTCAGTGAGTTGATGGCTGCATCGCCCACATTCGCCTGAAAGAGATCATTGGTGATATCGCTCGGCAGATCCAGCGTGTTTGCTACGTTGGCGATTACGCGCTGGGCCGGGTCCGGTACCACCGCGCCATATCCCTTAGATGCCGGGCCGAAGAGCATGCTGTCCACACCCCGGTTGAATTCATGCACTTCGCGATTGGCCTGCTCGTATGGGTCATTCATTTCGCCTGGCCCGGGCGTGCCAGCACACCCTGCAACGAACGCCGCAAGCGTCAAGGCGCCTGCAAAGTGCAGGGCATCAGACCGAATTAAGAAAATCCTCAGACCCATGCACCTAATGTCCGAACGAAGAAGCCCTTAGCACAGGACTTGGCAGGAATTGACAAGGCATATGTTCGTGACCTCGCCAACACAACCGTCCTGCGTTGCAGCCGTGCGACGGGCGGCAGAATGACGCTGGAAAGGTAGAGTGCGTGGCATGTCTGGAAAGACAGGATTTACGACAGGAGCGTCCGCCGGCACAGCGGAGCTGTATGCAGCGCGCAAGGTTCTGAAACCTGCCCTGTTGGTGGCGTTCGTCTTTTCGGTGTTCGTGAACTTGCTGATGCTGACGGCGCCGCTCTACATGCTTCAGGTCTACGACCGTGTGCTCGTCTCAAGATCGTCGGAAACGCTGGTAGCGCTTTCTTTGTTGGCCGCCGGTATGTTCGTCTTGATGGGGGTTATCGATCATGCGCGGTCCCGCATAACGGCCCGCATCGCTGCTCGGCTGCAGACGTCTCTGGATGGTCGGGTGCTTACGGCCGCGCTTGCACGGCTGCGCGCAGTGCCCAACGATTCGGCGGCACATTCGGCCCAGAACGATATCAATGAGATCGCTCGATTCTGGGCGTCTCCGGCGTTTTTGGCGATCCTCGACACACCGTGGACGCCGCTTTTCATCGCGGCGATCTTTGTCTTTCACCCGTGGCTCGGCTGGCTGGCCGCGTCGGGAGGTGCTCTGCTGCTGTTGGCGGGCTGGCTTAATCAGCGGGCCACAGACAAACCGATGCTGAATGCCAATCGCGCCGCGCTTGCGGCCGACCGCCAAAGTGATGCCTTGAAGGCAGAGGTTGATGTCACATATGCGCTTGGCATGGCCCCGGCGGCGCTTGCCCGTTGGCGTGCGCAAAGGGAGTTGGCACAGCGGCACAGCCTTTTGGCGGCGGACATCGCGGGCCGGTGGGCAGTCTTTACCCGCACGTTCCGGCTGTTCCTGCAGTCGGCTATGCTCGGGCTTGCCGCTTACCTGGCGATTGGCGGTCAGGTGTCCGGTGGGGCGATGATCGCCTCGTCCATTCTGATGGGGCGTGCCTTGCAACCGCTGGAAATGATTGTCGCGCAGTGGGCCACCGTTGCCCGCGCCAGGCAAGCGCGCCTGCGACTTGCCGCCTTGCTTGCGAACGCGCCAGCAGACCCACAGCGCACCCCGCTGCCGCGACCCACGGCGCGGCTCGAGGTTGCCGGATTGACGATCGTTCCGCCCGGTGGAAACGCGCCCTTGCTTCGCGGCATTGGCCTTGATCTGAGCGCTGGTCAGGCAATGGGCGTCATCGGAGGTTCGGGGGCGGGCAAATCGGTCTTGGCCCGCGCGCTGACCGGGATATGGAAGCCGGTTGCGGGACATATCCGTCTTGGTGGCGCCACGCTCGATCAGTATGAGCCATCGGTCCTTGGGCGCGCCATCGGTTACCTCCCGCAACGCGTTATCCTGTTCGAAGGCACGGTGGCGGAGAACATATCGCGCCTCGACACCGGCGCTGATCCTGCCCACATCGTGGCCGCAGCACATCTGGCTGCGGCGCACGACATGATTCTTCGCCTTCCGCAAGGCTATGACACGATCGTAGGCCCCGGCGGAGGCGGGCTTTCGGGTGGCCAGATGCAGCGTATCGGTCTGGCCCGCGCGCTTTACGGCAACCCGGTGATGCTGGTTCTGGATGAACCTGATTCCAGCCTCGACGTCGAAGGGTCCACCGCCCTTGCTCAAGCCATCCGCGGTGCAAAGGCGAGCGGTGCAATCGTGCTGATCATGGCCCACCGCCCGGCTGCCTTGCAGGACTGCGAGTCTCTGCTGGTGTTGAAGGATGGCAAAGTCGCAGCGATGGGCCCGCGCGACAGTGTACTGCGCGAGATGGTTCGCAATGCCAGCGATATCACCCGCATCTTTGCCCAGGCCGGTGCTGCATGAGTGACATGTCGATCCGTGCGCCGCTAGTCCTTGGACTTTTGGCCATCTTCGGGCTTGTTGCCGGCCTTGGCATTTGGTCCGTTTCAATGCCCCTCGCCGGAGCGATCATCGCGGAAGGCAGGGTGCAAGTGGAGCGAAACCGTCAAATCGTGCAGCACCCGGACGGCGGTGTCGTAACCGACATTCTTGTGCGGGAAGGTGACCACGTCACCGCAGGACGCGTCCTGCTGCGGCTCGACGGGGCCGCGCTGGACTCGGAACTTGCTGTTGTCGAAGGCCGGCTCTCTGAACTTGCCGCCGAAGGGGCGCGTCTGGTGGCGGAACGCGACGGGCTGGCAGCCCCGGCATTTCCGAAAGAGATGACGGTGCGGGCCCGGCATGACGTCGAGATCGCCGCGCAAGTCGATGGGCAACTGAGTCTTTGGGCGGCCAGACGCGCCGCCTTGATCGATGCCACTTTGCATTTGGACCGCCGCATAGATGAATATCGGGCGCAATCTGCCGGGATCGTTGCACAGATCGCTGCGGTCCGCGACCAGTCAGCCCTCATGGCGGCGGAGCTTGCCACCCAGAAACAGCTTGCCGACAAAGGACTTGTCATAGAGGGCGCGCTTTTGCCGCTCCGGCGCGAGATCGCCCGGCTGGAGGGCCAGCTTGGCGATCTTGTTGCCGCGCGCGCCCAGATTCTTGGCCTGATCACCGAGGTTGAAATGCAGATCGCCGACCTGGGCACAAGGCGCACCGAGGAGGCAGTCGCTCAACTGCGCGAAAATGCTCCCGTCATTCTCGAACTGACGGAACGAAAGCGGGCGATCCAAGGCCGCATGGCCCGACTTGAGCTGCGCGCGCCCGTTGATGGCCTGGTACTTGGCCTTCAAATCACCACCCTGCGCGCAGTTCTGCGCGCGGCTGAGCCCGCACTCTACGTTGTCCCGCAGGACCGCGCGCTGGTGATCAGTGCGAAAATCGCACCCGTCAATATCGAAAGTGTCCGGCTGGACCAGAACGTGGAAGTATCGGTCGCTGCGCTGGCCGATCACGACGCCCCGCGCCTTACTGGCAAGGTGACGGTGATTTCTGCAGATGCCTTGTCCGACGCAAATGGTGGTCCGCAATACTACCGGGTCGAAATCCTGCTCGACCCAACGCAAGCCGAGCGTCTTGCGCCGCGCAGGCTCGTGCCCGGAATGCCGGTCACTGTCTTTGTCCAAACGGGTGCGCGAACGCCGATGGCTTACCTGCTGCAGCCATTCACAACTTATTTCTCACGCGCGATGCGTGAAAGCTGACCGATGAGGCCAGCAAAAGGGTTCTGGCCGGTCGGTGGCAGGGACGCAGGCTTGTGAACCGGTGCTCTTGCCCCCACCTTCCCCATCGGTTTACCTTCGCCTCAGCCGCAAGGAGCCGCAAATGCACCCAATTGACCTCCGCCTCGCCGAACTCGGTGTTACCCTTCCCGACGCGCCCGCCCCGGCGGCCAATTATGTGCCTTTTGTCATCACCGGAAACCTTGTCCATATCTCTGGCCAGATCAGCCAGAACGAGGGCGGCCTGATCAAGGGACGCCTCGGCGATGATCTTGCAGTCGAGCAAGGCGCGGATGCAGCAAGGCGTTGCGCCATCTCGTTGCTTGCGCAACTGAAGAAAGCTTGCGGCGGCGATTTCTCGCGCGTGTCGAAAGCGGTGAAGCTGGTCGGTTTCGTAAATTCCACGCCTGAATTCACCGATCAACCCAAGGTCATCAACGGCGCCTCCGATTTCCTCGTCGCGGTTCTGGGTGAGGCCGGTCGCCACGCACGCTCCGCCGTTTCGGCGGCCTCGCTTCCACTGGGTGTCGCAGTGGAAATCGAAGCTATCTTCGAACTGCGCTGATGCGCGTCCCGCTGCCGGCAGGATTTCTCAGCCTGCCCATCGCCCACCGCGCCTTGCACGATCGCGCCCAGCGGCGTCCGGAAAACTCTCTCGGTGCGATCCGTGCGGCGATTGCCGCGGGCTACGGGATCGAGATCGATATCCAGCTTTCGTCGGACGGAGTTCCGATCGTCTTTCACGACGACGAGCTTGACCGTCTGACAGGCGAAACCGGCCCGGTTTCGGACCACCCTGCCAAGGAGTTAACCCGCATCCCGTTGCGCGATTGCGATGAAACCATTCCGACGTTGGCCCAAACGCTAGCCATCGTCGCTGGTCGCGTGCCGCTGCTGATCGAAATCAAGGACCAGACGCACGCAATGTCGGACACCGATGGCCGGTTCGAGGCCGCAATTGCAGCGCTGCTTTCGCTGTACCAGGGCCCGGTGGCCGTCATGTCATTCAATCCCTTTTCGGTGGCGCATATGGCTAGGTTTGCCCCCGGTCTGCCGCGCGGACTTACCACTTCGGCCTATGACCCTGCCGATTGGGCGCCGCTTTCGCCGGAAACCTGCGCGCGCCTTCGCGAAATTCCCGATTTTGACCGCACCCTTTCCAGCTTCATAAGTCATGAAGCGGCCGATCTTTCCCGTGAGCGCGTGGCCGATCTAAAGGCGAGTGGTGCGACGATCCTGTGCTGGACGATCCGTTCGCCTGAGGCCGAGGCTGAGGCGCGCCGCATCGCGCAGAATGTTACCTTCGAAGGCTACCTGCCACGCACCGCTTGACCCCAGCGAAACCCGCCACAGCTTCCTCTTCCGAGATATCATACTGGCGAGAGTGACCAGAATTCACCACGTCCGCCCGCAGCTACGAAGGCCGCTATGATGACTGACCTCACGCTTCATGACAGCCTTGCCGAAATCCCGGCCGCCGCGTGGGATGCGGTTGCCGCGCCGGAACAGGCGGACGGTCGACCGATTGACCCTTTTATAACCCACCGCTTTCTGGCGGCACTGGAAAGCTCGGGTTCCACCGGCGCAGGCACTGGCTGGCAGGCGAAGCCGCTTGCACTGCGCCGGGACGGGCAACTCATTGCCGTCACGCCGCTCTATGTGAAATCGCACAGCCAGGGCGAATACATTTTCGACCACGGTTGGGCGCAGGGATATGAGCGGGCAGGGGGCCGCTATTACCCCAAGCTGCAGATTGCCGTGCCGTTCACCCCAGCGACCGGGCGCCGCTTCCTCGGCGCGCCCGAACATGCCGAAACGCTGCTTCGCGCAGCAATCGACGTCACCGCGCAGAACCGACTCTCGTCGCTTCACGTCACGTTCTGCACCGAAGCCGAGGCTGAAACCCTTGCCGGCGTCGAGGGCACGCTGCACCGCGTCACCCAGCAGTTCCATTGGGAAAACCAGGACTATGCAACGTTTGACGACTTCCTCGCCCAGCTTGCCAGCCGCAAACGCAAGATGATCCGCAAAGAGCGGGACACCGCCCGCAGTCATGGCCTCACGATCCGCGCGCTGACTGGCGAGGAGATCGAACCTGCGCACTGGGATGCGTTCTGGCAGTTCTATCAGGACACCGGGGCGCGGAAATGGGGCACCCCCTACCTTACCCGCCGCGCCTTCACCCAGTTTCATGACAACATGCGCAATGACATGCTTCTGGTCCTCGCGTTCGACGGCAGTCGCCCGGTTGCCGGTGCGCTGAACTTCATCGGGCGCGATACGCTTTTCGGTCGCTACTGGGGGGCGACCCAGGATTACCCCTGCCTGCATTTTGAATTGTGCTATTATCAGGCCATCGACTGGGCCATCGAGAACGGTCTGCAACGGGTCGAAGCGGGTGCGCAGGGAGAGCACAAACTGGCGCGCGGCTACCTGCCGACACCGGTGCATTCGCTGCACTGGATCGCCGACGAAGGTTTCCGCAAGGCTGTCGCCCGCTATCTGGCCGAAGAGCGCCGCGCGGTTGATGAAGAAATCGAGGTGCTTACAGCCTATGGCCCCTTCCGCCGTGTCGCTTCGGAAGATTGAAAGGATGTTTCGATGCCTGCCCTGACTTTCTACACCAATCCACAAAGCCGCGCCCGGATAGTCCACTGGATGCTGGAGGAGGTCGGCGAACCCTATGAAACCATCCTCGTCCCGTTCGGACCTGAGATGAAAGCCCCGGCCTACCGTGCCATAAACCCAATGGGCAAAGTGCCGAGCCTGAAGATCGGCGACGAGATCGTGACCGAGGTTGCCGCGATCATCACCGTGCTGGCCGACGCCTTTCCCGCCGCCGGACTGATGCCTGCCAACCGCGCCACCTTCTATCGCTGGATGTTCTTTGGTGCAGGCCCGGTCGAGGCCGCCGTGACCAACCAGTCGCTTGGCGTCGAGGTGCCGCCAGAGCGGCGCGGCATGGTGGGCTACGGCAGCCTTCCGACAGTGCTCGAGACGCTGGAAGGCCAATTGAATGCACACTCGTTCATTTGCGGCAACGAATTCTCGGCCGCAGACGTTTACATCGGCAGCCAGATCGGTTGGGGCATGCGCTTCAAGACGATCGAAGCCCGCCCAGCCTTCAACGCCTACTGGTCTCGTTTAACCGAGCGCCCCGCGCTCGCGCGGTCGACAGCACTCAACGATGCGCTTTTGCCGAAAGAGTAAACATGGCCACGCTTCTGACGCCTGCTGAACGCAATGCCGGACTGCCGGGCTTGGGCGAAACCGGCTGGGCCGCCGTTCCTGACCGAGACGCGATCCGCAAGGTCTGGAAGTTCCGCAACTTTTCGGAAGCGTGGGGTTTCATGTCCCGCGCCGCGCTGTTGGCCGAAAAGCTGAACCACCACCCGGAATGGCGGAATGTCTACAACGTCGTCGACGTGACACTCACGACGCATGATTGCCATGGCCTGAGCGATCTCGATCTTAAGCTCGCCGAAGCGATGGACAGATTCGCCGGTCAAGCAGAGGTGCAGTGCGACCACGGCCAGCCTGTGCAATCATTATGCCAGGCGCGCGCGGCCCGATGACCGCGCAGGCCCCTTTTTCAAGCAATGAACCGTCAGACTTGCCCGAGCATGGTATTGCCGGCTGAAATCTCGCAAGCGCCCGCGGTCTCCTCAAGGTTCAGAACTTCGACGACGCCATCCACCGCCAGCAGCGAATAGCGACGCGAGCGGTCGAGCATCCCACGTTCCGGCACGGAATACTCCATGCCGATCGCCTTGGTGAAAGCCGCAGCTGGGTCTGCGATCACAAGAATGCCCGCCGCCGTGGCCCCTGTCGCCTCGGCCCAGCGCCGCATCACATGCGGGTCGTTGACCGAGATGCAGATGATCTCGTCCACCCCCTTGGCGCGCAGCGCATCTGCATTGCGTACGAAGCTAGGCATATGCGCGCTGTCGCAGGTTGGCGTAAACGCCCCCGGAACGGCAAAGATCACTACCCGCCGCCCCGCCAGCAACTCGCGCAATGGCACCGAAACCATGCCACCTTCCCGCATGTGCAGAAAGGTGGCGTCGGGCAGGGCCATCCCCGCCCGAAGCACCTCGGCCATGCCTCAGATCTCCGCCAGCAGCGCCTCGCCGGTGGAGATGTTGCACACTCCCGGCTCGTCAATGTTGGCCTTGGTGATCACGCCGTCCTCGATGACCAGCGCATAGCGGTTCGACCGCCCGACCAGCCCAAGATGCGCCGCGGTGAAATCCATGCCCAACCCTTTGGTGAACGACCCGTCTGCATCACCAACAAGGCTGATCCCTGCCTTCGTGGCCCCCGTGGATTCGCCCCACGCCTTCAGAACGAAGGGATCATTCACTGAAAGGCAGATGATTTCCTCGACACCCTTGGCGCGGAACGCGTCCGCCGTACGGATGAAGCTTGGGATATGGGCGGTCGTGCACGGTCCGGTGAAGGCCCCGGGAAGCGCGAACAGGATCACCTTCCGCCCAGCCAGACGCGACGAAAGCGAGAACGTCTCAGGCCCGTTTGCGCCCATTTCCACCAGCGTCGCCTCGGGCAGCTTGCCCCCAACAGAAATCGTCATGATTGCGTCCTCGTGCGTTGCGTTAGGTCAGATGGGGGATATAGGGTCCGTCCGTTGGGTCGGCCAGAGGAAATGCTGCAATGCGGGTGGTTGTAATCGGAGCGGGGCAGGCGGGTGCAGCGCTTGTGGCAAAGCTTCGCGCGCTGGGCCACACCGGCCCGCTTACCCTGATTGGCGACGAACCCGCCCCGCCGTATCAGCGCCCGCCCCTGTCGAAAGCCTATCTGATGGGCGAGATGGAGGAGGAACGCCTCTGGCTCCGCTCGCCCGAATTCTACGCGGACAACGACATCAACCTCCGCCTCGGCCATCCCGTCACCGCCATCGACCGCACCGCGAAGACTGTTCAGTTGGGCGATGAGGCCATTGCGTACGACGCGCTCGTTCTCACGACCGGTTCCTCGGCACGCAAGCTTCCCGCAGCCGTCGGCGGGGCCCTTCCGGGCGTCTACACCGTGCGCACGCTGGCCGATGTCGACGCGATGAAGGCTGAGTTCCAGCCCGGCCGCCGCCTGATCATCGTCGGAGGAGGCTATATCGGGCTAGAGGCGGCGGCTGTGGCGGCCAAGCTTGGCCTTGACGTGACCGTACTGGAAATGGCCCCTCGCATCCTGCAACGGGTCGCTTCACAAGAAACGTCGGATTATTTCCGTGCGCTCCACACCGCTCATGGCGTGCACATCCTTGAATCAACGGGCCTCGACCGACTTTTGGGCGAAACTCATGTCTCTGGCGCGCGCTTGACTGACGGGCGCGAACTGCCCGCCGATTTCGTCATCGCAGGCGTCGGCATCCTGCCTGGCACCGTGCTGGCCGAAGCCGCCGGGCTGGCTCTCGACAACGGCATCGCCACCAATGCGCTCGGCCAGACCTCGGACCCGGCGATCTGGGCCGCCGGCGACTGCGCCTCATTCCCGTGGCGTGGCGGGCGGTTGCGAATGGAATCTGTCGGCAATGCCATCGACATGGCCGAAGTCGTCGCCGCCAATATCCTTGGTGCGAACGAGGCCTATCTAGCGAAGCCCTGGTTCTGGTCCGATCAGTATGACTGCAAGCTGCAGATCGCGGGCCTGAATACCGGCTATGACCAGATCGTGACCCGCCCCGGCGAAGGCGATGCTGTGTCGTTCTGGTATTATGCTGGCGACCGCCTGATCGCCGTAGACGCGATGAACGACGCCCGCGCCTATATGGTTGGAAAGCGTCTGATCGAGACCGGCAAATCCCCCGACAAGGCCGACATCGCCAACCCGGGTACCGACCTCAAGGCGCTCCTCAAACGATGAGGATCATCGGCGGCACATCGCGCGGATTGCATCTAGCCCCGGTCGGTGCGGGTGACGTGGCTGCCCATCTCCGCCCAACGTCGGACCGTGTGCGCGAGGCGATCTTCAACCTTCTCATCAACGGCGGGTATGGTAACCCGGTCGCAGGTGCCCGCGTCCTCGACCTCTTTGCAGGGACCGGCGCGCTTGGGCTGGAGGCGCTCAGCCGTGGTGCCGCCCATGCCACCTTCCTTGAAACCGGTATTCCCGCGCTTGCCCTTATCAAGCGCAACATCGCACTGATGCGCGCCGAGGGCCGCACGACCGTTCTGAAGCGCGACGCCACCAGCCCCGGCCCCGGCACTCCGCATGGTCTCGTGTTCCTCGACCCGCCTTATGGCAAATCTCTGGGCCATTCCGCCCTGATCGCCGTCGCAGCCAATGGCTGGCTTGCCCCCGATGCCCTTATCGTCTGGGAAGAAGGCGTCCCGCCTGCCGTCCCGCAAGGGTTCGACGAACTTGACCATCGCAAATACGGCGACACTGTCGTCACCATCCTTAAGGTCGCATCCCAGAAAGCCGCGTCATGATCCCTTCTGCCGTCCTCTTTGATTGCGACGGGGTGATCGTCGACAGTGAAGGCCCAACCTTCCTGATGCTGCAAGCCGATTTCGCGGTCCACGGCCTGTCCCTGACCTTGCACGAGCTGGAAACTAATTGGATCGGCGCCACAGCAGAAGACCTGCACCTGCGCGCCCGGTCCGAAGGTGCAACCTTGCCCGACGATTGGGTCGCTGATTTCTACATCCGCCTCAACCGCCGCCTCGCCGAAGGTGTCCCGCTCATCCCTGGCATCCTGCCCGTGCTCGATGTGCTTGACCGCGCGGGCATCCCTTACGCGGTCTGCTCCAACGGGACCCTGCCCAAGATGCAGATCACCCTTGGCCAGCACGGTCTGCTTCCCCGGCTGAATGGCCACACCTATTCCGGTCAGGCACTGGGCCGACCGAAACCCGCGCCCGACGTCTACCTCCATGCCTCCCGTGCGCTGGCCGTCGCTCCGGAAACCACCGTGGTCATCGAAGACAGCCCAACCGGCGCGCGCGCTGCCCGCGCCGCCGGCATCCGCTGCTTGGGCTACGCCCCGCTCGGCTCCCATCCAGGCCTTGTCGCCGAAGGTGCTACGCTGTTTCACCGGATGAACGACCTTCCCGCCATGATCGGACTCTGACGGGCTTCCCTTGCCCCTGACATGCCAACCGGCTGGCCCGATCGTTGCCAGCCCATGACGCCGCGTTCCGGGTGACTTCTCCGCCCAAACCCTGCACTCTCCTGGCAAACGCGGAGCCTGTACATGCCCTTCCCCCACCTTCTCGCCCCACTTGATCTTGGCCACACCACGCTCAGGAACCGTGTGCTGATGGGGTCGATGCACACGGGCCTGGAGGAGACAGGTGACTGGGCGCGTGTCGCTGAGTTCTACGCCACCCGCGCACGTGGCGGTGTTGGCCTGATTGTCACAGGCGGTATGGCCCCTAACCGCGAAGGCGGCGTATTTCCAGGTGCGGCGGGGCTTTTCTCGGATCAGGACATAGCGAACCATACCCAGGTCACCGGCGCGGTCCACGCCGAAGGCGGCAAGATCGCCATGCAGATCCTGCACGCTGGCCGCTACGCCTATTCACCCGAGTGCGTGGCCCCCTCGGCGATCAAATCGCCGATCTCGCCCTTTCCGCCGAAGGAACTTCACGAGGACGGCATCGAAAAGCAGATCGCTGACATCGTCACCGCAGCCGTCCGCGCGCGTGAGGCTGGTTATGACGGGGTCGAGGTGATGGGGTCGGAAGGCTATTTCCTGAACCAGTTCCTCGTCACCCACACCAACCGCCGCACCGACCGATGGGGTGGGCCATACGAAAACCGTATGCGGCTGCCGGTTGAAGTGGTGCGGCGCGTACGGCAGGCCTGCGGCAGCGCCTTTATCCTGATCTACAGGCTTTCGCTGATCGACCTGGTCCCTGACGGCTCTACCTGGGACGAAGTGGTCACTCTCGCCAAGGCAATCGAACAGGCGGGCGCGTCCCTCATCAACACCGGGATCGGCTGGCACGAGGCGCGTGTCCCAACGATCGCCACTTCTGTCCCTCGTGCGGCATTTGCCCACCTGACCGCAAGGCTGCGGCCCGAGGTGACGATCCCCGTCATCACCTCCAATCGCATCAACACGCCAAAGGTGGCCGAGGCGATCCTTGCCGCAGGGCAAGCCGACATGGTGTCGATGGCCCGCCCGTTCCTTGCCGACCCCGATTTCGTGGCCAAGGCTGCTGCCGGACGGGCCGCTGAAATTGCCCCCTGCATCGCCTGCAATCAAGCCTGCCTCGACCACACTTTTTCTGGCAGGCTGACGTCGTGCCTCGTCAACCCTCGCGCCTGCGCGGAAACCGAACTTGTGTATACAGAAACCGTCGCTCCCAAGCGCGTCGCAATCGTGGGTGCTGGCCCGGCGGGACTGATGACCGCGATCACGGCTGCCGGGCGTGGCCACCAGGTCACTCTCTTTGACAAGGCAAACGAGGTTGGCGGCCAACTCAACCTCGCCAAACAGGTGCCGGGGAAGGAGGAGTTTCACGGCCTTGTCCGCTGGTTCGCCACCATGCTGGACCGGACCGGCGTGACGCTTCGTCTTGGCGCCGAGGCAACGCCAGAGGACCTGAAGCACTTTGATGAAATCGTCATCGCTACTGGCGTCAGCCCCCGCGATCCCGGAATCCCTACTGACCCGGACGCGCCGGTTCTCAGCTACGTTGATGTCCTCCGTGGCGCGCCGGTTGGCCATCGGGTTGCTGTGATTGGCGCCGGCGGCATTGGCTTTGACGTGGCTGAAACCCTTGTCCACGCCGGCGAAAGCCCCACCGAACACCTGGAACTCTGGCGCGCCGAATGGGGCGTCTCCTCGCCCTGGCAGGATCGCGGCGGTCTTTCACCCAATGGACCGACCCCCACACCCCCGGCGCGGAACGTCGTCCTACTGCAACGCAAGGCGGAGAAACCCGGCCGTCGGCTGGGCAAGACCACCGGCTGGATCCACCGGGCGAGCCTTGCGATGAAGGGGGTCAAGATGGTCGGCGGCGTGAATTACGAACGCATCACCCGTGACGGTCTTGCCGTCAGCTACGGTGCGAACCGCGAGCGTCCTGAAACGCTCGCGGTCGATGCCGTGGTTCTTTGCGCGGGGCAGGAACCGGAGCGCAAGCTCTCGAACCAGCTTGATGCCCTTGGCATACCCCACCATGTCATCGGTGGGGCGGATGTGGCGGCAGAACTGGACGCCAAGCGCGCCATAGATCAGGGCGCACGTCTGGCTGCCCGGCTCTGACCTGCGATATGGTCAGCCGTTGGTGGCCGGCGCCTTCAGTACCGCGTTGTCCAGCGCGGCCTTCAGTTCGGTTTGATCGACGGCCCCGTCGCCATTGGCATCGACGCCCTTGAAGGCATCTTCGGTCAGCTCTGGCCATACTCCCTGAAGTTCAGCCAGAGACCACGTTCCGTTAGCATCGGTGTCTTCCACCTGCGGCAGATCCTGCGCATAGGCAGCGCCAACAAAGGCAAGCGGGGCCAGCACGAGTGCGAAACGTTTCATGGAAGTCTCCTTTTTCAGTCTACGGTTGTGCGGCGCGTTTTCGTTGCCGCAAGAAGGTGACTGACGCCTATCGGGCGAACATTCCAGCTCAGTTGCCGAAATCCAAAATCTGGTCACCAGAACCTGCCTATGGCCTGCCGATCGGGGGACATTTTCCCGCCGTTGCCCTGATCTCGCCGTTGTTCCGCCGTTGCTTCACACACGCTTTGGCGGAGTATCGCCTAAATTGAACTGCCAGCTTCGTTTCGTTGCCATCAACGATCCCACACAATACCCCGGATAGGTCGCGGCATCGCCCCTATCCTGCCTGATTTTGGAGCGAAACAACCTCAAGCTTCAGAGCGTCTGCTGCCAAGAGGACAAAGATGGACCGACTAACCGAGATGGAGGCCTTCGCCACAGTAGTGGACCAAGGTGGCTTCACGGATGCGGCCAAGAAGATGGGTATTTCAAAATCGGCCGTGTCAAAACACGTGTCGGCTCTGGAGGCGCGCTTGGGGGCACGCCTGCTGAACCGCACCACACGCCGGGTCAGCCCCACCGAAATCGGCCTTGCATACTACGACCGCGCCCGCCGGGTGCTGAACGATGCTGGCGAGGCGGATGCTCTGGTCACCTCAATGCAATCTGCGCCCTCGGGCCTGCTGCGCGTTTCGGTTGCCACAGACTTCGGTGTGAACCTGTTGTCGCCGATCCTTGGGGAGTTTTTGCTCGAATACCCCGATATCACCGTCAACATGGTGCTGAACAACCGCTACGTCGAACTGATCTCGGAAGGGTTCGACATGGCGATCCGTGTCGGCGATCTGGAAGACAGCTCGCTCCGCGCCCGCAAGCTGACCGAGACGACAAAGCGGATGATCGGCGCGCCCAGCTATTTCCGGAAGTTCGGCCGTCCGATGAAGATCGACGATCTGAACGACCACAAACTGCTGCACTATTCCAACCAGGCTAATGGCAACGTCTGGAAGATCACCGCACCCTCGGGCGAAAAGCGCCAGGTCCGCTCCGTCGGCTGGCTGACGGTGAATGATGGGCAGTCGCTACTGAACGCAGCCGTGTCCGGCCTTGGCATCGCCTACCTGCCATCGTTCCTTTACGCCGATGCAATGCGTCAGGGTCTGGTGGAAGAGGCGATCCCCGGTTTGCCGGTGGAATCGCTCGGGATCTACGCGGTTTATCCGCCGGGGCGCTTTACCCAACCGAAGGTTCGCGCCTTCATCGATTTTCTTGCCCGTCGTTATGCCGACAAAGGGCCCGACAACTGGTGAGATGACAGCACGTCGCAGCCCTAACTTCCCCCAGGGCCGCTACAGGGTCGAGGTGACTATGGCCTCGACCCTTCTGTTTTTCTGACGCCCAACCTCGGTCTGGTTGGTTGCGCGGGGTGCCAGATAGCCCACCCCTTCCGAAGTCAGCCGCGCTGCCTCTACCCCGTATCGGTCAATCAGCACCTCGCGCACAAGATCAGCCCGGCGTTCCGATAATGCTATGTTGGCCACCAGTGATCCTGACGCGTCGGTATGCCCGACCAGCGCCACCGTCTTGTCGGGGTTCGCCGCCAGCCACGCCGCGAGTGCAGCAAGTGAGGCGTAGTCGCCACCTGCAAGCGCCGCAGCGCCACTGGCGAAAACAAGATCGTCCAGCGCCACCGCGCCGTTCTCGTCAAGCATCGCGCCCAAGTCTCCTGGTGCTCGCAAGGCCTCTGTCGGTGCAGTAACGCCAAGTTCGATCTCGGGTGCCGGTGCTGGCGGCAAAACCGTATCAGGCAACGGCAGGGAACCCACCCGTGTCACCTGTACGAAACCTGACAGCACGGAACGACTGACAAGGATACTGACCGCCTCAGTATCCTTTTCTGCAGATAGAAAGCGATAATCGCCCAGATCGACGTGCATGTCCGGTTCCGGCATCACCTCGGTGCCATAGCGGAAATCGAACCCGCCACACGCGCTGGCTTCGCAATCAAGGACGATCGTGAATTCCTCGCGCAGAAGCTGGTCGCGCAAGGGTTCCAGCAAGGCAAGTGTCGTCAGGCCCGCCGCATCAAGCCGGTAGGCACGCTGGTCTATCGAGCCTTCTTTCACACGCACCGGAACTGATGTTCCGTCGAATGGGCCTACTGGCAAAGCATAACTGCCGGGCGCTTCGCTGCGATGCTCTTCGGACATGACGCTTGCGGGCAATTCGAGCGTCAATGCTGCCGCCCGGCCAGCAAAGGCCAAGACGAGGGTAGCGCAAAGAAAGCCCATTTTTTTCAATGTGTTGCCCGCATATACCGCGATTAGCGCATCCGATAGTGATACTGTCCCACAACTCCCATCCCGGCACGAGCGTACATCGCCCGCGCGGCGAGGTTCCGCTCTGTCACCACCAGCGATAGTCGGCCAGCACCTTGGGCCATTGCCCAGTTGGCCGCCGCCTTCAGAATGATCGACCCTGCGCCCTTGCGGCGGAACCGCGGGCCTACTTCCAGCGCGTGCAGCATCGCATCCGGCCCGTGCAATGCCACGAAGGCCACGCCCACCGGTTTGTCCGCCACCCTCGCCAACAGCGCGGCCTTTGCACCTTTCACGCGCGCCATCACGGCAAGCCGTTCTCGTCCGATGCCCCCCTCGGCCCAAAGGCTGCATGCAATCTGAAGCGGTGGCCAGTGGGCGAAAGCCGCCAAGGGGTCGAGTGCGCCTGCCAGCGCTGACGCAGGCGCGGAATACGCGATCACAGGATCAACGATCCGGTATCCACGCGCTGCAAGCGACGCGTCCAGCGCCGTGTCCCCAGCGCGGATAAGGAACAATGGGGCCGCCATCTCAGCTTCGGCGGCTGCAAGGTCCGCTTCGGTCCAGGCCCGCTCTGCAGATGCCGCAGAGACCCGTTTTCCGCCACCTGCACCCTCGCGAAGGCGGAACGGGCCGATGTCGTGCGTCCGGGCCGCCGGCCACGTTGCGTCCATCACCTCGGCCAAGGTTGCGGGCGTCATCCGAAAAGCTGTGCAAGGCGAACCATCGCCTCGTCCACCCGCGCAGGATCGGTGCCGCGGATGACAAGATTAGTGCCATGCGCACCGTTGACCGTGAAGGGATAAGACCCCATCGACAGGTCCGAAAACTCCGCCGCCAGCGCACCGAAAGGCCCGGCAATCTCTCCCTCGCCGCGCTCGACCCGGAGGGACTGGCTCAACAGCGGCGCGCCTCCGGTAAGCGTCGGCAAAAGGCCCGCCAGCATCGCTTCGAAAATCTTCGGCACCCCGGCCATCACATGAACATTGCCAACGGTGAAACCGGGGGCCACGGACACGGGGTTCTCGATCAGCGTCGCGCCATCGGGAATCCGTGCCATACGCTGCCGTGCCTCGTTGAAAGGCAAGCCGGAGCGTTCATAGTGCGCACCCAGTAGCTTCATCGCATCAGCCCGGTGCGTGATCGGTACCCGCAGGGCGTTGGCCACAGCATCGGCAGTGATGTCGTCATGTGTCGGTCCGATTCCGCCGCTGGTGAACAGGTGGTCATAGGCAGCCGACAAGGCCCGCACCCCGGCGACAATGGCCTCATGGTCGTCCGGCACGACCCTGACTTCGGCCAGAGTGATCCCGACCCTCGTCAGTTCGTTCGCCAGATAATGCATGTTGGAATCGCGCGTGCGGCCCGACAGGATCTCATCGCCGATAACCAGCATTGCTGCGGTTGGATTTGCCATTGCCTGCCTCGCCCGGTTCCCAGCTACCGAATATAGCCGCGCTGGCCCGGCTTTCAAAGCCCGCGCCTCTAGCCATTTCCGCTATCCCGGCCTATGTAGGCGTCAAATCGAGAGGCTTGTCGTGGACGAAATGCGTGCCCGCATCACTAAGGATGGCATCCGCATCTATGAAGATGCGGATTTTGTTGGCATGCGCGTTGCTGGCCGTGCGGCGGCGGAAATCCTAGATGCCGTCGCGCCCTTGGTCCTGCCCGGGGTTACCACGGCCGAGCTTGATGATTTCATCACTGCGGAAATAGCGCGTCGTGGCGTCACTTCGGCCACCATCGGCTACAAGGGCTACAAGCACGCTTCCTGCATTTCAGTGAACCATGTCGTGTGTCACGGTATCCCGGGGGCGAAGGTTCTGGCTGACGGTGACATCCTGAACATCGACGTGACAGTCATCGTCGACGGGTGGTTCGGCGACACCAGCCGGATGTATGTGGCGGGGGCACTTGCCCGCAAATCGGAACGTCTGATCGAGGTGACGCATGAGGGGCTGATGCGCGGGATCGCGGCGGTCAAGCCCGGCAACACCTTCGGCGATATCGGCCACGCCATTCAGTCTTATGTCGAATCTCAGCGCATGTCAGTCGTGCGCGATTTCTGCGGTCACGGCCTTGGTCGGGTCTTTCATGCGCCGCCGAACGTCCTTCACTATGGCCGCGCCGGTTTCGGCCCCGTGCTTGAAGAAGGCATGTTCTTTACGATCGAACCGATGGTCAATCTGGGTCGCCCCGAAACCAAGGTTCTGGCCGATGACTGGACCGCTGTTACGCGCGACAAATCCCTATCGGCGCAATTTGAACATTCGGTTGGCGTAACCGCCACTGGATGCGAGATATTCACCGCATCCCCGGCGGGAAAGTTTCACCCGACCTGGGGCTGAACTGTGTTCAGTCCGCGAAATGACGCCTGAAGGCACGCTTCAGGATTTCAAGTTCGGCGCGCATCAGATCGATCTCGCTTCGAAGATCGTCCTCCAGCACGTCGCCGGCGATCACGGTGAACTGGGCCAATGTCCTGTTCCCCGCGCGGATCAGAAACGTCTGCACCCCCTCGTTCAACACCTCGACCGGGATCGGCACGCGTACAGTGATTTCTCCGTCCGGACCCGCGATCTGCTGTACGCCCGCAATTGGACTGCCCAGATGCGTGACTTCAAGTTCAGCGATCGTATCGCTCGTGCCGCTCAGCACGCCTTCCCAGACGCCCGCGGCAATCCGACCGCCTGTCAGCGAAAGACCGTTCGGCATTGTTCGTTACCCCTTACAACTCGGCGCGCGGCCTGCGGCTAACAACGATATCGTGCAACCTTACTGCATTCATCGCGGGACGGTCGAAAATCATGTCCAGCCACACCCGCTCCACCCGTTTGTCATCAAATTTGGCATAGGCGAGATCGAATTCCACCACCTGATGGCGCGCGTCGGATACAAGCTCGCGCACCAATTGCTCTGTATTCGGGCCGTGCTTGATATTCAGCCGGGCATAGGCCCTTACCGGCCGCTCGCACTCAATCACCGTCTCTACCCGCACCAGATGCCTTGGCTTGAACCCTTCGGCCACCGTATCGGGCAGCACAAGCGTCACCGAAACGAAACTTCCCAGAAAGCCGTAGACATCCAGCGCAAGGCCGTAACGGTCGCTGCGGGTTTGCCGGAAGACGATTTCCCTCAGGCTGCAGTCGTGGTGCAGTTCCACATCGGCGCTTAGGGCGGTGCGCATCTCCCGTGCCTCGGACCAGCGCATTGGCACCGGCCCCAGCCAAAGGTCTGGCCGCCATGACCAATCGGTCCCCAGTGGCACGGCAGGCATCGCGCGCCCACCTGCAGTTTTGGCCTGGCGTGCTGCGGCCGCGTGGATCAAGCGGTTGATTTCGCGTCGCATGGCATAGGCCCGCGATTGCCACGAACTCAGTGCAATCCGGTCCATTATCGGCGCGGCGTCGGCTACGCTGGACCAACGCTCTTGCATCTTGCGCAGTCGCCGTCGCTCCAGAAAACTGCCGATCCGCCTGCTCATTCCCAGCCGCCTTACCCGGTTTCTTGCCGCCTCAAGGCAGCACTACCATGCCACTAGTTACTTTTCAGGTTGCAATGTCGGCATTGGCCGCACGCAACCCGGCAATTGCCCGCAGAAGCAGCGCCCGACCTTCGGCCACGCTTAATGGTTGGCCATCCGGCGGGGTCACCGCAAGCGTTACAAGCCGCCCACGCACCCCAAGGACTGCCCGCCAGTATTCCCCCACAGCCCGGTCTGTCAGGTGAAGCACGATTGCCCCGTTTGCCGAACCGATCTCTTGAACCGTTACAGCGCTCGCCTGCCCGTTTCTGCTGAGGGCGGCGCGCCCGTTGGCCGAAGCGAAATACACCGCAAGTGCTTCGGTCCCCGCGGCGAGCACGGTAGCAGAGCCCGCAGCACCAACCGTCGCGGTGATGGCGGCGGGCGGCACCCCAGCACGGTCCGAACACCGCCCCATGATGATCACAGCTGACCGTTCGGTCGCCTGACTTGCGGCGCGATCAACGCAGTAACCATTCGGCGCCGGCACTGTGAACTGGCCGTTCATGATGCTTGCGGAGCGTGCACCTGACGGCCCGCCCTCCATCGGAATGCAGGCCGCCAGCAAAAGGATCAGGCCAAACCCAAGCGGGCAGGCCTTACTGATCCATGTAGACATGGCTCTCCGCCTTGGCGCCGGGATGCGTCACCGCGCCCCAACGCGCACCGCCGACCAATTTGGCGAACTTGTGGACCGCACCCGAGGTATAGGCCGTCTTGCGCGGACCCTTCCACTCGGCCTTGCGCTTGGCGAATTCTTCGTCCGACACATTCACCGACAATTCGCCGGTCAGCGCGTTCAGCGTTATGACGTCGCCGTTCTTCAGCAGGGCAATCGGCCCGCCATGCGCCGCTTCCGGCCCGACGTGACCCACGCAGAAGCCCCGGGTCGCGCCGGAGAAGCGTCCGTCGGTGATAAGTGCCACCTTTTTGCCCATGCCCTGACCGCTCAATGCCGCCGTGGTCGACAGCATCTCGCGCATCCCCGGGCCACCCGCAGGACCTTCGTTACGAATGACGATCACTTCGCCTTCCTGGTAGGCGCGCTGCTTCACTGCCTCGAACGCATCTTCTTCGCATTCGAAGACCCGCGCCGGGCCGCTGAACACCTGCTCGGCCTCACTCATGCCGGCAACCTTCACGATGGCCCCATCCGGAGCCACGTTGCCACGCAGCGCAACGACGCCGCCGGTTTTGGTGATGGGCGAACCGATGTGATAGATCACCCGGCCGTCCGCCTCGCCGCGGATTTCGTCCAGGCTTTCGCCAAGCGTCTTGCCGCTTGCGGTCATGCAGTCGAGGTGAAGCAGGCCTTCCTTCGCCAGTTCCTTCATCACCACGGCCACGCCGCCAACCTCGTGCAGGTCCTTGGCGACGTACTTGCCGCCTGGACGCAGGTCGACAAAATAGGGCGTGTCCTTCATGTACTTGGCCACATCGAACAGATCGAAGTCGATCCCTGCCTCATTCGCCAACGCAGGCAGGTGAAGCGCAGCATTGGTCGAACCGCCGGTGCAGCCCACGACGCGCGCCGCGTTTTCCAGCGCCTTCCGCGTCACGATATCCCGCGCGCGGATGTTTTTCTCGATCAGGTTCATCACGGCAACGCCTGACGCCTCGCCATACTGGTCACGGCTTTCATAAGGCGCGGGGGCGCTGGACGAATTCAGCAGTGCCAACCCGATCGCCTCGGATACGCAGGCCATCGTGTTCGCCGTATACTGCGCCCCGCAGGCACCCGAGGACGGGCAGGCCACCCGCTCCATGATCTCAAGTTCCGCGTCCGACAGGTTCCCGGCCTGGTGCTTGCCCACGGCCTCAAACATGTCCTGCACGGTGATGTCCTGGCCCTTGTAGCGACCTGGCAGGATCGAACCGCCGTAGATGAAGACGCTTGGCGTGTTCAAACGGACCATCGCCATCATCATCCCGGGCAGCGACTTGTCGCAGCCCGCTAGCCCCACGATCGCGTCATAGCAGTGCCCACGCATCGTCAATTCCACAGTGTCTGCAATTGCGTCGCGCGAAGCCAGCGAGGACCGCATCCCCTCGTGCCCCATGGCGATACCGTCGGTCACGGTGATCGTTGTGAACTCGCGCGGGGTGCCGCCACCCTTCTTGACGCCATGCTTCACGATCTGCGCCTGCCGGTTCAGCGCGATGTTGCACGGTGCCGCCTCGTTCCAGCAGGTCGCCACGCCGACCCACGGCTGGTGGATCTCTTCTTCCGTAATCCCCATCGCGTAGAAATAGCTGCGATGCGGTGCCCGCGCCGGACCTTCGGTCACATGGCGGCTTGGAAGTTTGGATTTGTCGAAACGCGTGTTCGTGCTCATCAGCGGTGTCTCCCCCGGGAACTGGCAGGCATTGGATAAGGGGGCCGCTGTGGCGGAGCAAGGCCGAATAAGCCTGCTATGCCGTCAAATGACGCGTTCAGGTGCTGCCGTTGATCGCTGTCGTCGCGGTCTGCATCAGCCCGTCAAGGTACGACCGCAGCGTGTCGACAAAGTTGACATAGGCCGTCAGCGGGCCCTGCAGCGACGGTACCTGCTGCGCCAATTGCGGGGCCGCGAGGTAGGCCACCAACGCGATGATTGCCAGCCCCATGATGATCAGAAAACCGCTGCGAAAGCTGTTGCGGCCTGCGGTCAGGTCCGGCAGCGCTTCGATCTCGGCATCCGGATCGACCGGACGCTCGGACGGGCGAAGCGTGGAGTTTATCTCTTCGACATCCGGCAACAAGTCGCGCCGGGCAGAAGGGCGGGTGCCTTCCTCGCCGGGATCAGAGTGAACCACCCGGTCAACGACAGGAGCGACAGCCGCCGTGGCAACAGCTGCCGGGATCGCAGTGTCCAGACCAAGGTCCGTTTGCGTTTCAATTGGGCGGCTTTCGATGCTGCGGGCTTTGGCCTCGCGTTCGGCCTCTTCCCGCAGGATCGCCAGCACGGATTCGTCGACCGCATAGCCCTTGCCCGCAAGTCCGGCCGACGGCGTCGGTTCGGCGAGATCTTCGGCTTCAGCCGGTGCTACGGTCGGCGCGGCGATGCTCACTTCGGCAGCAGTGGCGTGCGTTTCGGTCAGGGGTTCGGCGGAAACCGATGCCTTGCGCGCGCTCGCCGGTTCGGTTCCGGGCTTCATCTGGAACCAGGCATGGTTGCAATTGGCGCATTGCACATCGCGACCACTTTGCGGGATCGCATCGTCTGGCACTTCGTACTTGGCGTCGCAATTCGGGCAAACCAAACGCATCTTTATTCCCTCAAAGCCAACAGAACCGGCTCTACCGGGGCTGTTTGTAACGCCTATTCCCTTCCTCTCCAAGGGTTTGTGTCTGACTCTTGTGTAATCCTTAGCCCCTGTGCGATGGAAAGCGCAGTTCTTGCGGCACGTCGTGCCGTCTTTGCCGCCAATGCGCGCCCTGACCGGGGCCGGGAGACAAGCGTGATTGCCTTTCAAAACGTGGCCTACAGCTATGGCGGAGGCGACCTTCTGACTGACGTGTCCGTTCGTCTGGCGCCGGGGTCGTTCCACTTTCTGACCGGGCCGTCCGGGTCGGGTAAATCGACGTTCCTGAAACTCGCCTATGCCGAGCTTTACCCGACAGCTGGCGAGGTCACGATCTTCGACCGCGACGCCCAGACCCTGACGCGCGATGATGTCGCCATCACCCGACGCCGCATTGGCATCGTGCATCAGGACTGCAAGTTTCTTGATCACCTCAGCCTCGCCGCCAACATGGCGCTGCCGTTCACCGTGGCTGGGCGCGACTGCGATCCGCAGGATCTCGACGATTTGCTCGCCTGGGTCGGGCTGAAGCACCTCGCAAACGCGCTGCCCCCGTCACTGTCGGGTGGCGAACGTCAGCGTGCGGCCCTTGCCCGCGCGGTCATCGTCGGACCTGACGTCATTCTTGCTGATGAACCTACCGGCAACGTTGACTGGGAGATGTCGCTGCGCATCCTGACCCTGCTGGTCGAACTGAACCGCATGGGCAAGACCATCCTTGTCGCCACCCATGACCTCAACCTGATCCGTCAGGCGAAATCGCAGGTCGCCACCCGCGTCTTGCGCATTGCCAAGCAGAAAGTTCAGCTTGCGGGGGCCGACCTGTGAAATTGCCGAAACTTTCGCTGCCAAAGCTGTCGTTGCCGCAGTTTGGCAGGGATGCAGCCCCCGTGAACCCCGCCCTCAGCATCGTGCCGCCCTCAGGCCCCACGGCAACGCTTACCACCTTCACGGCGGGGGCGATGACGTTCCTTTGCGTTTTCGCGCTTGCCCTGTCACTTGCTTCGGGACGCCTTGCCGACCGCTGGTCCGATGCATTGGCCCGCACCGCGACGATCCGCGTTTCGGCCCCGCCCGACCAGATGCAGCTTCAGACGGATGCGATCCTGACGCTGCTGGCCAGCACGCCCGGCGTCGCGTCGTCGCGCGCGCTGACCGATGCCGAACAGCGCGCCCTGCTGGAGCCGTGGTTCGGCCCCGACCTGCCGCTTGACGCCCTGCCGATCCCTCGCCTGATCGAAATCGTCGAAGCCGACCCCGGCTATGACAGTGAAGGGCTGCGCCAGCGTCTCGCCGCTGAAGCCCCGGGTGCTGTTCTGGATGACCATACCCGCTGGCGTCGCCCCTTGGCCGAAGCGGCCGGTCGCATCCGCCTTCTGGGCGTGTTGTCCATCGGCCTTATCGGGGTTGCGATGGCCGCCATGATAACCCTTGCCGCCAGCGCCGCCCTTGCGGCCAACGCCGAAGTGATCCGCGTCCTCCGCTTGGTCGGCGCAAAGGACAGCTACATTGCCCGGGCCTTCGTCCGCCGTTTCACCGTGCGCAGCTTTACCGGCGCGTCGATCGGCGCGGTGGCTGGCTTGATCGGGGTGGCCTTCCTGCCTGCCGCAGATGCCGCAGGAGGCTTTCTTACAGGCCTTGGCTTTGTCGGCATGGGGTGGCTCTGGCCGCTTGCCTTGCCGCCGCTGGCCGCGTTTGTGGCGTTCGCGGCCACACGCCGAGCCGCATTTGCCAAACTGAAAGAGCTGACATGATCGCGCTTCGCTGGCTTCTCTCTCTGATCTTCGTCGTGCAAATGTATCTGGCGATGGCCGTGATCGCCGTCATATTCGCACCTTGGGCGCTTTTTTCACGCACTGGCGCGCGGCTGGCCTGCAAGGCATATTGCCGCTGGGTGGTCCTAACGCTGCGTCTGCTCTGTGGTTTGCGCTGCGAAGTGCGCGGCACGCCCCCCGCGACCGAGGCAGTGATCGCCGCCAAGCATCAAAGCTTTCTCGACATCATACTGATCTTCAACGCCGTCCCGGCTGGCAAGTTCATCATGAAACGGGAACTGATCTACACGCCTTTCCTTGGTCAATACGCGCTGAAGATTGGCTGCGTGCCGGTCAACCGGGGCAAGCGGGGCGCCGCAATCACCCGGATGAAGGCTGATGTCGCCAAGGGCGCGGCCGAACCCGGCCAGCTTATCATCTACCCGCAAGGCACCCGTGTCGCCCCCGGCGTGGCGAAACCCTACAAGGTCGGAACCGGCCTCCTTTACGAACAACTCGGTCAGCCGTGTTATCCCGTGGCCACCAATGTTGGCGTGTTCTGGCCAAAGCGCGGCATCCTGCGCCACCCGGGCCTCGCCGTGGTGGAGTTCCTGCCGGCGATCCCGCCAGGCAAGCCGATCCCGGTCTTCATGGCCGAGCTTGAAGCCACCGTTGAAACGCACTCCGACCGCCTGATGGACGAAGCGGGCTTCATACCGCGCTAAGGCCGCAATCCCGTTGCGACTGCCACGGCTCCGGCGCATTATTGGTCGATGCCGACGTCCGCTGCCACCATTGACCACTTCTTCGACACGCTGTCACCGCTGGCCCTGACAGCGCGGCGGATGTTCGGTGAATACGCGGTCTACCTTAACGGAAAGGTCGTCGGCTTTGTCTGTGACGACCAACTTTTCCTCAAGATAACACCGTGCAGTTCCGCACTTCTGCCCGACGCGTCGCATCAACCCTGCTACCCTGGGTCGAAGGACTACCTTCTTGTTTCCGAAGCTCTTGATGATCCCGACCGGGTGATGGCAGCACTGCGCACATTGGCTGAAGACGTGCCATCGCCGAAGCCCAAACCAGTCAGGCAGCGACGGGCGGCAGTCACGCCAGTTTCAGCGCCACGATCCCGCCGATGATCAGCAGGATTCCTGCGATCCGCAGCGCGCTGACCGGTTCGCCGAACAGGATTACTGCCGCGACCGCCGTGCCGACCGCCCCGATCCCAACCCAGACGGCATAGGCCGTGCCCACCGGAATATCGCGCATCGCCACGCTTAAAAGATAGAAACTCGCCAGCGCTCCGATCACCGTCAGGGCTGAAGGGATCGGTTTTGAAAAGCCTTCCGAATACTTCAGCCCCAGCGCCCAGCCGGTTTCCAGCAACCCGGCAATGACGATCAAAAGCCAGGGGCTTGTCACGCGGCCAGCCCTTTGGTCCCCATGTCGAGAAACTTCTGCCGCCGGTCGCGGATAAGGGCCTCGGGCTTCTTGCCCGACAGGTCTTTCAGCATCGTCTCGATCGCCTTGCCGACCGCGTCGATCGCTTCCTTGGGGGCACGTTGCGCTCCGCCCATCGGCTCCTTGATGATCCGGTCGATGACTCCCAGCTTCTGCAAATCCTGCGCCGTCAGCCGCAGCGCCTCGGCCGCCTCCCGCATCTTGTCGGCGTCCTTCCAAAGGATCGACGCGCACCCCTCGGGCGAAATCACCGAATAGACAGAATGTTCCAGCATCGCCACGCGGTTCGCCGTCGCAAAGGCCACGGCGCCCCCCGATCCGCCTTCACCGATGACAACGGAAATCAGCGGCACGCCGATCGCCAGACACTTCTCGGTGCTGCGCGCAATAGCTTCGGCCTGACCGCGTTCTTCGGCCCCCTTGCCTGGATAGGCGCCGGGCGTGTCGACCAAAGTGATCACCGGCAGCCGGAATCGGTCGGCCAGGTCCATCAGGCGGATAGCCTTGCGATAGCCTTCGGGCCGCGCCATCCCGAAATTGCGCTCGATCCGGGTCTTGGTGTCGTTGCCCTTTTCATGCCCGATCACGACGACCGGCTGATCGTTGAACCGCGCGATCCCGCCCATCACGGCATGGTCGTCGGCAAATGCGCGGTCGCCGGCAAGGCTAGTGAATTCGGTAAATAGCGCCTCGACATAATCCTTGCAATGCGGCCGGTCCGGGTGCCGGGCGACCAAGCATTTTTGCCAGGCGGTTAGATTCTTGTAGAGGTCGCGCAGCGCGGTTTCGGCCTTGCGATCCAGCGCCTCCGCTTCTTTCGATACATCCATCCCGGGGCTGCTCTTGGCCATCGCCCTTAGCTCTTCGGCCTTGCCTTCGATTTCGGCGAGGGGCTTTTCGAATTCCAGGTAATTCATCAGTGTCATCCTTCCGGGGGCCGTTCCTATATGCCCCCGGCCCTGCCGTGATGCAACTCGGCAAGATTTGGCGGGCGCGTCCGCGCTGTGCCATGCTTCCGGAACCAGAGGATCACACGCCTTCAAACAGCAGCGCCCCGTGGCTTGGCCACGGGGCGTGCATCCTCCCATTCGCCGCGCGGGGCCTCCCCTCCCCATGGGTGCGCGGCTCAGGTATTCTTTCGCTATCTGCCCGGTGTTCAGGCTGACGCTTGGGAAAGCTGCCCGTTTCAAGGGCGGTTTGTCAACGATTACTCAGGCTCCCGTTATGATTTCGGCCTGTCGCACGATCACCTCTGCCTGCCGCATGCTGGCGATGTCAACCAGCCGACCCTTGTAGACTGCGGCGCCCTGCCCGCCAGCCTTTGCCACCTCCATCGCCGCGAGAATCTCTCGCGCTTCGGTCACCGCTGTATCGGACGGAGTGAACACCTCATTCGCCAAGGCCACCTGCTTGGGGTGGATCGCCCACTTGCCGACCATCCCCAGGGTCGCCGACCGCCGCGCTTGGGCCTTGAACCCCTCCTCGTCAGAGAAATCTCCGAACGGCCCGTCCACCGGCAAGACGCCATGAGTCCGGCAGGCTGCGACGATCGCCGCCTGCGCCCAATGCCAAGGGTCGGACCAATACTTCGCCCCTTCCCGATGCATGTAATAGTTTTCCTGCGTCCCGCCGATACCGGTGGTCTGCATCCCCATGCTGGCGGCGAAGTCCGCCGCCCCAAGGCTCATCGCCTGTAGTCTGGGCGAAGATGTAGCGATTTCCTCGACATGTGTGATCCCGGCAGCGGTCTCGATGATGACTTCAAGGCTGATCCGTTTCTTGCGCCCTACTGCCGTCTCGCAAGCCGTGACCAAGGCGTCCACAGCATAGACATCGGCGGCACAGCCGACCTTGGGGATCATGATCTGGTCAAGCCGGTCTCCTGCCTGTTCCAAAAGATCGACCACATCCCGATACCAGTACGGGGTGTCGAGGCCATTGATGCGAACGCTCAATGTCTTGCGGCCCCACTCGATGTCGGTAATCGCCTTGATGATGTTCGCTCGCGCCGTCGCCTTGTCGGCGGGTGCCACTGAATCCTCAAGGTCGAGGTTGATCACATCAGCCGCCGAAGCCGCCATCTTGGCGAAAAGTTCAGGGCGCGAGCCGGGACCAAAAAGCTGGCAACGATTCGGGCGGGCGGGCGCCGCGGGCTGCAGACGGAAGCTCATGAATTCCTCTCGGCAACTTAATTTCTTGTGTGGGCGCCTTAGCGTTAGTTTGTTGCGCAAAAAAATGCAACCAACCTTATGCATGCGCAGCAATATCGGGCCACGAATATGACTATTGACCGCACGTAAATAAACGGGCCCATACGCGCGAAAATAAGGAAGTTCTGAGTGTCCAGTCCGCCGCGCGCCATGCCAGTGAACCAGTTAATTCGTGTAAACATCCTCCGAGTAGCGTTTGTTCTGACTCTTCCCCTGACGATATGTGCCGTATCGCCCTGGTCCGGCCCGTTGCGCGAAATAATGGATGTCGTCGGCATCGGGCTTGTCGTCGCAGCAGTTCTTGGGCGGTTCTGGTCGATACTCTACATCGGTGGGCACAAGAACGTGACGGTCATGCAGGACGGCCCCTACTCGATCTGCCGCCATCCCCTTTACCTGTTCTCGACAATTGGCGTGTTGGGCTTCGGCCTCATGCTCGGGTCGGTGGTCATGACGCTCTTGTTGGGGGGCTTAACCTTGGCAGTTCTCTCTATCACCGCGCGCAAGGAAGAGGCATTTCTTCGCGGCAAGTTCGGTCTGACCTATGACGCCTACGCTGTCCGTGTGCCGATGATCGTGCCCCGGCTTTCAGGCTTCAAGACCGAGGCAACTCTGACGATATCGGTCCCTCACTTGCGCCACAACCTGATGGACGCGCTGGTCTTCCTGACGTTCATTCCGCTTGCAAGACTGTTGGAGCATGTTCAGGCTGTGAAGGTTCTTCCCGGCTTTCCTATTTGGTAAGACGGGGCCATCTCAACCTGTAAAGCCGTTTTCCATGATCACTGCGACAGAAGACCGCTTTGCTTTGGCGCAGGCCTTTACTATCAGCCGAGGATCCAAGACTGAGGCGCGGGTGCTGACGGTGCGCATCACTCGGGGCGGCGTTACGGGGTGGGGTGAATGTGTGCCTTATGCCCGCTACGGCGAAACGCTGGAAAGCGTGCGTGCCGCCGTCGATGCCCTGACTTCGAACATAACCCGGCAAGACTTGCAGTACGCGCTTGCCCCCGGTGCTGCGCGCAACGCGGTCGATGCGGCCCTTTGGGACCTTGAAGCAAAGCAGGCAGGGGTGGGCGTCTGGGCGCTTGCCGGCTTGCCTCCGCCCCGGCCCGTTCTGACCGCGTACACCCTTTCCCTCGCCCCTCCGGTGGAGATGAGAAAGGCGGCCAGCCTCAACGCGCACCGGCCGATCCTGAAGATCAAGCTGGGCACCCCTGACGACATGCCCCGGCTGGAGGCGGTGCGCGCGGGTGCGCCGCACTGCCGACTGATTGTCGATGCCAATGAAGGTTGGACGCCCGAGGTCTACACCGACCTTGCACCGCATCTGGTACGGCTGGGGGTCGAACTGGTGGAACAACCCCTTCCCGCCGGGGCAGATGGGATGTTGTCCGAGATTGCCCGGCCGGTTCCGGTGTGTGCCGACGAAGCCTGCCACGACCGGGTCAGCCTTGCCGATCTTCGTGGCAAGTATGATGTGGTGAACCTGAAGCTCGACAAGACCGGCGGATTGACCGAGGCGCTGGCCATGCGGGAGGAGGCGCGGTCGATGGGGTTTCGGGTCATGGTCGGCTGCATGGTCGGATCGTCCCTGGCAATGGCCCCGGCTGTGCTTTTGGCGCAAGGGGCAGATTGGACTGATCTTGACGCGCCGCTGCTTCTGGCCGAAGACCGGGAAAACCCCCTGCACTATGATGCCGATGGGGTGCACCCACCCGACGCCAACCTTTGGGGATAAAACATGAGCCGCACCGTCTATGTGAACGGAGACTACCTGCCGGAAGCGGAGGCGAGGGTTTCGATCTTTGACCGCGGGTTCCTGATGGCCGACGGGGTTTACGAAGTGACGAGCGTGCTGGACGGCAAGCTGATCGACTTCAAGGGTCATGCGAAGCGGTTGGCGCGGTCTTTGGCAGAGCTGGAGATGACGTGCCCGGTGTCGGAGGCGGAGTTGCTGGCGATGCATCGGGAGCTGGTGGCGCGCAACGGGATCGAGCATGGGATGATCTACCTGCAGGTCACGCGGGGCAATCCGGGGGATCGATCGTTCCTGTTTCCCGACCCATCGCTGCCAGGAACGGTGGTGGCGTTCACCCAGAACGTGCCGAACCTGGCCGATGCGCCGGCGGCGAAGGTGGGGTTCAAGGTGATCTCGATCCCGGACCTGCGGTGGAGCCGGGTGGACATCAAGACGGTGCAGCTGCTCTACCCCTCGATGGGCAAGATGGCGGCGAAGAAGGCGGGTGTCGATGACAGCTGGTTTCTGGACGAGGCCGGGGCGGTGACGGAGGGGACGTCGAATAACGCCTACATCGTGAAAGGCAATCGGATCATCACGCGGCAGCTGGGGTCGGACATCCTGCACGGGATCACGCGGGCGGCTGTGCTGCGGTTCGCGGCGGAGGCGCAGTTCGAGGTTGAGGAGCGGCCCTTCACGATCGCGGAGGCGCAGGGGGCGGATGAGGCGTTTTCGACGGCGGCGTCGATCTTTGTGATGCCGGTGGTCGAGCTTGACGGCATGGCAATCGGGACCGGAAAGCCGGGGCCGGTAGCGGTGCGGCTGCGGGAAATCTATCTGGACGAGATGAGGAAGGCCGCGATCTGAGGGCCGTGTCCCACCGTGGGACATTTTTTCGGCCGTTTGAATTCAATGACTTGCGGAGCAGATTAGGAAATCTTTAACGAATTTCCGTGCGCTGTCTGCCTGCTCATTGACTGCAAGAGCTGCGGCAGCGGCATGCGGCGCCAAGTGCAACGGAGGCAGTTCTTCTGGCATTCGGCACTACTGGAGGGTTTCACACCCTCCAGACCTCCCGTGGGATATTTTTTGGACAGACGAAGGACCAAGGGAGGCCAGAGTGTTGGCGCTGTGCCGGACCAGGAGCGCTGGGGAAGGGGAACTTCTGACGCGGGGAGCCTGACGCCAGGATCGTCTGGCGAGCGCGGACGTGGGCGATCAGGCGGCCGTCTGGATCAGATGCACAGTAACGGCGGCGTAGAACACCATGCTCGCGGCCAGCACGAAGACGTGCCAGATCGTGTAGTGAAACGGCAGGCGTTCAAACAAAAAGAAGCCGACACCGATGGTGTAGAGCGCGCCGCCCGTCACGATAAGCAGGGTGACAAGCCATGAGAGGCTGGCAAAGAAATCACTGCCTGCGAAGAGGCCGGCCCAGCCCATTGCCAGCGCGAGGCCGACGGCCACCAATTTCAGCCGGTCGGGAGCCATGATCCGCATGCCGGAGCCTGCCACCGCAGCCCCCCAGAGGCCGGGCAGGAGCCAGCCGCCCTGACCGCCCGACAGCATCAGGAAGGGCGTGTAGGTGGCGGCGATCTTGATGAAGATCGCGGTGTGGTCGAGGTGGCGGAAAAAGGCGCGGCGACGAGTCTCGACGGTCATGTTGTAGAGCGCCGAGCACAGGAGCATAGCGATCAGCGCCACGCCGTAGAGCGTGGTTCCCGCGACGGCCGGGATATCGCCGCGCAGGAATACCGCGAGGCCGACGAGCACCGGCACCGCAACCAGCGCGATTGCGACGCCGGAGACATGGACGGCGGCGTCGCTGAGCCATTCGGCCCTGGTATAGTCATGGCGTGCTGTCAAAAGCATGATTGAGAGGGTAGCACGACTGGCCGTCGCAGCGCGGTAAACGTTGCGTCATGTCAGCGGGGCAGCGGCATTTCCAGCATGGGATCACCGCCGTCGATGAACAGCTTTCCGGTTGGCGTCAGGGCGGCGGCGATACGGGCAAGCGCCTGTTCGGCCAGTTCGGGGTGGCGGCCGTCCAATGCACCGACGCGCATCGCGAAGGCAAGGTCGAAGGGGGCGTCTTCGGGTTGCAGGCGCAGGTCTTCGACGGCGACGTGGCGCAGGCGCAGAAGGCCTGCGGCGATTTCGGTGGTGGAGCGGGCCTGTGCCTGCGAGATGGCGCGGGCGGAGCGGTCGATGCCAAGAACCATTCCCGGCCCGATGCGTGCTGCCACCAGCCGTGCGGCAACACCCGGACCGCAGCCGATTTCAAGGACGCGCATCCCCGGTTGCAGCGGCAGCGCTGCCACGAAATCGGCGATGCGGTCGGAGACGGTCACGGCTTTGGCCCGACGTTTTCGGCAAAGGCCACGTCGAAGGCGGCCTTCTTGACAGCGTCCGCCTCGGTCTGGGTCTGTGCGACCCAATCCGCGTAGGGCATACCGTAGACGATTTCGCGGGCTTCGTCCTTTGTCATCGGGATGCCCTTCGCATTGGCCGCTTCCTGATACCAGCGCGACAGGCAGTTGCGGCAGAAGCCACCGAGGTTCATCAGGTCGATGTTCTGCACGTCAGGGCGCTTTTCCATCAGGTGATGGAGGAGGGCGCGGAAGGCGGCGGCTTCAAGTTCGATGCGGGTGGTGTCGTCCATCAGAGGGTCTCCAGCACTTGCGAAAGGAGGGGGGCGAGGCGGTCGGCCCAGTGGCGCTGACCAACGCTGGTGTCGATCAGATCGTTCCTGAGTTCGATCAAGGTGTTCAGGCGGCCTTTTGCAAGGGCGTGGCGGTCGATTGCATCGCCGGGCAGGTGGCCAGAGTAGGGTTCGTTGTCACCGATGCAAAGGTCGGGTTCGGCCATCAGGCGGGCGATCAGGGGTTTCGACAGGCGTTCGTCGAGGTGGCTGTAGAGGATGCCGACGTGCCAGGGCCGGGGCGGGCGGCCGTTGAGGCGGGGCGTGAAGGAGTGGATCGCCACGATCACAGTGTCTTCGCGTCGCGCGGCGAGGCGGCCGTAGGCGTCGTGATAGGGGCGGTAGAGCCGGTCGAGGCGGTCTTCGACGGCGGCGGGGGTGATGTTGCGGTTGGCGGGGATGATGGTGCCGTCGTAAAGCTGCATCACGAGGGTCGGGTCATCCTCGCCCCGGTTCGGGTCGATCACGAGGCGGGAGAAATCCGACAGGATCACCGGGCTGTCGAGCCGTTCGCCCAAGGCAAGTGCCAGACCGGCGGCGCCGACATCCCAGGCGATGTGGCGGGCCATGTCTTCGGGGCCGATGCCGAGCGAGCCGCCGCCGATCCATTCAGGCACATGGTTGGAGGCGTGGTCGCAGGTAACGAGCCAGCGACCGGGTCGTGCCTTGCCTTCGATGCGGAATGCCATCATTGCCCCCGTTCAGTGCTGGCCAAGGGCTAGTGGATTGGTGCGGGGACGTCCATCGGGGCAAAGCGTGCGATGCGCAAAAGTGCCCGGTTGCCCAATGGCCCGGTTTGCGCGATAAGGCCAGCGGCCCACGATACAGATGCACACGACGAAAAGGAAAAAGGCATGAGACGCCTTCGGAACGTGAAGATTGTGGCCACCCTCGGGCCGGCTTCCAGCAGCTATGAGATGATCAAGGCTTTGTTCGAGGCGGGGGCAGATGTGTTCCGGCTGAACATGAGCCACGGGGTGCATGAGGATATTCGCAAGCGCCACGAGATCATCCGCCGGGTCGAGGCGGAGACCGGGCGGCCGATCGCGATTCTGGCCGATTTGCAGGGGCCGAAGCTGCGGGTCGGGGTCTTTGCCAATGGCGAGGAAGACCTGATTGAGGGGGCGGCGTTCCGGATGGACCTGTCGTCGGCGCCGGGCGATGTGAACCGGGTGCAATTGCCGCATCCGGAGATTTTCGCAGCGCTGGAGCCGGGGTCGTCGCTGTTGGTGAACGACGGCAAGATCCGGTTGCAGGTAAAGGATTGCGGCAAGGATTACGCCAACTGCACCGTGACGGTTGGCGGCACCATCTCGAACCGCAAGGGCGTGAACGTGCCGGACGTGGTGCTGCCGCTGGCGGCCTTGTCGGAGAAGGACCGGGGCGATCTGGAGTTTGTCTGCGCGCTGGGCGTGGACTGGCTGGCGCTGAGTTTCGTGCAGCGGCCGGAGGATGTGCTGGAGGCGCGGGCCTTGGCCAAGGGGCGGGCGGCGATCATGTCGAAGATCGAGAAGCCGGCGGCGGTGAAGGCGTATGACGCCATTTTGCAGGTGAGCGACGGGATCATGGTGGCGCGGGGCGATCTGGGGGTGGAACTGCCGGTGACCTCGGTGCCGCCGATCCAGAAGCGGCTGGTGCGTGGGGCGCGGGCGGCGGCGAAACCGGTGATCGTGGCGACGCAGATGCTGGAATCGATGATCGAAAGCCCGGTGCCGACGCGGGCCGAGGTTTCGGACGTGGCGACGGCGATCTACGAGGGTGCTGACGCGGTGATGCTGTCGGCGGAATCGGCGGCGGGGAAGTACCCGGTCGAGGCGGTGCGCACGATGAATGCGGTGGCGATGAGCGTGGAAAGCGACCCGACCTTCCGGTCGGTGATCGAGGCGAGCCGTGTGGTGCGGCGCGAATCGATTGCAGACGGGATCGTGGCGGCGGCGCGCGAGATTGCCGAGGCCACCAACATCAAGGCGATCTGCTGCTTCAGCCAGTCCGGCACCACGGCGGCGCTGGTCGCACGTGAGCGGCCTCATGTGGCGATTCTGGCGCTGACGCCGTTGATGTCTACCGCGCGGCGGATGGCGCTGACCTGGGGCACGCATTGCGTGATCACCGAGCCGCAGGACCGGTTCAAGGGCGCGGTGCTGGCCGCGATCCGGGCCGCACGGGATGGCGGCTTTGCCACCGACGAGGACCAGATCGTGGTGACCGCGGGCGTGCCGTTCAACGTGAAGGGTACAACCAACATCCTGCGTGTGGCGCCTTGCGATGAACGATTGATTTCGCGGGTCGACCCCGAGTAACATCCGGCCAGCGCAGTCTTTTCGCGAGGGACAGATGGACGCCGACCTCATCCTGACGATCGGAGTTGCGTTGTTCATCGTCACCATTCCGTCGCTGCTTTCGGCGTTTTCCGAAGGCGAACCGCCCCGTGTGGGAGCGATCCTTCTGATCGCGTCTTTGGGACTGGTGGTGACCGCGGTGACCACCAAGCCCGGCGGCTATGCGTTTCGCGAGGTGCCGGGCATCATGCTGGATGTGACGGCGCGCTATATCAAGTGATCCCTTGCAGGTTTGGCGCGCCGGCCTTATAGGGGCGGCTCGATACCCCGCACGGCCGGCCAACGTGGCATGCCGAGTCGTGCCTGAAACCATGGAGATGGAAATGCCCAAGATGAAGACCAAGTCGGCGGCGAAGAAGCGTTTCAGCTTCACGGCCTCCGGTCGGGCGAAAGCTGGCGTCGCCGGCAAGCGCCACGGCATGATCAAGCGCACGACGAAGTTCATTCGCGATGCTTCCGGTACGATGCTGTTGTCCGCCTCGGACACCAAGATCGTCAAGAAGTACATGCCCTACGACCGGTAAGGAGAGCACCAGATGTCCCGCGTTAAATCCGGCAAGGTGACCCACGCCCGTCACAAGAAAGTAATCAAGGCAGCCGCCGGTTACTATGCCGCCCGTTCCACGAACTTCCGTACCGCCACCCAGGCGGTCGACAAGGCCAACCAGTACGCGACCCGCGACCGCAAGACCCGCAAGCGCAACTTCCGCGCGCTGTGGATCCAGCGGATCAACGCTGCCGTCCGGTTGTTCGATGCCGAGATGACCTATTCGCGCCTGATCAACGGTCTGGCGAAAGCCGGGATCGAAGTGGACCGCAAGGTTCTGGCCGATCTGGCAGTGCATGAGCCGGAGGCGTTCAACGCCATTGCCGGCCAAGCGAAAGCCGCGCTGGTCTGAGTTCAGGTCTAGACGAGATTTGGAAAAGGCCCTGCGGAAACGCGGGGCCTTTTGCTTTTATGCCGCGTCTGTGGCCGGGGCTGAAGCGAGGGGTTTCACACCCCTCGCGCTCCGCCCCGAAAAACGAGGGGTTTCACACCCCTCGCGCTCCACTCCGAAAAGCGAGGGGTTTCACACCCCTCGCGCTCCCCGTGGGATATTTTCACGAAGGGGAAGGAGAGTTTTGGTCGAAGTGTCGGGGTTCAGCGGTTGAAGACCCGACTTGGCTGGAGTTCGCCGCTGCGGTAGTGGCCGACCGCGATGGCCTGTCCGTTCAGGCTGGCCCAGCCTTCGGTGCCCCAGTCGGCGGAGGCGATGACCATGCCGGGGTTGCCGTTGCGCAGGCGGATGGCGCCTTCGGGGGTGGCAGGGAATTCCGGCAGGTCGGCGAGGCCGAGTTCGAGGGGCAGGAGGCGGGCGTCGAGGGCGTCGGTTTTCGCCTCGGCGTCGATCTGGTCGAGGGTGACGGCGTCCTTTGCATGGAACGGGCCGGACCATTCGCGGCGTAGCCATTGGACGTGGCCGAGGCAGCCGAGGGTCTGGCCAAGGTCGCGGGCTATGGAGCGGACGTAGCCGCCCTTGCCGCAGACCATTTCAAGGAGCGCATGATCCGGGTCCGGGCGGGCGAGAAGCGTCAGGCTGTCGACCCAGAGCGGGCGGGCGGCTAGATCCATTACCTCGCCTTCGCGGGCGAGGTCGTAGGCGCGTTCGCCATCGACCTTCACGGCGGAGAACTGCGGGGGAACTTGCTGGATGTCGCCCCGGAAGGCGGCGAGGGCAGCTTCGATTTCAGCGTCGGTGGGCCGCTGGTCGCTGCGCTGGATGACCTCGCCTTCGGCGTCGTCGGTGGAGGTGGCGGCGCCGAAGGTGACCATGAAGCGGTAGCATTTCAGCGCGTCGGTGATGTAGGGCACGGTCTTCGTCGCCTCGCCCAGGGCGATGGCGAGGACGCCGGTAGCGGCGGGATCGAGGGTGCCGGCGTGACCGG
Organism: Tabrizicola sp. BL-A-41-H6; assembly: GCF_050632395.1. Lineage (GTDB taxonomy): Bacteria > Pseudomonadota > Alphaproteobacteria > Rhodobacterales > Rhodobacteraceae > JAUYQR01. The sequence goes on from NZ_CP192600.1 coordinate 552,988, forward strand.
CCTTCTGTGCCGAAAGCGCCCATTTCACCTTGTTGACCACGGCGGTCGAGGTGATTCCTGCCGGCTTGTCGACGATCAGCCAGCCGGAGATGGCGCGGCCCTTTTTGGTGCGGCCCACGGGATCAGCCTTTCGGGACGACGGTTCCGACGATCGGCCCCATCGGGAAGCCGCCGTCATGGCGGTTGAGGGAGGGGGCGTAGAGGCGGGAGATGTTGCCATCGAAGTAGAGCGCGTCGGAGAGGCCAAGTTCGTCGCGGAAGAAGCGGGCGAAGCTGTGGAAGTTGACCGGATCGTTCGAGATGACGAAGACCGCGCGGGTTCCGTCGTTGGAGACGCCGACGCCGTTGCGGATGTAGGTGCTGTCGCTAGTGGGCAGGAGTTTGGGGTGAAGCTTGCCGTTCAGCACCAGCATCGGGCCGGACTGGGTGGCGAAGCGGCAGTCGGGGGCTTCGTCGCGAAAGGTGCGGCTTTCGATCACGCGAAAGGTGTCGGCAATGCAGAAGACGCCGTTGGGCAGGAGGCCAAAGTTGCCGGGGCCGTCGCGGGTGACGAGGCGGGCGGTCTGGGTGCCGTTTTCGATGTAAAGCCCGACCGGGGCGAGATCGCGGTGATACATGCCGGCGTTCATCGCAAAACCTAGGGTCTGGTCTTCGGTTTCAAGCGCTGCGTTGACCTTGGCGAAGCTGCCGTAGGGGCCGTCGGGGCCGGTGTGGAAGAGGCGGAGGTCTTCGGTGATTGCAACGTCGCAGAGGGTGTAGGAGGCGCCATCGAAGCTGGTGTCGCGGCAGTCCGCAGCCTGGGCAAGCGCGGGGGTCAGGAGCAGGAGACCCAGCAGACGGAGGAGCATTCAGGCATCCTCGTCGGGGGTGGTGTGGGGGGGGCTATCGGGGGCGGAGACATCGCGCTGAACGGTGGGGTTGGAAAACAGGCGGCGGGATTCGTCGAGCCGGTCGAAGGTTTCGTCGGCACGGAAGCGCAGGTCGGGCGCGTGTTTCAGCGTGAGTTCCTGGCTGATGCGGTGGCGCAGTTCGCCCTTGTTGCGGGCAAGGGCCGCAACGGCATCGGCGATCGGGACGGAGCCCATCAGCGGCATGACGTAGACGGTAGCGATCTTGAGGTCGGCGGAGACCGACACCTCGCCCACGGTGATGGACATGGCGGAAAGGGCGGTGTCGTGGATCTCGCCCCGATTGAGGATATCGGCCAGGGTGCGGCGAATGAGTTCGCCGACGCGAAGCTGGCGTTGCGAGGGGCCGGAGGTGTTGAAGCGTTTGGCTGACATTCGGGTCATGTAGGCTGTTTCGCCTGCGCCCGCAACGGCGGGCTTTTGTGCGGTGCAGGAAGGCGCTAGGACGGGGGAAACGGGGGGCGTGCGATGAGTGAACTGCCGGGGATCGTGGTGACCGGGGCGTCGGGGCGGATGGGGCAGATGCTGATCCGCATGGTGCAGGTTTCGGACAAGGCGCGGCTGGTGGCCTGCGTGGAGCGGGCGGGCCATGCGTGGGTCGGGCGCGACGTCGGCGAGGCGATGGGCGGGGCGGCCGTGGGTGTGGTGGTGACGGACGATCCGTTGGAGGCGTTTGCAAAGGCGCAGGCGGTGGTGGATTTCACCTCGCCGGCAGCGACGGTTCAGTTTGCGGCACTGGCGGCACAGGCGCGGGCCGTCCACGTGATCGGGACGACAGGGCTGGAGGCAGAGCATCTGGCGAAGATCGAGGCGGCGAGCCGTCATGCGGTGATCGTGCGGGCGGGGAACATGTCGCTGGGGGTGAACTTGCTGACCCGGTTGACGCGAAAGGTGGCCGAGGCGCTGGATGCCGATTGGGATATCGAGATCGTCGAGGCGCACCACCGGATGAAGGTGGACGCGCCGTCCGGCACCGCGCTGATGCTGGGCGAGGCGGCGGCGGCGGGGCGGGGTGTGGCGCTGGCGGATGCGCGGGTTTCCGGGCGGGACGGGATTACCGGCGCGCGGGAGCGGGGGACCATCGGGTTCTCGGCCATTCGGGGCGGCGATATCGTGGGCGAGCATGACGTGATCTTTGCCGCCGATGGCGAGCGGATCGTGCTGCGCCATATCGCGACGGACCGGACGGTGTTTGCGCGCGGTGCGTTGAGGGCGGCGATCTGGGGTCAGGGCAAGAAGCCCGGGCAGTATGACATGATGGACGTGCTGGGGCTTTGACGGAATTGTGATCCAGTCAGGGGCCGTGCGCGTAGAAAACGGTTATTCAGTCTTCGCCGGGTTCTGATCGGGGTCATCATGCTGCGTATTTCAGCACTTTCGCTTGTTGCCATGCTTGCCGCGTTTCCGGTTGCCGCGAACGATTTCGCGCCGGTGCGGGAAAAGACCGAGTTCCTGTCCCTTGTTGAAGGGCGCGATCTGCGGATCGGGCTTTACAACCTGACGCTCAACGTGCTGCCGGACGGGCAGATCAAGGGCCGTGCCCTTGGGTGGGACATCACGGGGTCATGGTCGTGGAAGGACGGTTATTTCTGCCGCGAGATGGACTGGAGCGGGATGGAGATCGGCTACGACTGCCAGTTGGTCGAGGTCGAAGGGGCCGACAAGGTGCGGTTCACGGTCGACCGGGGCAATGGTGACAGCGCGTCGTTCAAGCTGCGCTAGAAGTCGATCGCGAGACCCTTTTTTTCCCAATCGCCGTAGCGGACAGGCTCCGGACCATCACGGCCGCCGAGTTCGGTTGGAAGGGCGTCTTTCGCCTCGTCCGCCTTGCGGCGGGCCTCGGCTTCGGCAAGGGCGCGTTTGGCGGCTGGGGGCAGGTCTTTATCGTCCATCGGGCAATTCCTTGTGCCGGTATCCTGCCTGATATACGCCGCTGGCTGCAGTCAACAAGGGGATGGGCATGGCCGAAGGTGTGGCCGCACGCGCGGCGGCGGTGGAATTGCTGGGCGCCGTGCTGGGCGACGGGCGGATGCTGGCCGATCTGGCAGAGCCGGAATTGCCGGCCAGCGACCGGGCGCGGGCGATGCGACTGGCGGCGGATGTGCTGAGGCATCTGGAGCCGGTGGACAGGGTGCTGTCAAAGCACCTGCGCAAAGTACCGCCCCTGATGGTGATGAACGTGCTTCGGCTGGCGGTGGTGGAGCGCGCGATGGGCGCGCCCGCGCATGGCGTGGTGAACGCTGCGGTCGAGATGGTTCGGCGTGGCAAGCGCACGGGGCATTTGGCGGGGCTGGTGAACGCGGTGCTGCGCGCGGTGCCGGAGACCGGGATTCTGGACGGATTGCCGCCGCAGCGGATGCCGCGCTGGCTGCGCCAGCCGTTGGTGCATCTGCACGGGCGCGAGGTGGTGGAGGCGATCGAGGCGGTGCAGGCGGGGCATCCGCCGATCGACCTGACGTTGCGGGCCGGGCGGGTGGCGCCCGAAGGTGAGATGCTGCCGACAGGGAGCCTGCGGTTGAGAGAGGGCGGACAGTTGACCGCGCTGCCGGGGTTCGCCGATGGCGCGTGGTGGGTGCAGGACGCGGCGGCGGCGCTGGTGGCGCGGATGGTGGATGCAAAGCCCGGCGAGCGGGTGCTGGACCTGTGCGCGGCACCGGGTGGCAAGACGATGCAACTGGCCGATGCCGGGGCCGTGGTGGTGGCCTTGGACATTTCCGGGCCGCGGATGGCGCGGGTGGCCGAAAACCTCGCGCGGACTGGGCTGACCGCCACGCTGGTCGTGGCAGATGCGTTGCAGTGGGAGCCGGAGGCGGCGTTCGATGCAATCCTCCTCGATGCACCCTGTTCGGCGACCGGGACGATCCGGCGGCATCCGGACTTGCCCTTCGTGAAGGACGGGTCGGAGGTCGAAGGGCTGGTCGCGTTGCAGGCGGCGCTGATCGACCGGGCGCTCGGCTGGTTGAAGCCCGGCGGGCGGCTGGTGTTTTCGACCTGCTCGCTGTTGCCGGAAGAGGGCGAGGCGCAATTGGCGGCGGCGCTGGAGCGGCATCCGGGGCTGGCGGTGGAGCGGGTGGACTTGGCGGGGGTGGAGCCGGGCTGGTGGACCGATGCTGGCGGTTTGCGGCTGCGGCCGGACTACTGGGCGGAGCGTGGGGGGATGGACGGATTCTTCATGGCTCGGCTGCGGGCGTGAGCGCGCTTGGCTGGCCCCGGAGGGTTTCACACCCTCCGGACCTCCCGTGGGATATTTCTGCAAAGAGGAAGACCGGGGGTCAGGGTTTAGGCGGGAACATCCGGTAGTAGAGCCAGTCGGGCAGGACCTGGCCGCCGCGGAATAGCCAGCTGAAGAGGGTGGGGAAGCTGATCTTGAAGCGGTCGGTGGTCATGTGGCGGAACATGATGTCGGCGGCGGCTTCGGGTTCCATGATGAAGGGCATGGTGAAGTCGTTTTTCGCGGTAAGGCGTGTCTTGATGAAGCCGGGGTTGGCGAGTTGGACCGTGATGCCTGTCTTGCGCAGGTCGGCGTAGAGAGATTCGGCGAGAACCATCGTGCCCGCCTTGGAGGCAGCGTAGCCGATGGCGCCGGGCAGGCCGCGGAAGCCCGAGAGCGAGCCGGTGATGACGACGTGGCCGGTGCCGCGCGCGACCATGCCGGGGAGGGCTGCGCCGATGATGCGGGCGCAGCCGGTGAAGTTGATGTCGCACATGGTTTCGACCTGGGTTGCGTCCCAGGCCTTGGCGTCAACCGGCCAGTAGACGCCGGCAAGGAACACCACGCCGTCGATCGGGCCGAGGGTGGCTGCGGCGGCGCGGACGCTGTCGGGCGAGCCTACGTCGAGGGGGAGGGCGGTGGCTTTGCCGGGAAGGCTCGACACGGCGGCGGCGAGGGTTTCAGTGTTGCGGGCGGAGAGGATCAGGTCAGCCCCGGCGGCGCTGAGTTTATGGGCGAGGGCGAGGCCGAGGCCTTCGGAGGCGCCGACGAGCCAGTAGCGTTTGCCTTTGAAATCCCTCATTCGGCGGGGGTGCCAATCGGGGCCGGGACGCGGCGCATGGTGGCGACAAGCTCGGCGACCTTGATGCCGAACTTGCGGAACTGCGAGCGGTTCATGATGGTGCCGTTGTCCATCAGGTACATCCAGTCGATCACGTCAAGCTCGTGTCCGCCGGCTTCGGGCGTTAGCTTGATGCGGTATTGCAGCACCACGGCGGAGCCTTCGGCGCGGCCGGTGCCGGTGCCGACGACATCGGGCGCGGTGGCTGCGATGCTGCCGTCGTTGCCAAGGCGCATGGTCCAGGCGCGGTCTTGGACGGTGCCGCTGTCGTATCGGAAGGTCTCAGCCAGGGTCCCGGTGTTGCCATCCCATGTGCCGTGCATGTCGGCCACGAAGCGCGAGGTCACGCGGCCTGTGGGGCCGTAGATCACGCCTTCGCAGAGGATCGGGCCGGAGAGGTGGTGGCGGAGATCGAACTGCGGACCCTTTGAGTAATCGGCGGGGCGCTGGGCGGGGAAGGCGGCATAGCGGCCACGCAGGATCACCGCAGCGAGGGTGAGGAGGGCACCGGTCAGGATGGCAGCGAGGATCGTCATGGGGTGGTGCCTTCGATGGGGTCCGGGACGGGTGTCCGGGCGAGGAGCGTGATTGCCATGAGCTTCAATACGCAAGGAAGCGCTGCGTAGATCAATGTGAGGGTGAAAAGCGCGGATTCTGTGTTGGTAGCACCGGGCGTGAAGCCTGCGCGGTCGAGCGCCGGGAGGATGGTTGCGGCGGCGAGGGCGAGGGAGAGTTTGGAGACGAAGGACCAGAGGCCGAAGGCGGCGGCCTCGCCGCCCTGGCCGATCTGTGCGAGGCGCCGGGCGAAGATGGCGGGCAGAAGGGTGAGGTCGGCGCCGAGGGCTGCCCCGGAGGCGGCGCAGATGATGGCGAAGGCGACGGTGTCGCCGGTGGAGAGGGTGGCCGTCCAGAGGAAAGCTGCGATCGCGAGCGACATGGCCGCGAGGAGGGTGCGCTTGGCGCCGTGGCGTTGGGCGAGGCGGCTCCAGACCGGGGTGGAGGCGGCGGCCGAGAGGAAGAAGAGGAGGAGGAGCGGGCCTTCGAGGCCGGGGGCGGCAAGGCGGCTTTCGACGAAGAAGAGGAAGAGGGTGGAGGTGACGGCAACGGGGGAGGCGTTCAGGAGGGCGATGAGAAGAAGGCGCCGGGCGAGTGGGTCGGACAGCGCGGGGCGGAAGAGGGCGAGGGGGTTGGTGGTGGGGAGGGGCGCGCCCATGCCCCAGTTGCCGCGCATGGCGAGGGTGGCCACTATGGCAAGCGCGGTGAAGAGAACGGCGAAGAGGGCGAAGGGGGAGGAGGTGAGGCCGGCGAGCGCCACGGGGGCGACGGCGGCGAGGCAAACGCCAAGGAGCGAGCCGCCCTCGCGCCAGCCGGCAAGGCGGATGTGGCCTTGCGGGCCGAGGGTGGCGGCCTTGGCCACGCCTTCGGCGTAAAAGCAGATGGTGAGGAAGGAGAAGGCGGAGAAGAGGCCGGTGAGCGTGAGGGCGAACCACAGGAGCGGGGCGATGGGTGGGGCGACGGCGAAGAGGCCGAGCATGGAGAGCGCCATGATGGCGGTGGCGATGGCGACCCAGAGGGCGCGGCTTTTGCGGCCCGTTTCGGCCAGCCAGCCGAGGACCGGGTCTTGCACCACGTCGAAAAGGCGCAGGAGCGCGAGGGTCACCCCAAGGGCGGCGAGCGAGACGCCGTAGCTGTCGACGTAGAACTTTGGCGCGTGGATGTAGATCGGCAGGCCGGCGGCGGCGATCAGCGCCGCGAAGAGCGACCAGGCCGGCAGGCCAGCGGCGCGGGTGGTCATCGGGTGACGTCTTCGGGCGGGGGAAGCGGGCGGTTGTGGAACTTGACCCGCTTCAGCGCCAGTTTCAGCGCCTGCCAGTGGATCAGTGCCAGTACCCGGCGCGAGCCGAACGGGCGGCGGAGGCAGGTGGCGAGGATGCCTGCGGTGGTCAGGGGGGTGCGCGGGCCGGTCAGGTTGGTGAACAGGCCGCCCGACTGGGTGGTGTAGTCGATCCAGATGCCGATACGGTCGGCGCGGATGTCAAAACGGAAGACATAGGCGCCTTCGACGGGCTGGAACGGCGAGACGTGGAAGATCTTGCGGGCGCGGATGGTATCTTCGCGGGTGATCGGCGCGCGGTCATCGCGGTGGCAGAGGTAAGAGTGGCGGTCACCATAGGTGTTCGTCACCTCGGCAATCGCGGCGCGGAGGTGGCCGAGGTGATCGTAGCAAAGCCAGAAGCTGACCGGGTTGAAGACGTGACCCATGACGCGCGGCTGGGCGAGCAGGAGGATGCGGTGGTCGCCGGCAAGCCCGTGTTCGGCCAGCACCTCGCGCACCCAAGCGGTGCCCCGGCCCTGACCGGGCGTGCCGCCGTGATCGGCGTCATGCACCGAAAAGAGGTTGCGGGCGTTGCGGGAAAAGAGGCGCGGGCCTTTCGAGCGGTCTGGGTCCAGCAGGACGTAATCGACAGAGTAGCGGAAGGCGTTCTGCACGGCGCCCTTGCGACCATGAAATGTCTCGCCGCTGATCCGTTCTACTTGCATCATGCGGCCTGAAGCATCGGCAGGCGGCCCATCGCCTCGACCACGTCGACGGCGGAGGCGAAGCCGTCTTCGTGAAAGCCATTGCGCATCCACGCGCCGCAGAACCAGGTGGAGTGGCTGCCGTTCATCGCGCGGATCGTGTCTTGTGCGGCGAGGGCCGCCACGTCGAATACCGGGTGGTGGAAGGTGGTCACGTCATGGATCAGACGGTCGTCGATGGCGCGGTTGGTGTTGAGGGTGACGAACAGGGGGTCGTCCTGCGGGATCGGTTGCAGCGAATTCATCCAGTATGTCAGGTCGATTTTGTTGCCGGCGCCGCCCTTGGGTTCGACGTAGGACCACGACGACCAGACCTTGCGGGATTTCGGCATCAGCGAGGTGTCGGAATGAAGGATTGCCTCGTTCGGCTGGTAGCGCACGGCGGACAGCGCGGCGGTCTCGGCCGGGGTGGGGTCGGCCAGAAGGCGCAGCGTCTGGTCGGAATGGGTGGCGAAGATCACGTCGTCGAATAGTTCCCACTCGCCACCGATGGCGCGGACGAGGACGGAGCCTGCCTCACGCTTGACCGCCGCGATGGGCGAGGCGAGGCGGATGTCGACGCCTTGGGACTGCATCGCGGTTTGCAGGCGGTTGACATACTGGATGGAGCCGCCCTTGACGGTATACCACTGGTGCTGGCCTTCGTAGCCTAGGAGCGCATGGTTGCGGAAGAAGCGCACCAGGGCCTGCGCCGGGAAATCGAGGATGCCCGCAGTGGGGGTGGACCAGATCGCGCCAGAGAAGGGCGTGATGTAATGGTCGCGGAAGTAGGACCCGGTGCCGAGGGTTGCCAGAAGCTCGCGGATCGTCATGGCGGGGTCGGTGGCGACGCGTTCGGCATGTTTGTTGAAGTGCAGGATGTCGCGGATCATGCGCAGGAAGCGCGGGTTGGCAGCGTTGCGGCGCTGGGCGAAGATCGCGTCAAGCGAGGCGAGGCCGTATTCGACGCGACCCCCGTCGATCGAGGCGCCGAACGACATCGAGCTTTCGGTGACGGGCACGTCGAGTTTTTCGAACAGGCGGACGAGGTGGGGGTAGTTCACCCGGTTGAAAACGATGAAGCCGGTGTCGACCGGCTGTTCGCCGCGCTTGCCTGCGAGAACCGTGCGGGCGTGGCCGCCAAGGCGACCTTCGGCCTCGAACAGCACGACGGAATTGGTGTCGGCCAGCATGTGCGCGGCCGCCATGCCGGATATGCCCCCCCCGATAACGGCGATGCGGCGACGGGCGTTACCCGGAGTTTCAAACGGCATGTGGCAGTGTTCCCTGAGTGCTTTTGACGTTTTACGGACAAAAGCCGTCACTGGATCAGGTGTAAAATATTTTTGACAGTCAAGGGTTGACACAGTGCGCTTGGCACCCAGTTTCCCGAAAAGTGATCCGGTGAACATCGTGGTGCGTAGATTTGCCATGATGTTTGATGCAAGCCAAGACGTTATGGTACAGGAAGCCGCTGAGCCGCAACCACCTGTTGTGGGAAAGCTGCGCCATGACAAGGGTTTGCGGGTGTCGAACGGAGACGAGACAGATTGGGCGGGCCTGATGATCCGGGTGCGCGACCATCAGGACAAGGCGGCTTTTGCCGCGTTGTTCAGGCACTTTGCCCCACGGGTGAAGGGCTTTTTGATGAAGTCGGGTGCCGGAGCGACGCTGGCCGAGGAATGTGCGCAGGACGTGATGGCGACGCTTTGGCAAAAAGCGCATCTATTCGACCCGGCGCGGGCAAGCGTGGCGACATGGGTGTTCACCATCGCCCGCAACCGGCGGATCGACGCGCTGAGGAAGGCGCGTCGGCCTGAGCCGGAGGAATTGGACTGGGGACCGGAGCCCGAGCCTGATCAGGCCGAGGTGATGGAAACCCAGGAGGAGACGGAGCGGCTGGGCCGTGCGTTGGCGGGGTTGCCGGAACGGCAGCGGTCGCTGATCGAGCGGGCCTTCTACGGCGAGTTGTCGCACAGCGAGATTGCCGCAGAGACGGGGCTGCCTCTGGGAACGATAAAATCGCGCATCCGGCTGGCGCTGGACAAGCTGCGGCACGAGATGATGTGAAGGACGAAGTGAACATGACGATACGTCACCATTTGTCGGACCAGCTGCTGATGGGCTATGCGGCCGGACAGCTGCCCGAGGCGTTCAACCTTGTGGTCGCGACGCATGTGTCGCTGTGCGACGAATGCCGGGCGCGGCTGGCGTCCTATGACACGCTGGGCGGGGCCTTGATCGAGGATCAGGGCAACGTCGAGATGGCAGAGGCGGCGCTGGAGGCGGTGATGGCGCGGATCGAGGGGATGCCGCAGGCAACCCAGCGCGCGCCGATGCAGGCCTCGGGGATCTTTCCGGCACCGTTGGCCGATTATGTCGGCGGTGATCTGAGCGCGGTGAAGTGGCGGTCGATCGGTATGGGCGTGAAGCAGGCGATCCTGCCGACCGGAAATGATGCCTCGGCGCGGCTTTTGTACATTCCCGCCGGGGTCGCGGTGCCGGACCACGGTCACCGGGGGATGGAGTTGACGCTGGTGTTGCAGGGCGCATTTGCCGATGCCAACGACCGGTTCGACCGGGGTGATCTGGAGATTGCCGACGAGAACCTTGAGCATACGCCGGTGGCGATGGCGGGGCAGGACTGCATCTGTCTTGCGGCGACTGATGCGCCCTTGCGGTTCCGCAAGTTCCTGCCGCGCCTGGCGCAGCCGCTGTTCAGGATCTGATCGGCGCGGATTTGGCCGACCGCCGGAGGGTTTCACGCCCTCCGTACTTCCCGTGGGATATTCTTCCAAAGAGGAAGGCGGATTTTAATCAAATTGTTTGGGTACGCCTTGCAGTTGAACTGCAAGGAAGCGCCCGCTGACCTTGGCGATCCCCGCCAGCATGACGAGGTCGTGCGGGTGAAGCGGCGTGTCGTTCACCCGGGCATCCGACAGGGCGAAGAGGGCCCAGTGACCGTCTGGCAGGGTTTCGGGTGCGTGGGTCACGCGCACAGCGGGGCGCGGCAGGTGGCGCGCGGTCATCACGTTGAAATCTTCGGACGGCGCTGTGACGTTGCTGGCGGTGATGGGGATGTCGCCGGGGAAGGCGACGGGATTGAGCGGGCTGGCGTGCAGGGTGAGGTTTTCGCCGGAGAGGGTGAAGCCCGGGCCGGTGAGGACGGTTAGGTTGCGTTCGATGCCGGGGAACAGGGAAAACGGGCCATTTTCGCTGACCGTGGCCATCGAGAGGCGGAGGATCAGGTGGCCGCTTTCTTCGAGACGGTAAAGTTCGGTGGTGGTGCCGCGACCGTTGGCCCAAGGCTGGCGGCGATAGTCTGCGGGGGTAAGGTGGATCATTCTGCGGCGCGCGGGGCGATCAAGGGGGCGGGGTCGTTCGGGGCGATTTCCTCGAAATCGAAGTTGTCGAGGCGGCGGGCGCGTTTGCCGGCCTTTTCGGACGACACCTTGATGTCTTCGATATCCTTCGCGGCTTGGCCGAAGTGGCGGTCAAGGCTTTCGACGCGGGTGCCGAGGCGGTCGACGTCGGCGTAAAGCAGCGCCAGTTCCTTGCGTATCGCACCGGCCTGTTCGCGCATCCGGGCGTCTTTCAGCACTGCGCGCATCGTGTTGAGCGTGGCCATGCAGGTGGTGGGCGAGACGATCCAGACCTTTACTGCAAAGCCTTCGCGCACGATTTCGGGGAAATTGGCGTGCAGTTCGGCATAGACCGCTTCGGAGGGAAGGAACATCAGCGCGCCGTCGGCGGTTTCGCCTTCGATGATGTATTTTTCCGATATCGCGCGGATGTGGGCGCGGACGGCGGTGCGCATCTGTTGTGCGGCCTCCACTACGCCGCGGGGGGTGTCGGCGCGACGGATGGCTTCATACGCTTCGAGCGGGAATTTCGCGTCGATGACGATGGGGCCGGGTGGATTTGGCAGGTGGATCAGGCAGTCGGCGCGGCGGCCGTTACTGAGGGTGGCCTGCATTGTGTAGGCGTCTTTCGGCAGCGCTTTTTGCACGATGTCGTGCAACTGGATTTCGCCGAAGGCGCCGCGGGTTTGTTTGTTGGACAGAATGTCTTGCAGGCTGAGAACGTTACCAGACAGCTTTTCGATGTTGGCCTGCGCCTTGTCGATGGTTTCCAGTCGTTGTTGCAGTTCACCCAAGGACCGCGCGGTGCGGGTGGCGCTGCCGTGCAGGCTGTCACCCATCGCGCGCTGCACTTCTGCGAGGCGCTGTTCCACGACCTGCAGCATGGCGGTCTGGCTGACGGCCTGCGCTTCGGAGACGTGATGGAGGCCGCCCGCGAGGCGTTCCTGGCCGTCGCCCAATTGCTGGACGCGTTGGGCGAGCCAGCCGATTTCGCGCATCAGGGGTTCGGCGAGAGTCGAGGATTTGCGGGTGCTGCGCAGGATCATGACGAGGAAGGCGAGAAGCGTCAGCGCCACCGCGCCAAGGATCAGCGCCTCGGGGTCGTTCCATGCAAAGGTCTGGCCGAACAGAGTGATCATCTGCGTCCGAAGAGCCGTTCGATATCGTGGAGCTTGAGTTCGACATAGGTCGGGCGGCCGTGGTTGCACTGACCGGAAAGGGGGGTCGCCTCCATCTCGCGCAGGAGGGCGTTCATTTCCTCGGCGCGCATCTGGCGGCCGGACCGGACGGAGCCGTGGCAGGACATGCGCGACAGGATGGCGTCGATCTTTCCTTGCAGAAGGGTGCTGTCGCCGGTGTCGGCAAGTTCGTCGAGGATGTCGCGGATCAGGGCTTTGGCGCTGACCGGGCCGAGGATGGCGGGGGTTTCGCGGATGGCGATGGCGGTGCCGCCGAAGGGTTCGATGGCAAGGCCGAGGCGGGCAAGGTCGGGGGCGGCGTCAAGGATGCGGGCGGCGTCGGTGGGGGACAGATCGACGATTTCGGGGATGAGGAGTGCCTGGGCGGTGATGCCAGAGGTGGCCATCTGGGCCTTGAGGCGTTCGTAGACGAGGCGTTCGTGGGCGGCGTGCTGGTCGACGATGACGATGCCGGTGGCGGTCTGGGCGATGATGTAATTCTCATGCACCTGCGCGCGGGCGGCACCGAGGGGGCCATCGGCGGCGATTGCGGGCTCAAACCGAGCTGCGGGGCTTTCGGCGAAACCGGGGGAGCGGGGTTCGGGCGACTGGAACGCGAAGGCGGCGGCGAGGCTGGTCTGGCTGGGGCGGTCGATGTGATGCACGGGGCGCATCGCGGCGAGGGTCTCGGTCGCGACGGTGGTCGACGCGCGGTGGCCGGCGCCCGAAAGGGCGGTGCGCAGCGCGGTGATGATGAGCGAACGGGCGGCGTCGGGTTCGCGGAAGCGGACCTCGGCCTTGGCGGGGTGGACGTTAACGTCGACGCGCTGGGGGTCGACAATCAGGTTCAGGACGGCGGCAGGGTGTCGGTCCCGGCTGAGGACGTCGAAATAGGCGGCGCGGAGGGCGCCGTAGAGCATGCGGTCAAGGACAGGGCGGCCGTTGACGAAAAGGTGCTGTTGGGCGGAAGAGCCGCGCGAGTAGGTGGGCAGGGCGGCGTAACCGGCAAGGCGGAGGCCGTCGCGCTCGGCGTCGATGGCAAGCGCGTTGTCGATGAAATCATGGCCGAGGATGCCGGAGAGGCGATTGGCCAGCGCGTCGGGCGAGAACGGCTGCGGGTCGGCGCGGAAGAGGACACGGGACGCGCCAGCGCTGACCTCGTTGAGCGTGAAGCCGGTGTGGGGTTCGGCCATTGCGAGGCGGCGGATCACCTCGGCAATGGCCTGCACCTCGGCGCGGTCGGAGCGGAGGAATTTAAGGCGCGCAGGGGTGGCGTAAAAGAGGTCGCGCAGTTCGACGACGGTGCCGCGTGTCAGGGCGGCGGGGCGCGGGGCGGAGAGGCGGCCCGCGTCGCAGGTGATCTGCGCGGCGTCGTGGAGTTGGGCGCGAGAAGTTATGGTCAGGCGGCCGACGGAGCCGAGGCTGGGGAGGGCTTCGCCGCGAAACCCGAAGGAGCGGATATCGAGGAGGTCGGAGCCGTCGATCTTTGATGTGGCGTGACGTGAGAGGGCGAGCGGCAGGTCGGCGGCGGTCATGCCGCAGCCATCGTCGGTGACGCGGATCAGCGTCTTGCCGCCATCGGCGATGTCGACGGTTATGCGACTGGCCCCGGCATCCAGCGCGTTTTCGACCAGTTCCTTCACTGCCGAGGCGGGACGTTCCACAACCTCGCCCGCCGCGATGCGGTTGATCGCGGCCTCATCCAGTTGGCGGATGACCGGGCGGCCTTCGGAGCCCGTTATCTTGGGGGTATGAAGAGTCATGCCCCTAGGTGTAGCAGGCGCGGACGAGTCGCGAAAGCGGGAAGCTAGGGCGTGGAGGTGACGCCGGTGGGTTGGCCGACGACCACGAAATGCAGCGCGTCGGGCTGGAACAGGCGGGCGGCGACGCGCTTCACATCGTCCAGCGTGACCGCCTCGATCTTGGCGTTGCGGGTGACGGCGTAGTCGATGGGCAGGCCTTCCATCTGCATTCCTACAAGGATGTTGGCGATCGGGCCGTTGCCGTCGAAGCGCAGGGGGTACGAACCGGTGAGGTAGGTCTTGGTTTTGGCAAGTTCATCCGCGGTGATGCCTTCGGTGGCGATCTTTGCCCATTCGGCGCGGGTCACCTTGATGGCTTCGGCCACCTTGTCGTTGGAGGCGGAGAACTGGCCAAGCACCAGTTCGGCATGGTCCATCGGCACGAGGTAGCTGCCGATGCCGTAGGTAAGGCCGCGCTTTTCGCGCACTTCGGTCATCAGGCGGGCCGAGAAGCGACCGCCGCCAAGCACTTCGTTCAGGATGAAGGCGGCGAAGAAATCGGGATCATCGCGGGTGATGCCCTGATGGCCGAAGTATACGGTGGATTGTGGGGTGGGGAAATCCTGCACCGTGACGCCAGGTTTCAGAAGATATGTGGCATCGGTCGGTTGCGGCGCGCCGGTGGCGGGCAGATCGCCAAGGAGCGTGTCCAGGAGCGGCCCGAGTTCGGCTGCGGTGATGTCACCGGCGGCGGCGACGTAGATGCGGTCGCGGGCCAGCGCGCCCTTGTGTGCGGCGATGACGTCGTCGCGGGTGAGGGCGGTGACGGTGTCGATCGTGCCATCGCCGCTTGAAGCATAGGGATGGTCGCCAAAAGCGAGGCGGTCGAAGATTTCAGGCGCGAGGCTGTCGGGGTCTTTCGCATCGGCGCGCAGGCCGGCGAGAACCTGACCACGGACACGGTCCACCGCGTCTTGATCGAAGCGCGGGTTCACAAGTGCGGAGCGCAGGAGCGACACGGCCTTGTCGCGGTTTTCCGTGAGGAACCGGGCCGAGACGCCGACGGAATCAGTGCCCGGATCGAAGGTGAACTTGGCGGCCAGGCTGTCGCGCGCTTCGGCGAAGGCGCGGCTGTCCATGTCATCGGCGCCCTCTTCCAAAAGGCCGGTCATCAGGTTCACGGCGCCGCGCTTTTCGGGAGCATCGAGCGAGGTGCCGCCGCGGAACTGGATTTCCAGTGCGGTGAAGGGGATGCCGTGGTCTTCGACGAGCCAGGCGGTGATGCCGCCGGGAGAGGTGACTTCCTGGATCTTCATCTCGGCCTGAGCGGGCAGAGCGAAGAGGACGAGTGCGGCGATCAGGCGGAGCATCATTCCTGTGCCTCCTCGGCTGCGGCGGGGGTGGCCGGGTCTTCGGGGCGGGTGAGGTAGCCGGTGACGGCATTGCGCCTGTCGAGCACTTTCGCTGCGACCGCGCGGACATCGTCGATGGTCACGGCACCAAGCGCTTCGTCCCAACCTTGGATATCGGCGAGGGAAAGACCGATGGAAAGTTCCTCGCCATAGGTGCGGGCAAGGCCCTGCACATCGTCCTTGGCGTAGATTTCATTGGCGCGGATCTGGGTCTTGATGCGTTCGAAGGCGTCGGCATCGGGGCCGTCCTTCAGGAACGTCGCGAGGACCTTGTCCATCGCGGCTTCGGCATCGGGAAGGGTGACGCCCGGAACCGGCACGACGACGAAGCCGAAGGTGGCATCGTCGATCGAGGTGCCGTCGTAGTAGGCCGTGGAATAAACCGCGATCTGGCTGTCGAACTGAAGCGCACGGGCAAGCACCGAGGTCTGGCCAGAACCGCCGAGAAGTTCGGCAAGAATGGTCAGGGCGGCGGCATCCTTTTGGTCGCCGGGGTCGCGTTCCGGCGCGAGGTAGGTGCGCATGACATAGGGCTCAGACACGCGTTCGTCGGCAAGCGACAGGCGGCGTTCGGACAGTTGCGGCGGTTCCTGGGGGCGGACGCGCGGGGTGATGCCTTCGGAGGGTTTCAGCGGGCCGAAGTGCTTTTCGGCCATCGCGCGCACGGCGTCGGGCGTCACGTCGCCGGCCACGACAAGGGTCGCGTTGTTTGGCGCGTAGAAGCGTTGGTAGTAGGTCAGCGCGTCTTCGCGGCTTAGCTGCTCCATCTCGTGGCGCCAGCCGATGATCGGCACGCCGTAGGGGTGGTTCAGGAACTGCGCCGCGCGCATCTGTTCGGACAAAAGCGCGCCGGGGCTGCTGTCGGTGCGCTGGGCGCGTTCTTCCAGAATGACCTGCCGTTCGGTGGTGACGTCGTCTTCGGTCAGGCGCAGGTTGCGCATCCGGTCGGCTTCCATCTCCATCATCAGGTCAAGCCGGTCGGCGGCGACCCGCTGAAAATAGGCGGTATAATCCCACGAGGTGAAGGCGTTGTCGTTGCCGCCCTGCGCCTCGACGATGGCGGAGAAATCGCCGGGGGCGATTTTTTCGGTACCCTTGAACATCAGATGTTCAAGGAAGTGCGCGATGCCGGAATGGCCGGCGGGTTCATCAGCGGCACCGACGCGGTACCAGACCATGTTGACCACGACCGGCGCGCGGTGATCTTCGATCACGACTACGTCGAGGCCGTTTTCAAGCTGGAAGTTGGTGACGGTTTCGGCGCTGGCGGCAAATGATACGCTGAAGGCAACTGCGGCCATAAGGCCGGTTCGTCTGAGCATGGGTAACCTCCGCCACTGCGCTGTGCATGAGTTGCAGGCTGGACGCCCACAATCAAGCCGTGGCCACGCGCTTGTTACTCTTCGTCGGGCTTGCGGGGTGGGGCAGAGGGGGTCTTTACCCCGGCTGCACGCCAGCGGGCCAGTTCGGCCTGCTGGTCAAGGCGCTGCTTGCGGTAGGCCTTGTAGTAGACGTTGACGTTGAACAGCCGTTCGAGGATGCGACCGTTGTTGTCGCGCCGCCATTCAAGGTCTTCCGAGGCGAGCGTGGAGCGGATGTTACCTTCGACGCCGAAGCGGGCAGCGTGGTTGTAAAGCGCGCTGTCGCCAGCCGGGATGCCGCCGGCGCTGCCGGGCTTGCCGCCAAGCGCCACGATGGCGTCATCGAGGGGCTGCGCGTCCGTCAGGTTGGCGCCACCAAGGGTTGGTTCCGGCAAGGTAGACAGGTCTTGCGGCATCGTCAGAGGCTTTGCCGGCAGGACGCCGAATTCGTCCGGACCCTCGCCGGTGCGCAGGTTCATCAGTTGCGGTGTGCCGTTTCCGGCGCATCCGGCAAGCACGAGCAGCGTCGCAACCGCGATCAACGCCTTGCCCCTTGCTGCCTGCATTGCTGCCTCCACTCCGTCTTTTTCCCGTCTTAGCCTAAAGCAATCCGATCGTCACGGGGTCTTTACCTGCGCCGCTTGCGGGGTTTTGCCGGTTTGTCGGATGCACCTGTGAAGATCACAAGGCCGATGGCGCCGACGAAGATTGCAATGTCAGCGACGTTGAAAGCATAGGGATTTTCGATACCGCAGCAGGACATGTTGAGAAAGTCGGCCACGGCGCCATAGACAATCCGGTCGATCACATTGCCGAGTGCGCCGCCGATCAGGAGGCCGGCGGCAAGTTCTGCCCGCAGGCCGGGGCTGTCGCGGCGAATCCACCACAACACCCATGCGGAGATGGCGATGGCGACGGCGATCAGCACCCAGCGCATGACGTCGGCGTTGTTGGCAAAGAGGCCGAAATTGATGCCGCGGTTCCATGCCATGCGGAACACGAGGTAGGGCGGGAAAACGTCGATCTCGCCCCGGTTGATCAGGTCGAGGCCCTGCACGATGGCCAGTTTCGAGATCTGGTCGATCACGAATGTCAGGGTGGCGGTGATGGCAAGGCGCCGCATGTCAGTGCCGGAAGTGACGCTGGTTGGTGAACACCATCGCCAACCCACGTTCGTTGGCGGCGGCGATCACCTCGTCGTCGCGCATCGAGCCGCCGGGCTGGATGATCGCGGTCGCGCCGGCTTCGGCAGCCGAGATCAGTCCGTCGGCGAAGGGAAAGAAGGCGTCGGAGGCGACGACCGCGCCTTGTGTAAGGGGCGCGGGCAGGCCGAGAGTTTCGGCCATGTCCTGTGCCTTGCGGGCGGCGATGCGGGTGCTGTCGACGCGGCTCATCTGGCCGGCACCGATGCCGACGGTGGCGCCGTCCCGGACATAGATGATGGCGTTCGACTTGACGTGCTTGGCGACGGTCCAGGCGAACATCAGGTCGGCCAGTTCCTTGTCGGTCGGGGTGCGTCTGGTTACGACCCGCAGGTCGGCCGGGGTAATGTGGCCTGCGTCGCGGTCCTGCACCAGAAAGCCGCCCGCGACCTGCTTGAAAGCAAGGGCTTTCGTCAGCGGGTCGGGCAATTCGGAGGTGAGGAGCAGGCGGAGGTTCTTCTTGGCGGCGAAGATCGCTTTTGCCGCGTCGCTGGCGCCGGGGGCGATGACGACCTCGGTGAAGATCTTGACGATTTCCTCGGCGGTTTCGGCGTCGAGCGGCTGGTTAAGCGCGACGATGCCACCAAAGGCCGAGGTCTGGTCGCAGACATAGGCGCGGCGGTAGGCTTCGGCCAGCGTGGATGCCTGGGCGACGCCGCAGGGGTTGGCGTGCTTGATGATGGCGCAGGCGGGCGCGCTGCCGGAAAATTCGGCCACCAGTTCAAAGGCGGCGTCGGTGTCGTTGATGTTGTTGTAAGACAGCTCCTTGCCCTGCATCTGGCGCGCGGTGGCAACGCCGGGGCGGCGCGTGCCATCGGTGTAGAAGGCGGCCTGCTGGTGCGGATTCTCGCCGTAGCGCAGGGTTTGCGCCAGTTTGCCGGCAAAGCTGCGGTAGCGCGGGGCCGGTTCGTCGATCTCGGCGGCGAACCAGGTGGCGACGGCGGTGTCGTAGGCGGCGGTGCGGGCGTAGGCGGTAAGGGCGAGCTTCTGGCGGAAGGCCATGCCGGTTGCGCCGTGATGCGCCTTCATCTGGTCGAGCAGTGCGTCGTAGTCGGCCGGATCGGTGACCACGGTGACGAAGCGGTGGTTCTTGGCGGCAGCGCGGATCATCGCTGGGCCGCCGATGTCGATGTTTTCGATGCAGGTGGCATGGTCGGCGCCGCGCGCCACGGTCTGTTCGAAGGGGTAGAGGTTGACGATCAGAAGGTCGATCGGCTCGATCCCGTGGGCGGCCATCGCGACAAGGTGTTCATCGTCGTCGCGCAGGGCCAGAAGGCCGCCGTGGACGTTGGGATGCAGGGTCTTGACCCGGCCGTCCATCATCTCGGGAAAGCCGGTCACGTCGGACACATCGCGGACCGACAGCCCCGCCGCGCGCAACATGCCCGAGGTGCCGCCGGTGGAGATGAGTTCCACCCCCTGTGCGGCCAGCGCGCGGGCAAGGTCCAAGAGGCCGGTCTTGTCGGACACGGAAATCAGCGCGCGTCCGATGGGAACGAGGTTGGTCATGCGGATAGCCCCTGTTCTGTCGCGGCGGGCAGGTCAGCTTTGGCCTTCAGGGTCGCTGCTTTCCAGATCCCGGATGGCGAGCGGAGTATCCTGCGCTTTCGCCAAGGTCCAGCCTATGCGCGTTTCAAAGCCGCGGGCGTGGCTTGCCAGCACGATCTGGGTGGTCGGCCGGGGGTTCAGGCGGCCTTTTTCAAAGTAGACCGAGGGTTGGAGCGACAATTTTGCGCCGCCGCTGAAGCGAAAGACCCAAATTTCACCACTGCGCAAAGCGAGCGAAATGGCGGTGCCGCCCAGATCGAGGGCGGCGTCGACTTCGGGGTGCAGGTGAAAGCGGATCGAGAAGGCGGCGCCGTCAAGGCGTGTTTCGGTCATCATGTCCTCGAACCGGCGGCGGGCGTCGGCAGTGAGGGCCGTCAGCGCATCGACCCCGGTAAAGCGGCGGCCATCCTGCGACAGGGTCAGCGCGCGGCTGGTGATGAGGCCGTGGCTTTTGAGCCAGCCGTCGTGGGCAAGGTAAAGGTCAGTGCCTTCGACGCCGACAGTCAGGCGCGACACGGTGATTGCGGCGCGGTCGGACAGTTCGGCGTCGGCTTTGCGGCTGAAGCGCGAGGATGACATGCCGTCCATCGAGAGCACGGAATGCGACGGCGTTGCCCGCCCGGCCATCCGCCATGCCGCACCGAAGGGCGCGCCGGAGCCGCAGTTGACGATTACGGCGCGGCGGCCCGAGGTCATTTCGAACGCGGTGGTCGAGGCGTGTGCGGTGGCTGCCGCGCGACCGCCGGGTGGGGCGGAGGCATCGACGATCACCGAGGTGCGCCGGCCGTTCAGGCGGGCGAAGCCCATCGCGATCGAGGGGGTGGCGCTGGCGCGCACCCCGGCCGAGGCGAGAGCTTGGTCAAGGCGACCCTCGACACCCTTGCCGCCGCCGTGGAAGCGGGCGAGATCGCCATCGGCGTGGCGCAGGGCGCGCAGGGCGGGCGCGATGCGCGCGATGGCATCGGCCAGATCGTGCGGCACATTGCGCGACGCCTCGGTCAACGCGGTGGCGGACCAGGTGAGAAGCGTCAGGACTTCGAGCAGTTCTTCGGGGTTGCGGGTGGGCAGGCCGCCTTCGGCGTCGATTTCCGTGCGACATTCGGTGGCGAGGGCGGCGGTTGCGGGGGCGATCAGCTTTTCCATCCCGATCAGGGAAATGCCGGCATAGACGAGGCCGGTCAGCGCCTCGAACCGGGGCAGGCCGGGGGCGGCGGCCTGCCAGCGACGCGACAGAAACGCCGATTGCTGCGACAGAGAGCGGTAATAGGCGACCGAGGCTTCCTTGTCGCGGCCGTTCAAAAGGAGGGTCGCGTGATGGACCCAGCGGATGATGCGGCGGCCGGTCAGATCGGGGGTCCAGCCGGGACCGAAGCCTGCGGAGTAGCGCGCGATCCAGGCCCAGGTCCAATCTTGCGCAAGGCTGCGGGCCGCCGGGCTGCCAAGGGCCGCCAGATCATCGAGCCACGCAAAGCCATGCGCATCGGCATCGAAGGCGGGGTCGGGCGAGGGAATGTCCCACAATAGTGTGCCGGGGGCTTCGGCGAAATGCCCGGAAAACAGGATGTTGCCAGAGACAAGCTGCTTGCCGCGCGCATAAAGGCCGATGCTGCGCGGTTCGGGTTGCGACACAAAACCCGCAGCCGGTTTTGCCCGCCGCGCCGCAAAGGCCGCGTAACGGTCGGCAAACCCGCTGCGCGGGGGTGTTGCGCTTGACTTCCGGCTCACTTCGCTGCCTCGCCTGTTCTGTCCGGTTGGCCCGGATCGTCAGGCTAAAGCATAACGTGACGGGAATGGCCTGTCACGCCAAAGGGGCAGGGTGCCCTGATCAGCGCAGGTGGTCGATGCGGGCCATGTATTGGGCAAGGTGGCTGACCTCGTCCAGCCAGCGGTGCAGCAGGCGTGGGTCGTGTGGTGCGGCGTGCACTCCGGCCGGGATTTCGCGGTTCAGCACCGCCTCGACCGCCAGCGACACCGGGACCGAGACGAGGCGCGACATGGCGGTGCCGCGCACATCGCCCCAGGCATCCAGCGCCCAGGTTTCGTGGTAGACCGGCTTGCCGTCCCGCTCGGCCTTCAGCGAGACGAATAGAACGACGCGGTCCGGCTCGCCTTCGGAGTAGGAGTTGTCTTTCAAAAGGGCCGCGGCGCGGGCTTCGAGGGCGGCATTGATCTCGGCCACGGGTTTGCCTTCGAGGCCTTCGATTTCGCGGAAAATGGGCGCCCATGCGTCAGACCAGCCGTTCAGGCGAATGGTGCCACGGACGAAATCGCGGACTTTCCAGTGCGGTTCGAAGCGATAGTCCTCCATGAAGGGATAGCTGTCGCGGTTGGGGTAAACCTCGAAGCTTTCGGGCTGCGGCAGGGGGGCGTCGTAGCGGGTGATCGCATCCCAGGGCCGCGCGACGCGCAGTTCGGTGAAGTGGCGAAGCGAGCGGGAGGGCGAGCGAAGCGCCTTCAAGACGCCAGCAGGGGCCCAGCTGAATTTATAGCGGAAGGCGTTGGCGATTTTCGGAACGCCGCCGCAGTAGGAGGTGAAGCTGAGGACGTTGTCGGCGTGATAGGCGGGCGAGGCGCGGTAGCGGGCGACAAGGTCATGCGCCATCAGGTGGTCGATGCCGGGGTCGAGGCCGACCTCGTTGACCGACACGAGGCCTGCGTTCCGGAACGCCTGATCCAGTTCGCGCATTTCCGGCGCGATGTAGGACGACGAGACAAAGTGTGCGCCCTTCGACAAGCAGGCCTTGGCGATGGCGACATGCTGGTCAGCGGGCAGCATTGAAATGGCAACATCGCCGGGTTCCAGGGCGTCGCGCAGCGCATCGAGGCTGTAGGCGCGGATGTCGTTCGTCAGATCGCCAACCTCGGCGCGGGCCTTTTCGACGGTGCGGTTCCAGACCGTGACCGGCTGGCCGCTTTCAACGATCAGGCGGCGAAGGCCGGGGACGGAGGAAAGGCCGGTGCCGCACCAGTGGATGGTCATGGGATGGTTCCTTCAGAGGGTGGCGATGTGACGGTCGAATTCGGTTTTCGCGCGGCCCCAGACGCCTTCGGTCAGCGCCGTGAGGGTGAGGAGAGAGGGGAGGAGCTGGGCCGCGTAGTCCTGCGACGATTCCACCGGCATCAGCGAGGGCAGGTTGTCGATGGCGGTCACGTCAAGCGGCGGATCGTCATGGACGCGCAGCGCAGGGGCGTCCCATTCGGTTGCGCGGTCGTAGACCTTGATCGGGGAAAAGTCCGAGGTCGGATCACAGGCGATGTCGCCGATCACGGTCAGTTTCCGGGGGTCGGTCTTGGCGGAGGCTGGAACGAACACCGGGCAACCGGGGCGGGCGAGGATGCAGTTGAGGAAAATCTCGTGCTGCAGCACTTCGGGGAAGGGGCCGCCGGATGCGGTTTCGGCCATGTCCCATCGGGTGACGGCAACGCCCATCGCGGTGCAAAGGTCTGCCGCCCCGGTGCCGACACGGCCAAGCGCGCCGATGATGATGGCGCGGGGGCGCGACAGGCCGTCAAGCTCGGTGGCGAGCTGGTCGAGCAGGGCGGCTTTCGACGGCACCTTGCGGACCGGGCCGGCGATACCGCCGCGCTGTTGCGCTGCCCAGCATTTCAGCGAAACGGCGGCACCGGCGTAACCGGCCCAGTAGCCGAAGGCCGCGACACGGCGGCCGTCTTCGCCCACGAGGTATTCCAGATCGTAAAGCGCGCCGCCGCCGGCCTTGAACCGTTTCAGCAGGTCCCGGCCTGCCGGTTGGCCCTTATAGGCATGGCCGAACATGATGTGGCGGTGGGTAAGCGGGGTGCCATCCTCGGGCAGTTCCTTGAGCCCGAAGATGATCGCATCTGCGGGGGCGTGGGGCCAGAGGTTTTCTGCCACGATCTCACAGCCCGCTTCTCGGTAGCCGTCTATCGGGATCGCGCGGACCGAGGACAGTTCGACCGAGACCTTGATGCCCGCCTTGACCAGCGCGGCGGCGCCTTCCGGCGTCAGCCCGACGCGTTCTTCGTTCGGGCGCTGTTCAGCGCGCACCCAGAGGTGGGTCATGATGTGGGTCCCCCGTAGCCTTGGCGACAGGATTAGCAGAACCGCAGGCGGGGAACAGGGGGGTTTGTGCTGTGCGAATTTGCACGTCAGTCGCGCATGTGGCGCACTTTCTATCTGGCCGCACAGGTTTATGTTGGGGTCAAGCGGCGCATGGCGCGCCACAGGACAAGGACGCAAGCGATGACCACGCGCATTCCAGGCATTCACCACGTCACGGCCATTTCCGGCCCGGCGCAAGCCAACGTCGCCTTCTACACCGGGCCGCTGAAGCAGCGGCTGGTGAAAAAGACGGTGAACTTCGACGATCCCGGCACGTACCATCTGTATTACGCCGACCCGAAGGGCAGCCCCGGCACGGTGCTGACGTTCTTTCCGTTCGCGGATGCCGGGCCGGGGCAGGCCGGGCCGGGGATGGCTTCGGCCTATGCCTATGCCGTTCCGGCGGCTGGCTTTGACGCGCTGATCGCTGATCTGAAAGCAGTTGCGCTGGAGGTTTCGGCGCCCTCGTTGCGGTTTGGCGAGCGGGTCGTCACGGTGAAAGACCCCGACGACGCGCCGGTGGAACTGATCGAAAGCGCAACGGCGACCGATATGCATGGGTTCCATTCCGTGACGCTGTGGGAACGCGAGCCGGACAAGACGGCGCGCATCCTGACCGACGTGTTCGGCTATGAGGCCGTGGGCAGTGAAAAGCTGAACGGGGTGGAGCGGCTGCGGCTGAAGGCGCCGGGGGCGGAGCGCGGCAACATCATCGACATCATCCGCACCGATGCGGTGGTGCGCGGACGGCCGGGCAAAGGCACGATCCACCATGTGGCGTTCCGGGCGCGGACGCAGGACGAACAGCATGGCTGGCAAGAGGCGCTGGCGCGGGTCGGGCACCGGACGACCGATGTGATCGACCGGCAATATTTCAACGCGATCTACTTCCGCGAACCCGGTGGCGTGCTATTCGAGATTGCCACCGATCCGCCGGGCTTTGCGGTGGACGAACCCGAAGCGACGATGGGGTCGAAACTAATGCTGCCGCCACAGTACGAGCCGATCCGCGAACGGATCGAGCAGGTTTTGCCGAAGTTGACGGTGGCATCGTGAGACGCGTGGGGCCAACCTCGGGCGCGCGGGTGGGCATCGTTCTGGCGCATGGCAGGGGCGGCAACAGCGAGGATATCATTGGGCTGATGCAGTATGCCGGGCTGACGGATGTGGCCGCCTTGGCACCGGATGCGCCGGGGCAAAGCTGGTGGCCGACTTCGTTTCTGGCACCTGCGGCGACGCTTGCACCTTATGTTGAGCGGGGCGTGGACACGTTGATGCAGGGCGTGGCGGCGCTGGAGGCGGAGGGCGTGCCGCGCGGGTCGATCTGGCTGGGCGGCTTCAGCCAGGGCGCTGGGCTGGCGCTGGAGACGTTCGCGCGGCGCGGCGAGGGTCTGGCCGGCGTGTTCGGGTTTTCGGGCGGGCTTTTGGGAACAGGCGACGGTGATGCCACGCCCGACCCCGCGCTTTACGGTCATGGCCAGAAGCGGTTCGACTATTCGGGCCGCCGTGACGGTGCCAAGGCGTGGATTTCCGTGCATGAGCGTGACCCCCATATTCCCCTGAAACGGGTCAGGGACAGTGTCGCGGCGCTGCAGGCGATGGGGGCCGAGGTCGGATCAGTGGTTTACCCGGGCTCAGGCCATTCGGTGATGCCCGAGGACATGGCAAAGTTGCGGGCTTGGCTGGGGTGAAATTTGCACTGTGAAGCCGCGCCATCCTGCGGTATTTCGGCAAGCGATGAGTTTTGCCGAGTGGATGCTTGATGCAGATTGAACCGACCGAATTGCCGGACGTGATTATCCTGACCCCGCGCCGTTTTGGCGACGACCGAGGGTGGTTCACCGAAACCTGGAATGCCGGCACGATGGCCCAGGCGGGGCTTGACCTGCCATGGGTGCAGGACAACCACTCGATGTCGGCGGTCGTAGGCACGGTGCGCGGCCTGCACTTTCAGGCGCCGCCGCGCGCTCAGGACAAACTGGTGCGGTGTTCGCGCGGGGCGATCCTTGACGTGGCGGTGGACGTGCGCGTCGGCTCGCCCCATTTCGGCCGCTGGGTGGGGGTGGAGCTGACGCCGGAAAATGGGCGGCAGTTGCTGGTGCCGAAGGGGTTTCTGCACGGCTTTGTCACCCGCGCGCCGATGACTGAGGTGCAGTACAAATGCACTGATGTCTATGCCCCCGACTGCGACGGTGCGGTACGCTGGGACGACCCGGATATCGGTATCGTCTGGGGGCTTTCGGGCGCTCCCGTGCTATCGGCCAAGGATCAGGCGGCACCTCTGTTGCGCGATTTCAAATCGCCTTTCGTGTGGGGGCAGGCATGAAGCTTCTGGTAACCGGCGGGGCGGGGTTCATCGGGTCTGCCGTGGTGCGGCTGGCCGTGGCGCGGGGGCATGAGGTAGTGAACCTTGATGCGCTGACTTATGCCGCCTGCCTTGAGAATGTGGCCTCGGCTGCAACGTCGAACCTTTATTCGTTCGAGCAGGCGGATATCCGGGACCGGGCGAGCCTTGACCGGATCTTCGATTTGCACCGCCCGGATGTGGTGATGCATCTGGCTGCGGAAAGCCATGTCGACCGCAGCATCGACGGGCCGTCGGATTTCATCGAGACGAACATCACCGGCACGTTCAACATGTTGGAGGCCGCGCGGCGGTTCTGGGCGGCTCAGGGCAAGCCTGCGGGGTTTCGGTTCCACCACATCTCGACCGACGAGGTGTTCGGCACTTTGGGCGAGACCGGGCAGTTCACCGAAGACACGCCCTATGCGCCGAACAGCCCCTATTCGGCGTCGAAGGCAGCCAGTGACCATCTGGTGCGGGCCTGGGCGGAGACGTACGGGCTGCCGGTGGTGATGACGAACTGTTCCAACAACTATGGGCCGTTTCACTTTCCCGAAAAGCTGATCCCCGTGGTGATCCTGAACGCGCTGCATGGACGGGAGATCCCGGTTTATGGCAAGGGCGAGAACGTGCGTGACTGGCTTTATGTCGAAGACCATGCCGACGCGCTGCTGACGGTGCTGGAAAAGGGTGCGCTTGGCCGCAGCTACAACATCGGCGGCGAGAACGAGGCGCGCAATATCGACATCGTGCGTATGATCTGTGCGCTCTTGGACGAGATGCGGCCACAGGGGGCACCGCATGATCGGTTGATCACCTTCGTCACCGACCGTCCGGGGCACGACGCGCGCTATGCGATTGATCCGACGCGGATTCGCAATGAACTCGGCTGGCGGCCTTCGGTCACGCTGGAGGAAGGGTTGCGCCGCACGGTGCGCTGGTATCTGGACAACGAGGCGTGGTGGCGTCCCTTGCTGGAGCGGCAGGGCGTGGGCCAGCGGCTTGGGGTGAAGGCGTGAGGGTTCTGGTGTTTGGCGAGACCGGGCAGGTCGCGCGGGAACTTTTGCGGAGAGCGCCGGCGGGCGTGACGGTCACGGCTCTGGGGCGGGATCGGGCGGACCTGTCGGACCCGTCGACCTGCGCGCTGGCGATTGACCGGGGCGCCTTCGACGCGGTGATCAACGCGGCGGCGTGGACGGCGGTGGACAAGGCCGAGGCCGAGGAAGCGGCGGCGCTGGTGGTGAACGGCGATGCGCCTGCCGCGATGGCGCAGGCGGCGGCAGCCAAGGGCGTGCCGTTCCTGCATGTCTCGACGGATTACGTCTTTGACGGTGCGGGCGACCAGCCGTTCCGGCCCGATCACCCGACAGCGCCTTTGGGGGCCTACGGCCGCACCAAGCTGGCGGGCGAAGTGGGCGTTCGGGCCGCGGGTGGCAAGCATCTGATCTTGCGAACGTCATGGGTGGTGTCGGTGCACGGGGCGAATTTCGTCAAGACGATGCTGCGGCTTGGCCGAGACCGGGAAAGTCTGAACGTGGTCGCCGACCAGATCGGCGGGCCAACACCGGCGGCAGCGATAGCGGATGCGCTGTTCGTGGCGGCGCGGGAGATGGTGGGCGGTGCTGCGGGCGGGACGCACCACTTTTCGGGCGCGCCGGATGCCAGTTGGGCGGACTTTGCGCGCGAGATCATGGCGCGGGCAGGCTTGGCTTGCACGGTCAACGACATCCCTTCGTCGGCCTATCCGACACCCGCGAAACGGCCGCTCAACTCGCGGCTGGATTGTTCTGCGCTGGCGACTGCTTATGGCATCGCGCGGCCCGATTGGCGGGCGGGACTTGACGAAATCCTGAAGGAGCTTGGCGCATGAAACGCAAGGGCATCATTCTGGCGGGTGGCACGGGGTCGCGGTTGTGGCCGATCACCATTGGCGTGTCGAAGCAGCTTTTGCCGATCTACGACAAGCCGATGATCTACTATCCTTTGTCCGTGCTGATGCTTGGCGGCATCCGCGAGATTGGTGTGATCACCACGCCGGACGACCAGCCACAGTTTCAGCGTCTGCTCGGTGATGGCAGCCAGTGGGGCCTTTCGTTGACGTGGATCGTGCAACCGTCGCCAGACGGGTTGGCGCAGGCCTATCTGTTGGCAAAGGATTTTCTGGACGGCGCGCCATCGGCTATGGTCTTGGGCGACAACATCTTTTTCGGTCACGGCTTGCCGGAAGCGATGGCCTCGGCTGATGCGCATCCTGCGGGCGGCACGGTCTTTGGCTACCGTGTGGCCGACCCGGAGCGCTATGGCGTGGTGGCCTTCGATGCGGCGGGGAACGTGTCTGCGATCATCGAAAAGCCGGAAAAGCCGCCATCGAATTACGCCGTTACCGGGCTTTACTTCCTTGATGGTCGCGCACCGGAGCTGGCGGCGCAGGTGAAGCCGTCACCCCGGGGCGAGTTGGAGATTGCCGACCTGCTGGAGATCTACCGGGCCGAGGGTTCGCTTCGGGTCGAACGGATGGGACGTGGCTATGCGTGGCTGGATACCGGCACGCAGGCCAGTCTGCTGGATGCCGGGAACTTTGTGCGCACGCTAGAGGAACGGCAGGGCTTGCAGGTGGGGTCGCCCGACGAGATTT
The DNA here is from genome assembly GCF_050632395.1 of Tabrizicola sp. BL-A-41-H6. Classification (GTDB taxonomy): domain Bacteria; phylum Pseudomonadota; class Alphaproteobacteria; order Rhodobacterales; family Rhodobacteraceae; genus JAUYQR01. The sequence goes on from NZ_CP192600.1 coordinate 581,372, forward strand.
CCTACCGGCAGGGCTGGATCACCCGCGAGGGGTTTGCTGCGCGGGCCAAGCTGTTCGCCAAAAGCTCGTATGGCAAGTATCTGGCGAGCGTCCTTAAGGAGTGATCATGCGGCCAGCGGACGGTGGATGGCGTTCGCGGCCTCCAGCACCAAGGGGCGCAGACCGGTGCCGCCGGCGTCGATCAGGTCGAACAACTGGCGGCGCATCCGGGGTTCCCAGAAGTCGTTGATGTGGCTGGCGACGCCTTGGACGCCTTCGTCATGGGGCTTTGATTCCATGAAAAGCGCGATCTGATTGGCCATATGAACCAGTTTTTCAGCCGACATGGCTATCCTCCGTCAGGCGGTCTGTGTGGGTGAAAACCTCGAACCGGTCGGGCCGGGCGAGGGCGATGAGGGTGATGCCGGCGTGGTCGGCAAGGGTCACGGCGTCGGCGGTGGGGGCCGAGACGGCGATGATCATCGGCGCGCCCAGCATGGCGACCTTTTGCACCATGTCGATCGACACGCGGCTGGTCAGGACCACCGCGCCGACCGGCTGGGTGCCCGCACGGACCATTGAGCCGGCAAGTTTATCAAGCGCGTTGTGGCGGCCCACGTCTTCGCGAGAGGCCACGATTCGCCCCCCCGCCCAGAACCCGGCGCAATGGACGGCGCGGGTGGCGTCGTGAAGGCGCTGCTGGCCGGGAAGGGCGGAAATGGCTGCCATAACCTGGCTGGCGGACGTCTGGAAAGTGTATGGCAAAACGTATGGCACGTCGCGCAGCGCCTGGTCGATGCTGTCGATGCCGCAAAGGCCGCAACCGACCGGGCCGGTCATGGTGCGGCGGCGGGCGGCGAGGCGTGTTTCGGCCTCGGGGTGGAGCCAGATCTGGACGTCGCGGCCCTTGGGCAGGGTCACGATTTCGACCGACAGGATTTCGTCCGGTCTGGCGATGCCTTCGGTCAGGGCAAAACCGTAGGCGAAGTCTTCCAGATCGTCGGGGGTGGCCATCATCACGGCCTGGGTGGTTCCGTTGAAAGAAAGGGCGACGGCCACCTCTTCGGGCAGCATCCGGCTGCCGGGGTCTACCCGGGTGCCGAATGCCAGTCGAGGGGTGGCCCTTGCGCCGATCATCTTGCGCCGATCATTCAGCAGCAGGCAGGATGCGGCGCGAGCGGGCGGCGTGTTCGGCGTAGTTCAACTGCCATTCCGACGGGCCGTTCGACGGGCTGACCTGCACGGCGGTCACCTTGTATTCCGGGCAGTTCGTCGCCCAATCGGAAAAGTCGGTGGTGATGACGTTGGCCTGCGTTTCGGGGTGGTGGAAGGTGGTGTAGATCACCCCCGGCATGACGCGGTCGGTGATCGTGGCGCGCAGCGAGGTTTCGCCGGAGCGGGAGGCGAGGCGGACCCAGTCGCCTTCCTTGACGCCGCGCACTTCGGCGTCGTGCGGGTGGATTTCCAAGAGATCCTCGGCATGCCAGGCGGTGTTGGCGGTGCGGCGCGTCTGCGCGCCGACGTTATACTGGCTGAGGATGCGCCCGGTGGTGAGCAGGAGCGGGAAGCGCGGGCCGGTGCGTTCGTCGGTGGCGACGTATTCGGTGCGGATGAACTTGCCGCGACCACGCACGAAGCCGTCGATGTGCATGAGGGGCGTGCCTTCGGGCGCGGCCTCGTTGCAGGGCCACTGGACGGAGCCCATGGTTTCGAGCTTTTCGTAGCTAACCCCGGCGAAGGACGGCGTGAGCATGGCGATTTCGTCCATGATCTGGGACGGGTGGGTGTAGGTCCAGTTCGCGCCCATCGCGTTGGCGAAGAGCTGGGTGACTTCCCAATCGGCATAGCCGTTGCGCGGGGCCATGACCTTGCGGACGCGGTTGATGCGGCGTTCGGCGTTTGTGAACGTTCCGTCCTTTTCAAGGAAGGATGAGCCGGGGAAGAAGACGTGGGCGTAGTTTGCGGTCTCGTTCAGGAACAGGTCCTGTACGATGACGCAGTCCATCGCGGCAAGGCCGGCGGCGACGTGCTTGGTGTCGGGGTCGGATTGCAGGATGTCTTCGCCCTGGCAGTATAGGCCTTTGAAGCTGCCCTCGACGGCGGCGTCCAGCATGTTCGGGATGCGCAGTCCCGGTTCATTGTCGATGGTGACGCCCCACATGTCTTCGAACACCGAACGGACCGCATCGTTCTTGACGTGGCGGTAGCCCGGCAGTTCGTGCGGGAACGATCCCATGTCGCAGGAGCCTTGCACGTTGTTCTGGCCGCGCAAGGGGTTCACGCCCACGCCGGGGCGGCCGATGTTGCCGGTGAGCATGGCAAGGTTGGCGATCCCGATGACGGTGGTGGAGCCTTGGCTGTGTTCGGTAACGCCGAGGCCGTAGTAGATGGCGCCGTTGCCGCCCATCGCGTAAAGCCTTGCAGCGGCACGCAATTCATCGGCCTTCACGCCGGTGAGGAGTTCCGTCGCTTCGGGCGAATGGTTGGGCTGGCTGACGAATTCGGCGTAATCCTGGAATTCGTCCCAGTCGCAGCGCTCGCGGATGAAGGCCTCGTCGAAGAGGCCTTCGGTCACGATGGTGTGGGCGATGGCGGTGATCACGGCGACGTTGGTGCCGGGGCGGACGGGCAGGTGGTGGGCTGCCTTCACGTGCGGACCATCGACGAGGTCGATGCGGCGCGGGTCGATGACGATGAGCTTGGCGCCCTTGCGGAGGCGCTTTTTCAGGCGGCTGGCGAAGACCGGGTGGCCGTCGGTCGGGTTGGCGCCGATGATCACGACGACGTCGGTTTCCTCGACAGAATCGAAGTCTTGCGTGCCGGCGGAGGTGCCGAAGGTTTGCCCCAGGCCATAGCCGGTGGGCGAATGGCAGACGCGGGCGCAGGTATCCGTATTGTTGTTCATGAATACGGCGCGGGTCAGCTTTTGCACAAGGAAAGCTTCCTCGTTGGTGCAACGCGAGGAGGTGATGACGCCCACGGACTGGCGGCCATGCTTGGCCTGGATAGCCTTCATCCGGTTAGCGGCGAATTCCATCGCCTCGGGCCAGGAGACTTCCTTCCACGGATCGGCGATGTTGTCGCGGATCATCGGGTTCAGAATGCGCTCCTTGTGGCTGGCGTAGCCATAGGCGAAGCGGCCCTTGACGCAGGAATGGCCACGGTTGGCCTTGCCGTGCTTGTAGGGGGTCATGCGGACCAGCTCGTCGCCGCGCATTTCGGCCTTGAAGCTGCAGCCGACGCCGCAATAGGCGCAGGTGGTGATGACGCTGTGTTCGGGGGTTCCGATCTCGATGATCGACTTTTCCTGCAGGGTGGCGGTCGGGCAGGCCTGCACGCAGGCACCGCAGGACACGCAGTCCGATGCGAGGGCGTTGTCGGTCTTCGCGCCAAATGAAACGCGGCTGTCCCAGCCACGGCCTTCGATGGTGAGGGCGAAGGTGCCTTGCACTTCCTCGCAGGCCCTAACGCACCGGGAACACACGATACATTTCGCCGGGTCGTAGGTGAAATAGGGGTTGGAGTCGTCCTTTGGCATCCACTGCGTGTTGGCTTCGCCGGAGGTGTTCTTCGGCTTGAAGTGGGTGTCGACAGCCTCATAGCGAACGTCGCGCAAGCCGACTGCGCCGGCCATGTCCTGCAACTCACAGTCGCCATTGGCCGAGCAGGTCAGGCAATCGAGGGGGTGGTCGGAGATGTAAAGCTCCATCACGCCGCGGCGAAGCTGCTTCAGCTTGGCGTTCTGGGTGTGGACTTTCAGGCCGGGGGCAACGGGGGTGGTACAGGAGGCGGGGGTGCCGTTGCGGCCTTCGATTTCCACGAGGCAGAGGCGGCAGGAACCGAAGGCGTCGATGCTGTCGGTGGCACAGAGTTTCGGCACGGAAATGCCGGCCTCGGCGGCGGCGCGCATGATCGAAGTGCCTTCGGGCACGGTCACGTCGAAGCCGTCGATGGTCAATGTGACCATCTGTTTGCTTTTGGCTGCCGGGGTGCCGAAATCGCGGTCCGGGATGATGAAGTCTTTCATTCGGCGGCCTCTTTCATCGGGGCGAAATCATCGGGGAAATGGGTGAGGGCGGACATCACCGGGTAGGGAGTGAACCCACCAAGGGCGCAGAGAGAACCGGCCTTCATGGTATTGCACAGGTCGGTCAGAAGCGGGATGGCGGCGGCGTCGCCCTTGGCGATGCGGTCCATGGTTTCCACGCCACGCACCGCGCCGATGCGGCAGGGGGTGCACTTGCCGCAGGATTCGATGGCGCAGAATTCCATCGCGAAGCGGGCCTGTTTCAGCATGTCGGCGCTGTCGTCGAAGATCGTCAGGCCAGCGTGGCCGATCAGGCCGCCCTGACCTGTAAATTCCTCGTAGCCGAAGGGCGTGGCGAAATCGGAGCGGGGGTGGTAGGCGCCGAGGGGGCCGCCGACCTGCACCGCCTTGACGGCGCGACCCGAGGCGCAACCGCCTGCAATATCATCAACAATCTGGCCGAGGGTGAGGCCGAAAGCGGTCTCGTAAAGTCCGCCGAAGCGGACGTTGCCGGCGATCTGCAGGGGGATCGTGCCGCGCGAACGGCCAAGGCCGAAGTCCTTGTAGAAGGCCGCGCCACGTTCGAAGATCACCGGGATGGTGGCGAGGGAAATCACGTTGTTGACGACGGTGGGCTTGCCCATGAAGCCCTCGAGGGCCGGAAGCGGCGGCTTGGCGCGGACGACGCCGCGCTTGCCTTCGAGACTGTTCAGGAGCGAGGTTTCCTCGCCACAGACGTAAGCGCCTGCGCCGACGCGGATTTCGATGTCGAAAGCCGGGCCAGTGCCGAGGACGCTTGCGCCGAGCACTCCCGCTTGGCGGGCGATGGTGCAGGCAGATTCCATCACGCGGATCGCGACGGGGTATTCCGAACGGATGTACACAAACCCCTTGGTCGCGCCGGTTGCGAGGCCCGCGATGACCATGCCTTCGATCAGGGTGAAGGGGTCGCCTTCCATCAGCATCCGGTCGGCAAAGGTGGCGCTGTCACCCTCATCGGCGTTGCAGACGATGTATTTGCGGTCGGCCACAGCCTCGGACACGGTTTTCCACTTGATGCCGGTTGGGAAGCCCGCGCCGCCACGGCCACGCAGGCCAGAGGCGGTAACCTCGGCGACGATCTCGGCTTTCGGCAAGGCGAGCGCGCGGCGGAGGCCGGTGAGGCCGCCGAGCGCCTCGTATTCGGTGAGCGACAGGGGGTCGACGATGCCGACGCGGGCGAAGGTCAGGCGGGTCTGACCTTTCATCCACGGCAGGTCGGCGACCGGGCCGAGGGCCTTGGGGTGGGAGGCGAGATTACCGAACAGGGCGGGGACGTCGGTGAGGGTGAAGGGTCCGAAGCCTACGCGGCCCGATGGTGTGATGACCTCGACCAGCGGTTCAAGCCAGACCATGCCGTGCGAGCCGTTGCGGATGATTTCAACCGGCAGGCCGCGACCGGCGGCCTCGGCTTCGATGGCGGCGGCGATGTCGTCTGCGCCAAGGGCGACTGCGACGGTGTCGAGGGGGATGTAGATCTTCATGCGCGGGCCTCGGCGATCAGGGCATCGACGCGGGCCTCGTCGCAGCGGGCGATGGGCTTGCCGTCAAGCATGGCGGCGGGGCCGCAGGCGCAGAGGCCAAGGCAGAACACAGGTTCCAGCGTGACCGCGCCGTTCAGCGTCGTGCCGTGCCAATCGACCCCAAGCGCCTTTTGCGCATGGGCGGCGACGCGGTCGGCACCCATCGCCTGACAGGCCTCGGCCCGGCACAGTTTCAGGACGTGGCGGCCCGCGGGGGCTTCGCGGAAATCGTGGTAGAAGGTGACGACGCCATGCACTTCGGCCTTGGAGAGGTTGAGCGCCTTGGCGATCACCGGCAGAGCCGACTGGGGAACGTGGCCAAACTCGGCCTGAACGGCGTGGAGGATGGGAAGGAGTGGGCCTTCCATCCCTTGATGTGCCTCGAGAATATGCTCGATCCGGTCGGTTACGGTGGCAGCATCAAGCATCTCGTGTTCCTCGCATCGCTTGAGGGGGTCATACGCAGATTGATAGGAAAATCAATCTCGATATACCGTCAAACGATAGGCATCGCCTATCAAGTGCCCAGGCGAACCGCATCGTCGATCAAGGCTTGCAGGACCGGGGTTTGCGGATCGCGGCGGGCGGCGATCAGGCCGACGGTATGCTCGGCCTCCGGTTCCACGATGGGGATGGAGACGACGCGGCCTTCCATCGCGAACATGTCGGCCAGTTTCTTTGGCACGATGCTGGCCCATTGCCCGGTCAGGACGTGGGAGATGAGCGCAATGATGGAGTTCGATTCGATGGAGGGCGTTACCTGCGCGCCCGCCTCGGCGAGGTGCTGGTTGACGATGCGGCGGTTCTGGTTGTCGGAGGTGAGCAGGCAGAGGGGCACTGCGGCCACTTCGGCCCAGGTGACACGGGGGCGGGTGGCGAGGGGGCTGCCGGGGGCGCAGAGGAGGCGGTAGAATTCAGTGTAGAGCGGCACCTGCGCTACGCGACCGAGGGGCTCGTTGTCGAGGTAGGTGATGCCGGCTTCCAGATCGAGGCTTTCGATCCCGGCGAGAATCTCGGCGCTGGTGCGGCTGAGGATGGCCACGCTGACGTTGGGGTGGCGGGCGGTGAAGGGGCCGGTCAGGTCGGCCACCATCGGCAGGGCGGTGGGAATGACGCCGATACGGAGGTGACCGGAAAGGCCCGAGCGGATGGTGCGCATCTCGTCTTTCAGGTCGCGCATGTCACGGACGATGGTGAGGGCGCGGTCGAGGACGCGCTGGCCCTCGGGCGTCAGGCCCTGAAACCGGCTGCCGCGGTAGACAAGCTGGACGCCCAACTGTTCCTCAAGCTGGCGGATCGCGCCCGACAGCGAGGGTTGGGTGACGCCGCACACCTCGGCGGCGCGGCCGAAGTGTCGTTCCTTGGCGAGGGCGATGAACATTTCCAGCTTGTCGATCATCAAGGAAGCGTGCCCCGGCCTGCCCTTGCCCGCAAGCCCCTGACGGCTTACCTCTGGCGCATGAGACGCTTCATCCCCTTTCTTCCCAAACCCGCTTTCGTGCCGGTGATCCGGCTGACCGGCACCATCGGCACCGGCCCGCGATCCTTGAGCGATCAGGCGCTGGCGAGTTTGATCGAGCGCGCCTTTGCCAAGGGCAAGCCTGCGGCGGTGGCGCTGGTGATCAATTCGCCGGGCGGGTCTGCGGTGCAATCGTCGCTGATCGCGGCGCGCATCCGGCGGCTGGCTGATGAGAAGAAGGTCGAGGTGCACGCCTTTGTCGAGGATGTCGCAGCCTCGGGCGGCTATTGGCTGGCCTGTGCGGCGGACCGGATCTGGGTGGACAAATCCTCGCTTGTGGGGTCGATCGGGGTGATCTTCGCGTCGTTCGGATTTCCCGAACTGATGGCGCGTCAAGGGGTGGAGCGGCGCGTGGTCACGGCGGGCCGGTCGAAAAGCTTTGCCGATCCGTTCCTGCCGCAAAAGGCCGAGGATGTGGAGCGGCTGCGCGCGTTGCAGACGCCGATCCATGAGGCGTTCATCGACCATGTGACGGCGCGGCGCGGGGCGCGGTTGGCGGAGGCTGACCTTTTCAACGCGGATATCTGGGTAGGGCAGGGATCTGTCGATCTGGGGCTGACGGACGGCATCGGTCATCTGGTGCCGAAGCTGAAGGAACTTTACGGCGACAAGGTGCGGCTGGTGCCTTATGGGCAAAAGCGCAGTCTGGCGGAGCGGTTCGGCCTTTCGGTCGTGGAGGATGCGATGAATTCGGTCGAAGAACGCGCGCTTTGGGCGCGGTATGGTCTTTGAATGCTGGTAAAGACGATCCTGATCTTCCTGCTGGCGATGGTGGCTGTGGCCATGATCGGCAAGGCGCTGTTTCCAACAGCAATCGGGCGGATGAGCCAGCGCCGCAAGATGACGGTGGTCTGCGCAAAATGCGGGCGACCGCAGATCGGCAAGACGCCGTGTGACTGCAGGACCCGGCGATGACGGCGCTGGTGACGGGGGCGGCGCACCGGTTGGGGCGCGCGATGGCGCTGTATCTGGCGGGGCGCGGGCATGACGTGGCGGTGCATTACGCCAGTTCTGCCGAAGCGGCAGAGGCCGTGGTGGCAGAGATCCGCGCGATGGGGCGGCGGGCGGTGGCGTTGCGCGCTGATCTGTTGATCGAGGCCGAGACGCAGGCGCTGGTGCCAGCGGCGGTGGCGGCGCTGGGGCCGTTGACGGTGCTGGTGAATAACGCGTCGATCTTTGAATACGACCGGATCGACACTGCGACACGTGAAAGCTGGGACCGGCATCTGGAATCGAACCTGCGGGCGCCCTACGTCCTGACGCAGGCCTTTGCCGCGCAGTGCCCGAAGGCGACGGTGGACGAGGCGGGCGAGCCTTTGGCGAAGGGTCTGGTCGTGAACATGATCGACCAGCGTATCCTGAAACTGACGCCGGAGTTTTCGACCTATACCATTGCGAAGATGGGGCTCTGGGCGTTGACGCGGACGGCGGCGCAGGGTCTGGCGCCGGATGTACGGGTGAACGGGATCGGTCCCGGCCCAACCTTGAAGGGTGCGCGGCAAAGTGAGGGCCACTTTGCCAAACAGCGCGCGGCCACCGTTCTGGGGCGCGGGGCGAACCCCGCGGATATCACGGCGGCGCTTGGATTCTTCCTCGATAGCCCCTCGGTCACCGGGCAATTTCTGGCGATTGACGGGGGCCAGCATCTGGCTTGGCAGACCCCGGATGTGCTTGGAACCGAATAGCCGGATACGGACTGTCAGGAAAGTTGTCCACTTTTTGCAGCGTGGTCACAGTTCCGTCATAAAAGACGAGGGATATCAGGGATTTGGCCAGACATCGAAAAATCTCTTCAATGATATCAAAGGGTTCCAAATGTGCCTAATTATTAGGCAAGTCAGCGAAGCGGGCAAGATACAACGGAAAAAGGCCGCTTCTGAAAACTTCTGCCCAGACTTGTCCACAGAAACCGTGGACAGCTTTCCACTTGCTCAACCCCGTGGTTCAGTGCAGCCGCGGCGAAGAATCGACGCAGTCTGACGGACCTTCGGGATGAACGACAAACCACGCACCGGCCATGAGGTCATTCAGGATTATTTGAGGACTTTGGACGCCTCGCCGGGGGTTTACCGGATGCTGAATGCTGCGTCCGAGGTGCTTTACGTGGGCAAGGCGCGCAACCTGAAGGCGCGGGTGTCGAACTATGCGCGGCCCTCAGGTCATTCCGGGCGGATCGCGCGGATGATCCATGAGACCGCGTCGATGATGTTCCTGACGACGCGGACCGAGCTTGAGGCGCTGCTTCTGGAGCAGAACCTGATCAAGCAGCTGAAGCCGCGCTACAACGTGCTGTTGCGCGACGACAAGAGCTTTCCGAACATCCTGATTTCGGCGGAACATGCGTTTCCGCAGATCAAGAAACACCGGGGCAAGAAGTCGGAAAAGGGCGCGTATTTCGGCCCCTTCGCCAGTGCGGGGGCGGTGAACCGGACGCTGAACCAGTTGCAGAAGGTGTTCCTTCTGCGCAATTGCAGCGACAGCATGTTCCAAAGCCGGACGCGGCCCTGCCTGCAACATCAGATCAAGCGGTGTTCTGCGCCCTGCGTCGGCAAGATCAGCGTTGAGGGCTATGCGCGGTTGGTGTCGGATGCGACGCGGTTTCTGGAGGGCAAGACAACCTCGGTCCAGGCCGATCTGGCAAAGTCGATGGCCGAGGCGTCTGCAGCGATGGAATTCGAACGTGCCGCGGCGTTGCGCGACCGGATCAAGGCGCTGACGCAGGTGCAGCAAAGCCAGGGCATCAACCCGCAGGGCGTGACCGAGGCGGATGTGGTGGCACTGCATTTGGAGCATGGGCAGGCCTGCGTGCAGGTGTTCTTCATCCGGGCCAACCAAAGCTGGGGCAATCGGGATTTCTATCCGCGCACGGGGTCTGGCGCGGAAGAACCGGAAATTCTGGAAGCGTTCCTGACGCAGTTCTACGACGACAAGGAGCCGCCGCGGCTGATCCTGCTGTCGCATCCGGTGGATAACCCCGATCTGGTGGCCGAGGCTTTGGCGGTGCGGGCAGGCCGTAAGGTGGAGCTTTTGGTGCCGCAGCGGGGCGAAAAGGCCGAGCTGGTGGAAAACGCTGCGCGAAACGCGCGTGAAAGTCTGGCGCGGCGGATGGCGGAAAGCTCCACCCAGAACAAGCTGTTGGCCGGGTTGGCCGAGGCCTTCGATCTGGAATCGCCGCCGACCCGGATCGAGGTCTATGACAACAGCCATATTCAGGGGACGAATGCCGTTGGCGGAATGATCGTGGCTGGGGCGGAGGGGTTCGTGAAATCGCAATACCGCAAGTTCAACATCCGGTCCGAGGCGGGGGCGAACAGCGACGACTTCGGCATGATGAAAGAGGTGCTGACCCGGCGATTCGAGCGGCTGTTGAAGGAAGACCCCGACCGCAAGACCGACATGTGGCCGGACCTTCTGCTGATCGACGGTGGGGCGGGGCAAGTGTCGGCGGTGGCCGGGATCATGGCGGAACTGGGCGTGGACGATATCGCGATGGTCGGGGTGGCCAAGGGCATCGACCGCGACGCGGGCAAGGAAGAATTCTACCGCCCCGGCGAGCCGCCCTTTGCGCTGCAACGCAATGACCCGGTCCTGTATTTCGTGCAGCGCCTTCGCGACGAGGCGCATCGCTGGGCGATCGGGGCGCACCGGGCGAAGCGCGCGAAGGCGGTGGGGGTGACACCGCTGGACGACATTCCGGGCATCGGCGCCACCCGCAAGCGCGCCCTTCTGGCGCACTTTGGCAGCGCCAAGGCCGTTGCGCGGGCCGGGATCGGCGACCTGCAGGCGGTGGACGGGATTTCCGAGGCGATTGCGCGCACCGTGCATGATTTTTTCCATACCAGGGGATAGGTCTGCATCCATCAGTGTCAGGAAAGGCGCGCCATTGCCCCTTTCCCGACCGGGCGGTTCAAGCTAGGAGTTGCGGATGAACTGGAACATTCCCAACATTCTGACCGTGCTGCGATTGCTGGCAGCGCCGGGCGTTGCCGTGATGTTTCTGTATTTTCACCGGCCTTGGGCGGACTGGTTTGCGTTGACCCTGTTCGTGGGCGCGGCGGTGACTGATTGGTTCGACGGCTACCTTGCGCGGCTTTGGAAGCAGGAATCGAAGTTCGGCGCGATGCTGGACCCGATTGCTGACAAGGCGATGGTGGTGATCGCGCTGATGGTGCTGACCGGCTACAACGGCATGAATCCGTGGTTGATCCTGCCCGCAACAGTGATCCTGTTTCGTGAGGTGTTCGTGGGGGGTCTGCGTGAATTCCTCGGGTCGAAGGCGGGGCATTTGAGGGTGACCCAACTGGCGAAGTGGAAGACTACGGCGCAGATGGTGGCGATTGCGGTCCTGTTTCTGGGCACGGGGCTTGAATACCTCAACATCCTCGCGCTGGAGGGGCTGACGCCAGAGCAGCATATCGCGGCGGTTGCGGCGGGCGAGGCAGAGGCGATCCGGACCTGCGGCAACATGGACTGCGCGTCCTATGCGAACCTTGTGGGGATCGGCTTGTTGTGGTTGGCGGCGCTTTTGACGATCATGACGGGGCTGGAATATTTCGCGAAGTCGCTGCCGTATCTTCGGGACGACAAATGATCGACGTGCTTTACTTTGCCTGGGTCCGCGAACGGATCGGGCTGCCGCGCGAGCGGGTTGAGACCGGGGCCGCGACGGTGGCCGATCTGGTGGCGGAACTGAGCGCGCGGGAAGAGCGGTATGCCGCGGCGTTTGCCGATACCTCGGCGTTGCGGGTGGCGCTGGATCAGGAGCTTTCCAGCTTTGACGCGCCGTTGGCGGGGGTGAGGGAAGTAGCCTTCTTCCCGCCTATGACCGGGGGCTGAGACATGAAGATCAAGGTGCAGGCGGAGCCGTTTGATCTGGGCGGCGAGGTGGCGGCGTTTTCGGCAGGAGCTGCCGGGGCGGGGGCGGTGGTCTCGTTCACCGGGCTGGTGCGCGACGAGGGCGGGCGGCTGGCGGCGATGGAGATCGAGCATTATCCGGGGATGACGGAGAAGGCGATCGGGGGGATCGTCGAGGAAGCGGTGGCGCGGTGGGCCCTGGTCGATGCCTTGGTGATCCACCGCTTCGGGCGGCTGGGGCCGGGTGAGGCGATCATGATGGTGGCGACGGCGGCGGGGCACCGGGGGGAGGCTTTTGAGGCGGCGGAGTTCCTGATGGACTATCTGAAATCGCGGGCGCCGTTCTGGAAGAAGGAGCTTGGGGCCGAAGGTTCCGAGTGGGTGGCTGCCAAGGATGCGGACGAGGCGGCCTTGAAGCGCTGGTGATGTCCCACCGTGGGACATTGGGACGAACTTATCAGAATCAATCTGTTAGCTTTGCGCGTTAGGGGTTCTTTAACCCCTGCGACCGAAGCGTGCGTGGTAGGTCGGCTGCGGGTCGCCCTCGGCAGCGCGTGCCATGAACACGGCGCGGGCGATGGCGCGGGCGAGGCAGGTGGCGGCGGCGTGGCCGATCTGGAAGCTGTCGGTGGCTTCGTCTGACAGCGGGCGCGCGCCTGTGGCGGCGGCAAAGACGAGATCCCCGTCGAGGAGCGTGTGCGATGGCAGGATGGCGCGGGCCATGCCGTCATGCGCGGCGGTGGCCATGCGCTGGGCTTGGGGTTTGGTCAGGGCCGCATCGGTGGCGACGATGGCGATGGTTGTCGCCTCGCCCCGGCGCTTGGTGGGCAGGGGGGCGTTTGCACTTGGGTAACGTGGTGCCGGGCCGAGGCCGCCGAATTCGGAGCCTTCCTCCCACGAGGCGGCCCAGAAATGCGGGCCGTCGCCCACGGTGACGGAGCCGAGCGAATTGACCGCGACCAGTGCGCCCACGGTGATGCCGGAGGGCAGGATCGCGGAGGCGGAGCCGAGGCCGCCCTTGAGGCGGTCGGTCGTCGCGCCGAAGCCTGCGCCAACGGTGCCGAGGGCGAAATCGGTGGCGGCAGCGGTGAGGGCCTGACGACCGAGGGCGTAGTAGGGGTTGCGGTCCCACGCCTTGTCGCCGCCGTTCAGCAGATCGAACAGGATCGCGGCGGGGACGATGGGGACGCGGACCGGGCCGACGGGGAAGCCCCGGTCTTGGGCGCGCAGGGTGTCTGCCACGCCGGAGGCGGCATCGAGGCCGAAAGCGGAACCGCCGGAAAGGACGAGCGCGTCGACCTTTTGCACAAGGCGGTCGGGGGCGAGGAGGTCGGTTTCACGCGTGCCCGGCGCGCCACCCATGATGTGGACGGCGGCGGTGAAGGGGGCGTCGGCGGTAATGACAGTGCAGCCGGAGCGGAGGGCTGCGTCATGGGCATGACCGACGAGGAGGCCGGGGACATCGGTGATGAGGTTCAGGGGGCCGGGGCGCATGGGATGCTCCTTCTTCGCGGGATTAGGGACGGTTTGCTGCAGTTCGGCAAGGGGTGCGGTTCGTGTGCGGCGGCGGCCCCCCACCCTCTCCCTCCCCCACAAGGGGGGAGGGAAGCGCTTGACTTGGGGGTGTTGGGGGATGATCCAGAGGGGTGCAAGGGCAGGGGGATGCAATGCAAAAGGTTGCGGTGATCACGGCGGGCGGGTCTGGGATGGGGGCGGCAGCGGCGCGGCGGCTGGCGGCGGACGGGTTTGCGGTGGGCATCCTGTCGTCGTCGGGCAAAGGGCAGGCGCTTGCGGAAAGTCTGGGGGGCGTTGGCGTCACGGGGTCGAACCAATCCAACGACGATGTGCAGCGGTTGGTCGATGCGGTGATGGCGAAGTTCGGGCGGATCGACGTTTTGGTCAACAGCGCTGGCCACGGGCCGCGCGCGCCGTTGCTGGAGATTTCGGACGAGACCTGGCATCAGGGGATCGACATCTATTTCCTGTCGGCGGTGCGTCCGACGCGGGCGGTGACGCCGATCATGGAAGCCCAAGGCACCGGCGGCAGCATCATCAACATCACCACCTTTGCGACCTTCGAGCCGGACCCGATGTTCCCGACCTCGGCCGTGGCGCGGGCGGGGCTGGCGGTGTTCACCAAGCTTTTTGCCGACAAGTATGCGGCGCAAGGCATCCGGATGAACAACATCCTGCCGGGGTTCATCGACAGCCTGCCGGAGAAGGCGGAGTTCCGGGCGCGGATTCCGATGGGGCGCTATGGCCGGGTGGACGAGATTGCCGCGACGGTCAGCTTCCTCGCCTCGGAGGGTGCCGGGTATATCACCGGGCAGAACCTGCGGGTGGATGGCGGGGTCACGCGGTCGGTGTGATGCGCGGATCGGGCGTCGGATCGGCGGGGTCGGAGTAACCCATCCCGCCGCCCATGCCGCCGCCACCCATGCCGCCACCGATTCCGCCGCCGCCGGCTGAGCCGCGCTCGGCGCCCTTGCCGCCACGGGCACCGCCGCCGGGTTGCGGGCGAGTCGGGCCTTGGGCGGGGATGGTCAGGGATTTCGGCACGGGGTCGAGGTCAAGCGCCTCGCGGATATAGTCGCGCAGCGAGATGACGAGGTCGGCGGTGTGGATCGGGCGGCCCGCGGCCATGTCGGCGGCGGCCTGGCCTGCGAGGCGGACGTGGTCTTCGGTGCCGAGGAGGAGGATGTCGGCCAGCGCCGCCTCGACCGCGTCACGGATGCGACGGGGTCGGTCTGAGGGGGCGGCGTCCGGATCGGCAAGGTCGCGCATGTGGGCGGGGCTGACGGTCAGTTCGCCGGTGAACGAGCCGCCCAAGGTGCGGTAGGCAGCGATCAGGGTTTTCAGGCGTTCGTTGATCTGGCGGTTCATGCGCTGCTGGCGGGCTTGCAGGGTAAGCATCATCAGGACGCGGATGCCGACGCCGATCAGGGTGATGAGTGCCAGGCCGAAAACGGTGGTGAGGAAGCCCTGCCAGCTGGAAACGTCGAAGTTGCGCATGTGAAAACCCCCGGTTCAGCCGAGACTGAGACCGGGGGCTTGGGAAGGCAAGAGGCGGGATCAGAAGTCGAAAAGCTCGCCCAGGAAGCTTTCCTTGCGCTTTTTCTTGTAGCCGCGGCGATAGTCATCGTCGTCGTCGTCATCCCGGCGGCGCGGCTCGGCGTAGCCTTGCGGGGCATGGCGCGGCGGTTCGGGCTGGTACACGGGGGCTGCGCCGCGTGGGGCGGGCGCTGGTTGTGCGGCGGGAGCGGGCGCTGGTGCGCCAAGGGAGCGTTCGATGATCTTGTCCAGCTCGCCCCGGTCAAGCCACACGCCGCGACATTTGGGGCAATAATCGATTTCCACCCCGCCACGGTCGGCCATTACGAGGGTCTCATTGTCTACCGGGCAGCGCATCGCGTTCCTCCTGTCTTACGGTTGGCTGTTAGATGGGGAGCGATTGGCGCGGTGCAAGCCAAGGCCGGGGGAAATCGGCTTTTGCTTGCCAAACGGCTTGTTTTCGGGCAGGGAAGGGGTGAGCCGTGGCGATGGCGTCGCCGCAGGGGGTGTTTCCCCGTTGCTTGCAGGGGTCACCTTGCGTCCGTCCTGTACGCCGGGACCTTTCGGGGTTCCGCAAGGCGTATCCCCGTGACGGAGGTCTGACAATGACACTGAACCGACCCGCGATGTACCGTTTCCACAATGGTGGGGTGAAGGACACGCTGCCGTTTGCCGATCAGGAATATCACGACCGGCTGGAAGGCCTGCGCGAGATCATGGAACTGCACGAGCTGGACGCCGTGGTGCTGACGTCGATGCACAACGTGTCGTATTACTCGGGCTTTCTCTATTGCTCGTTCGGGCGGCCTTATGCTTGCGTGGTGACGAAAACCGAATGCGTGACGATCTCGGCGGGGATCGATGCGGGCCAGCCTTGGCGCCGGTCGATTGCCGACAACATCACCTATACCGACTGGACGCGCGACAACATGTGGCGCGCGGTGGCTTCGGTCACCGGTGAGGGCAAGAACATCGGCTGTGAGGCTGATCACCTGACCGTCGAGCGGATGGAGAAGCTGAACAGCTTCCTGAAGCCGAAGCGGGGCATGGATATTGCGCCTGCGACGATGTTCCAGCGGATGAAGAAATCGCCAGCCGAGATCACGATGATCAAGCACGGGGCCAATGTGGCCGATGTGGGCGGCTATGCGATTCGCGAGGCGATCAAGGTTGGTGCGACCGAGCTTGAGGTATCCATTGCCGGTCGTGACGCGATGGAGCGCGAGATTGCCAAGCGTTTCCCGGATGCTGAATACCGCGACACCTGGGTCTGGTTCCAGTCGGGCATCAACACCGACGGCGCGCACAACCCGGTGACGAACCGCAAGCTGAAGCATGGCGATATCCTGTCGCTGAACTGCTTCCCGATGATCAGCGGCTACTACACCGCGCTGGAGCGGACGCTGTTCGTGGGCGAGGTCGACCCGGCCTCGATGAAGGTCTGGCAGACCAACATCGACAGCCATGAGTTCGGCATGAAGCTGCTGCGCCCCGGTGCCTCGTGTGCCGAGATCACCATGAAGATCAACGAGTTCCTGGCCGAGCGGCAGATGCTGCAATACCGGACCTTCGGCTACGGTCACTCGTTCGGCATCCTGTCGCACTACTATGGCCGCGAGGCGGCGCTGGAACTGCGCGAGGATATCGACACGGTGCTTGAGCCTGGCATGGTGATCTCGATGGAGCCGATGCTGACCATTCCGGAAGGAATGCCCGGCGCCGGCGGCTACCGCGAGCATGACATCTTTGTCGTGACCGAGGACGAGCCGGAAGATATCACGCATTACCCCTACGGCCCTGCGTTCAACGTGGTGGCGTAAGACCTGCGCCCGCCCTTTCGGGGGCGGGCGTTTTCACTGACCGGACGAAGCGCCGATCGCAAGATTAGGTTCTTGCAATGACCTTCCTGTTTGCCGCCAATGGACTGTCGGGACACCCGACCAGAGCCAGCCATGCCGGCAGAAGGAACGCATCATGCCCTACCCGGATTTCATCAACGCATTGGCCGCCATCGACGTGCCGTTTCCCGAAGACGTGGTGACCACGGCTGTCGTGCGGTCGGATGCGGCGCTGGTGGTGTTCTTTACCTTTCACAAGGCGATGACGCTGCCGATGCATGCGCATGGTGCCCAATGGGGCACGGTGGTCGAAGGCGAGATCGAGTTCACCATCGGCGGCGAGACACGGACCTACCGTCCGGGAGACAGCTATTCGATTCCTGCGGGCGTGCAGCATGGCGGGAAAATCGCTGCGGGGACGCGGGCCATCGACGTGTTCGAGGAAGCCGACCGCTATGCGATCAGGGCCTGACCATAGGGCAGGCTTTTGCGTCGCCCATGAGGGTGTCGGGCCGGATGGCTGCCGGCCAGGCCCGTCAGGCGCGTTTGATCAGGCGGATCAGAAGCAGCAGAATCACCGCGCCGATGGTTGCCGAGATGATCGCGCCAAGCATGCCGCCGCCCATGCCGAACCCTGCGCGCGGCAGAAGTAAGCCCGCGATGAAGGCGCCGACGATACCGACGACGATGTTGCCGACAAGGCCGTAGCCGTAGCCCTTGACGATCAGGCCGGCCAGCCAGCCTGCGACCGCGCCGATGATAAGAAAGACGATCAGTGCTTCGATACCCATTGTGAAGCCTCCCGCTGCCCCTGATTGGAGCCACAGACCAAGATTAACACGGATTTGGCCGAACGTATCGCGCTGTGGCACAGGGCCTGAACGGAAACCGATCTGAATCGGGGGTGTGGCCTCGGGTATTGTTAAGATTCAGGAAATTTCGATCCAACAGGGGTTGACGGAAGGACGCGAGCGTGGCGCAAGGTGAGGCAGTTGCCCCTAACCCTGAGTCTGCCCAGTGAACATCTCCTTTGCCCGGATCGCTGCGATCCTTGCCCTGCCATTGCTGGCCGCCTGTGCCGGCAGCCCCACGCAATCCACATCTCAGGCTGAAGTGCCCGGATACGAAGGGGTGCAGGACGGGGAGTTCTTCATCCAGCCGGTGCCGGAGAAATACCTCTTTGAAGGCAACCGCCGCGAAGAGGTGGCCTATACCGCCGGTGACGAGCCGGGGATGATCGTGGTCGATACCTTCGCGCGCAAGCTTTACTACGTGCTGGATGGCGGGCGGGCGATCCGTTACCCGATCGCCGTTGGGCGCGAGGGGCTGTCGTTCCGGGGCGCGGGCGTGATCGGGCGCAAGTCGGAGTGGCCATCCTGGCAGCCGACAGCGAACATGGTTCGCACCCGGCCTGATTTGTACGCGGCCTATGCGGCGGGCCTGCCGGGGGGGCTTGAAAACCCATTGGGCGCGCGGGCGATGTATCTTTATCGCGGCGGGCGCGACACGATGTTCCGGATACATGGCACCATCGACAATGCGTCGATCGGGCATGCCACGAGCGCGGGCTGCATCCGGCTGTTCAATCAGGATGCGATCGACCTTTATTCCCGGGTCGACACCGGCACGCGGGTCAAGGTGCGGTCGCAGGAGGAAAGCCTTGCTGCCGAAGGCCCGATGATGGACGACGCCTATGGCCGTGTGGTGCCAGAATCGCCGCAGGCCATTGCGCAGAAGGAAAAAGATCTGAAGAAGATCGCCAAGGCCAGCGAGCGCGACGAAAAGAAGCGTCTGGCGGCCTGCAAGCGCCGGGGTCTGCCCGCGGAAGACTGCCCGCTGCCGTTGCCGGACAATCCGGTGGTGACGGCGGGAACTTCGGGGCCGTCGACGATGGCGACGTCTACAGACGGATGACGTAATCCTTGAGCGTGGTCTGCACCACCTCCCACGTTCCCTCATAGCCGGGGCGGATGATCATGCTGTCGCCGGCGTGAAGCTGGATGACGCTGCCATCTGCGCTGGTCAGCACGGAATAGCCGCTGATGATGCGGAAATACTCCCACTCGGAATAGCTGATGCGCCACTTGCCGGGGCTTGATTGCCAGAGCCCGGCGTAAAGGCCATCGGTTTCCTCAAGGCTCCATGTGGTGTGGACGGGGTCGCCGAAGATCACCTTGGCCGGATCTGGGCGGGTGATTTCCGGCACGGTGCCGTCGCGGGTGACGCGCTGGATCAGGGGCATGGGCTACTCCGTTTCGGGCAGTTGACGACGAGGCGAGCCGGGAGGTCAACCCGTTGCGGGCCGCTGCAGTGCGGCGCAAATTTGTTGCAGCGGGAAGTTGCCTGTGCCCATATGTCAGGCAAGACGAAAACTGCACAAAGCTGCCCGGCGCGGAGATCATCAAGATGAGTGCGACTGCCCCCGTCCGCCCGGTGCTGCCCCCTGACATTCGCGCCCGCAAGGGTGGTGTGCCTCTTGTGGTGCTGACGGCGTATTCGACGCCGGTGGCGCGGCTGGTCGATGCGCATTGCGATGTGGTGCTGGTGGGGGATTCGGTGGGGATGGTGATCCACGGGTTGCCGTCGACGCTGGGCGTGACGATGGAGATGATGATCCTGCATGGCCGGGCGGTGGTTCGGGGGGCGGCAAAGGCGATGCCGGTGATCGACATGCCGTTCGGGAGTTATGAGGAAAGCCCGGCGCAGGCGTTTCGCAACGCCAGCCGCCTGATGGCCGAAACCGGGGCGCCTTCGGTCAAGCTGGAGGGCGGGGTGCATATGGCAGAGACGATTGCCTTCCTGACCGCGCGGGGCGTGCCGGTGATGGCGCATGTGGGGCTGACGCCGCAGTCGGTGAACACGCTGGGCGGCTACAAGGTGGTGGGCCGGGCTGAGGAGGCCGACAAGGTGATGGCCGACGCCAAGGCGGTGGAAGCTGCGGGGGCGTTTTCGGTGGTGCTGGAGAAGGTGCCGGAGGGTCTGGCGGGGCGGATCACGGCGGCACTGACGATCCCGACCATTGGCATCGGTGCGGGGGCGGCGTGCGACGGGCAGGTGTTGGTGGTGGATGACATGCTGGGCCTGTTCACCGATTTCCGCCCGAAGTTCGTGAAGCGCTATGCCGAATTGGGCAAGGCTGCGGACGAGGCGATTGCGGCCTATGCGGCCGAGGTGCGGTCGGGCGCGTTTCCGGCGTCGGAGCACAGTTTCCCCGACGTGGTTGCGGTGAAGAAATGACCCCGATCATCCGGACGGTGGCTGGCTTGCGCGCGCTGTCGCGCGGCTGGAAGGCGGCGGGCGAAACCGTGGGCGTGGTGCCGACAATGGGCGCGCTGCACGAGGGGCATCTGAGCCTTGCGCGGCGGGCGCGGGGGGAGTGTGACCGGGTGGTCACGACGATCTTTGTGAACCCCAAACAGTTCAACAACCCCGAGGATCTGAAGAAATACCCGCGCAGCGAGGACGCGGATGCGGCTCTGCTGGCGACGGTTCCAGTGGACGCGATCTTTGCACCGCCGGTGGAGGAGGTCTACCCGGACGGCTTCATCACCACGGTCAGCATGGCCGGTGTGGCGCAGCCGCTGGAAGGCTATATGCGGCCGGGGCATTTTGACGGAGTGGCGACGGTGGTGACCAAGCTGTTCGGGATGTCCTTGGCTGACCGGGGCTATTTCGGGCAGAAGGACTGGCAGCAATTGCAGGTGGTGCTGCGGCTGGTGCGCGACCTGAACGTCCCGGTCGAGGTGGTCGGCTGCGAGACGATCCGCGATGCGGACGGGCTGGCGATGTCGTCGCGCAACGTGCGGCTGACCGCGGCAGGGCGCGTGAAGGCGCCGGTGCTTTACGCCGCGATCACGGCGGCGGCGGACGATATCCGCGCCGGCCATGCCGACCGCATGGCGATCCGCGAGGCGGCGGAAACGATGCGCGCGGCAGGGTTCGAGCGGGTGGAATACATCGAGTTGCGCGATGCCGAGACGCTGATGCCTTCGGACGACCCGACCCGACCGCGACGGATGCTGGCCGCCGCATGGATCGACGGTGTGCGCCTGATCGACAACATTCCGGTCTGATGTCGTCGACGGGAGCGAGGGGCCAGCCCCTCGCGCACCCCGGGATATTTCTGCAAAGAGGAATTGCAGGGCGGGTGCTGGAAACGGGACTTGGCGACTGCGGCAAAAGCGGCAAGACTGCCCGGCGCGGTGCCTGGTGAAATTCTTGGCGCCGGGTGATGTAATTGCCCGTAACATCCATATGTGATGCGGACAGGTTCAAAGGAGGGCGCGATGGCCGATTTCGAAACGCAGATCAAGGAAAGCCAGGCTCAGGTGGCCGAGGCGCAGGCGAAGATTTCCGCGATCACCAGCAGGATCGAAGCGGCGCGGACCAAGCTGGATCAGGGTGTGGCGTTGGACGTGGAAAACGCCACGCTGGAGGATGTTAACAAGCACACCGACCTGATGAACGCCAACATCGCCGAACTGATCATGGGCCTTGATGATGTGACGGCAGGCTTTTCGGCGGAGTTCGCAGAGATGCGGTCGAAGACCGGGATGGAAAGCTTCATCGGCATCTTTTCCAGCGCCAAGGCGGAATCGATGCGGCAGGAGCGGATGCGCGCCGCCTCGGTCGATGACAAGTTGCAGGACCTGATTTCCAAATCAGACGTGATCGTGCGGCTGTTGCAGGGGCAGCTTGACCTTCTGAACACGCAAAAGGGGCGGGTGGAGAGCAACCTGTCTTCGACGCTGACCGAGCGCGAAGAAACCGTGGGCGCGCTGGAGGCGGTGCGGGCGGAAGTTGGGGCGCTGGACCCAAGGATCATCGAGTTGGAGAACAAGATCGCGGTCGAGCAGGACGCCTCGGCACGCACCAAGCTGGAGACGGAACTGGCCAACCTGAACGCGAAATACAACGCGCTGGTGCAGGACGAGCAGGTGAAGCTGGCGAAGTCCCAGACGCTGGAGCGCTATATCGAGAAGGGCAAGACCTGGGTCGACAGCTTGCAGAACCAGGCGGCGACGCAGCTGGTGCTGATCAACAAGCTGCAGACGGACACCAAGCAGCGGGTGGTGCTGTATGACGCGCTGACCTCGTCGTTGAAGACCGCCCAGCAGCAGGACGTGGCGCACCGGATCAACGAGATCGGGGTGAAGACCGACCAGGAGGCCCAGACCGCGATGGCGGCCATTGGGGCTGCGACCAACGACAAGATGGCCGACATGCTGGAAGCGCATGAGGGGCACATGGTCTTTGCCCGCCAGATCCTTGAACAGAAGGCGAAGGCGGATGAACGCTTTGCGCGCCGGTTCGCCGCGATTGTCGAAAAGCACGACAAGAACGCGTATGGGGAATAAGTGGCGAACGAGGTCAAGGACCAGCTGACGTCGGACCATGCCGAGCTTTACGACACGCTGGTCGCGCGGCGCTATTTTGCGAAGTTCAGTCGCATCTCTGGCCATCTGGGCCAGGTTGCGGCGGAGTTCGAGGCCGAGGGGCGGCTTAACCGGACCGAGACGCGGGTTCTGGGGCGGTATCTGACCGCCGTCGCCACCACGTTTCATGCGCTGAGCCACAAGTAC
The DNA here is from genome assembly GCF_050632395.1 of Tabrizicola sp. BL-A-41-H6. Taxonomy (GTDB): domain Bacteria; phylum Pseudomonadota; class Alphaproteobacteria; order Rhodobacterales; family Rhodobacteraceae; genus JAUYQR01. Next base: position 603,784 of record NZ_CP192600.1, read on the forward strand.
CTGATGACCGGGCGCGGCGACACGGCGCCAAGGCTGACCATCGACCGGCACGAAAGCGGGTTTCCGGTGGCGCAGGAATTGATGACGATGGCGGTCGATGCGCAGCAGGCCGAGCGGCATCTGGCGGGGATGCCGTCGGAAGCCGAGATGAAGGACCGGATGGTGCGGCAGATCGTGGGTGACCTGACGATCCCGACTGCGCTGCAGTTCGCGCTGTCGCAGCGGTATTATTACGAGGCGCTGGTGCGGGGCGGGATCTTCTGGGCGCGCAATGACCCGGATGCGCAGTGGATCGCCAATGTCGGCGAGCGGCGGCATTTCCTTGTGCATTGGGCGGTGTGGGATGCGCAGGCGAACCTGCCGGTTGTCTATCTGATGGACGTGGAGGATGGCGGGAAGAAGCCGCTGCCCAACGATGAATACCGCTGGCCGCAGGCGCAGGCGGCCCTGATGGCGCAATCGCTGGGCGGGCTGAAGCTTTTGACCATCGCCACCGGGTTCGACAAGGACTTCGACGATCTACACCCGGTGCGGCTGCGGCGGGTGATCCTTGGGCCGATGTATTCGGCCGGGTTTACCTTGCAGTCGGGGCCGATCTCGAAGGTGCTGGAGGATGCCAAGGCGCCGGATGACGAGGATTGGGCGCTGGTCTGGACGGTGGAGGACCTGCAGTCAGACCGGGAGGAGACGGTCAAGGATGGCTGGTTTTCCACCGATGTGCGGCAGGTCTACAAGCTGGACCCGCTGCTGGGTGCCGAGACCGGGACAACGCTGACCGAGCGGATGATCATCGTGCCGGAGCGGCCCTATCAGGTGATGGTGGAGCAGAACCCGGCGGGCTTTCGGGATTTGAGGAAGTTTGTCGTGGGGGCGGGCGGGCGGATCATTCCGACGCGCTAGCCGGGGGCCAGCCCCCGGACCCCCGAGATATTTGTGGACAGATGAAAGGGTTGGCTGGTGAGCACGCGGGACACGATGGAACTGAGAGAAGACACGATCCGGGCGCAGTATGAAGCGGCGCTGGGGATGGTTCTGGGGTTCGATCATGCGCCGCGGCTGGCGAAAGCCGTTGACGTGGCGCAGGCCGAGCGGTCATCGGGGATCGGGACGCGGCCGCGGTTCCGGTCCACCGTGCCGGGGATGGTGACGCGGTCCACCGCGCGGCCCGGTGGGGTGCGGATTGCCGAGCGGGTGGAGGGCTTAAGCGATGGCCTTGTGTCGCCGGTGCAGGCGGCGGTGTTGAGCGCGCTGCGGCGCGGGATCGCGATTGCGCTGGCGATGGGCGAGACGCTGGCGGCGCAGTCGGGGCTGGCAGAGTTGAAGAAGGCCAACCTTGAGGCGCGGTTGCCGGAGGGCAAGCGGGCGGAGTTTACCGAAGGCTTGCAGGCCGAGGCGCTGGCGGTGCTGTACACCTTTGCCAATGCGACGGCGTTTCTGCTGGCGCCGCATCTGGGATCGGCGACGGTCGAGATCGGCGAGGTGGAGGAGGTGCTGACGGATAACGCTCCGTTGGCGTTGCAGGGCGCGTTGTGGGAGCTGGATCAGGATATTGGTGCACTGGCGACCGATGAGGTGCGGCTGGTGGTGGTGGTCGCGGCCTTTGCCGAGGCGTTGATGAAGAAGGTTGCCTTGCGTGCCGAGGGGGCGGCGCGGATGGGGGCGTTCACCAGCGGCAGCTGGAAGGTCGAGGCGGACGGGCTGACGATCGCTGGCTTCAAGCCGGCGCGGGCGGCCAAGGGTGGCGTCCTGACCATGCAGTTCAAGAAGCCCGAGGAGGTGGTGGGCAACCACATCGCCAAGTATCAAAGCCTGCGCTTGGCGAAGATGCTGATGGCTTATGATTTCGAGCGGCGGCTGAACCCGTTTGCAGAGTTGGGCGGGTTCATCTTTACCTTCATGGGGGATGGCAAGCCGGGGACCGGCAAGACCACGCTCATTCAGATGATGGCGGGATTGCTGAACGATTACTGCAAGGTGGCGGGGTATCCGTTCCGGTATCAGAACTTCTCCATCGACCAGATCGACAGCTATCAGGGCAAGTCGGGGCAGAACGCCAAGGCGTTCATCGACAACGTGCTGGACCCGACGGTGATCGCCTTCGGCACGATCGACGACATTGACCAGGTGGCGGGCAAGCGCGGGGATCGGCAGTCCAGCGCCGGTCAGCAGGAGGTGACGGCGGTGTTCATGGGGGCGTTCGCCGGGGCCAATACGGTGGTGCGGGGGAATTGCACGTTCGGGATGTTCTCCAACTTTCCGGAGAATGTGGACGACGCGCTGCGCCAGCGGGCCGGGGCGCGGTTTTTGGTGGACGGGCCGCAGACCCGCGAGGATTACATTGATATCCTGAGCCTGTTGTTGGGGAAGAACCACTCGATTCCGGTCGGGGACCATCAGTTGTTCGCGGCGCAGGAGATCCGGAAGGCGGTGGCGGCCAGTTTCGAAGGGCATTCGAAGCCGCATGAGGATGGGCTTTTGAAGGTCTGGGATCAGGTGGCGCGGGATATCGGGCCCTTGGATACCATCGCCAAGATCGGGGCGTATCTGAAGGCGATACAGGTGGCAGATGACCGGTTCACGGGCCGCGCGATCAAGAACATCACCGACGCCGTGAAGGTGCGGGCGATGGATTTCGAACTGCCGGACGCGTGGATGGAGGAGCCGGACCTGTTCCTGTTCAAGGGGTATGACGAGAAGCTGGCGATGATCCGGGGGCTGATGACGCCGATCACGGTGGAGATGGTCGTGCAGGAGATCAACCGCTACGCGGATTCGGAATTCCGCTATGCGGACAAGTCGGACGAGGTGGCCATCGAGGCGATGGTGCGGGAGTTCGGGCGGACGGAAGAGGCGAAGCGGCGGTATCTGGAGGGGAAGGGGTGAGTGAGGGGCTGCGCCTGACCCTGTGGAACACGATCCTGCCGCTGGTGGGGTTGTGCGCGCTGGTGGCGTGGTTGCCGGGGTGGCTGGTGGGGCGCGGGACCCTGTCGCAGGTGGCGCTGGCGCGGGCGGTGGGGGTGACTGCGGTAGTCGCGTTCGCGGTGGGGGCCGGTGTGGCATTGGCCTTGTATGCGGCAATCAACGAGGGGGTCTGGGCGCGGGTTCTGGCGGCCCCGGTGGAGCGATTGGGGTTCTTTCTGGGGCGGTCGGCGTTGTTTGCGATGTTGTGGGGGCCGGTGCTGGCGTTCGTGTGGCTGGTCAGGGCGCAGGAGATGAACCGGCGGATCGGGATGCGGATGGTGGATGGTGAAGGGGGGAAGGGGTGATGGCACACGAACCGGGCTGGGACGCGAAGGCAATCGCGCGGATTGCCAAAGAGAAGTATGGCGGGACACAAAAAATGTTCGAGGCGCACGGATGGTCCGAGCGCGGCTCGAAGATGATGATCGCCCAGCAAAGGCTGGTAAAGGAGTGCTACGGATCTATCGAAGGCTTCGTCCAACATCACGAAGGCAAGCAATGACGGCCGCCCAAGTTGCACGCCTGTCAATCGTTTCGATGATAGCTCTGCCGTGTGAAGCTACGGCCGGTTCTATGCGTTGTCAGCTCCGCCAGGTGTTCGAGCTTTCGGCAAGTGGCGACCTAGCACTAAACCGTCTCGCGGAAGCCTATCTCGCCAATGATCTCGTGGTCGATATGGAGACCGGCGTCATCTATCACTCCGGGTTTGGAAATGAGAGTTACCCACTCAAGACTATCGTCGACGCTGGTTCACGTTCCTCTTCATTCAAAGTGATCGCTTCTTCCATACCGGGAAAAGCGTCAGACTTTGAACATGCGACATTCGTAAACACTGTTGTCATGCAGATTGATACTTGGGTGGAGGCCAGTGAGAAACCCTTTGTGGTGATAGAGGGCTCAAACATCGGGACCGGAGTTTGTAGATGAAGCGCCTCATCCAACGCGGTCTCATGTTCGGGAACCTGATCGAGGTGTCGTCACCGGCGCTTGTCGAGCGGTATAATCGGGCATTGAAGCATCTGACCGGCAAGACGACGAAGCTGACCGATTTCCACATCGACCTGTCGGGTTATTCCCCCGAAATCGGGGATGAGCTGGATGATGACCTCTACCTCAACCCCAATGGGGCAAACCGGCAGTTCATCCTCCTGACCACGGCGCAGAAGGATGCGCCTTTGCTCAACATCAAGTTCTCCACCAGCCGGGGAATTCTGACGCAGTTCATCGAGACGAACGAGGCGCAGCTTTTTGCGCTGACGGCGCGGGATGCGGTGTGTGGGGAGTTGCAGAATTCGGTCTATGCGGTGGATACGCCGGCCAAGCTTTTTGACATCCGGCAGATCACGGTGGAGGCGGATACCATCGGCGGGCATGTGGCGGATGCGGGCAAGCTTGCCGCGCTGATCACGCGGTTTCGCAGTGAGCCGGACGGGTGGCGCGACGATGTGCTGATTGCCGAGATGATTGGCCTTGCGAAAAAGACCGGCGATGTGACGCGGGTGCCGATCAGCCTGCCTGCGATGACGTTCCAGCAGCCGAACTTCTGGACCAGCCATTTCGGCGGGGTCTACATCTTTCGCGATGTGCGCTTTCCGGGCGCGATTTCGACGCTGCCGTGGAAATCGCTGGGCGAGGTGCCGATTGCGCAGGTGATGGACCTGACCCTGCGCAACCAGATCGCCGATTGGCTGGAGCGCAACAATCTGGTGGAGCCGATCGTGCAGGCGCGGGGGATGGATGCGGCCGCTGTCTTGCGCCAGAAGATGGATTTCATTCTGGTCGAGGCGGCGGACGCGCTTGGCATCGAGATCGGCGATGCGCGGCGGACGGAGCTGAGGAAGATCGCCTACCGCCTTGGGTCTTCGCTGCCGGAGGAGTTTCTTGGGCTGGCGGCGCTTTTGCGCTGGGTGGAGGGGGGCGGGCCTTGGCCGAAGATCACCTCGGAGCATCCGGCGTATTTCTACACGCTGAGGGCCAAGGCGGGGCGCGACCGTGATCTGGTGAACATGCTGCTGGCGGAACTGGCGCCGATGGACGTGCGGCAGATGTATATCGTCCACAAGGAACTGTTTTACCAAAGCTACGCCACCTGGAGCGAGCGGAAGAAGACTTATGTCGCGGATTTCCTTGCGCGGGAGTATCAGGTGGACAGGGAAGGCGCGCGGGCGGCGCTGTTCGGCCCCGAGCCTGCGATGGACGAGGCGCAGCGGCCACAGATGGCCGAGGGGCCGAAGCCTGCGCGTGATATCGTGGGGCCATGGGGTGCTGTGGGCCGCAGCGTGCGGGACAGGGGGCGAGAATGATCCTTGGATGGCTGAAGCTGGCATTCCTGCTGTATATCGGGCTGACGATCGCCTACTTCCTGACGGCGGTGTATTCGCGGTCGGTCCGACGGGAAAAGCTGGAAAAGGCGTGGGACGGCGACCCCGCGCGTGAGGATGCAAGCCAAGCCGAGCGCACTGCGTTCATCGAGGACGGGATGGCGCATTACGAGAAGGGGCTGAAAAAGCGCCTGCTGTGGCTTATCTATATCATTCCGACCATCGGCTTCATCGCTACCATCTACTTCGTCAATTGGGACTGAAAGGAACGGCCATGTGGACCAAGATCAAATGGGGGCTGCGAATCTTCGCCGTTCTGATCATCGGGGCGTTCCTGCATTACACGCTGCCGCAGCGCGATGTGGTGCACATCATCAACACCTACAACAAGAACACGCCCATCGGGGCGAACTGGATGTTCTACGCGATCGAGGATACCGGGACCGGGGTAGAAACCACCGCCACGATCCGTGACATCCGGTTCATCGACGCGGTCTACCCAGATGGCGACAGCGTGATGGTCTACCGCAACGAGGATACCGGCTGGTTCTGGCCGCCGTATTTCAAGTGGGACAGCAGCACGCTTCAGGCCGAGGCGCAGAACCTGAAATCCGACAAGTCCAACCCGCAGTGGGTGGCGATCACGCATTACGGCTGGCGCTTGCCGATCTTTTCGATCTTTCCGAACGCGGTCAGCATCGCGCGGGTGGAGGGGCCGGACGTGACGTTGATCCCGTGGGTCAACATCATCATCCTGTCGTTCCTGGCCTTCATCATCTTCATGCTGCGCAAGATGTGGATGCAGTTCCGCGAGCGGATGGTTGACCCGGCGCTGGCCGATGCGGGCGAGGTCTGGGACAGTGCCGAGGGCCGGGCGGAGGAGGCGCGAAAGCAGGCGCGCGGATTCTTTGGCCGGCTGGGTGCGTGGTTCCGATCCTGGCTGCCGCGCCGCTGAGGTCTGAGACAAGCCCCTGATGAACAAAGGGAACTTTCCCGCTGGCTTTGTGTTGGCACGATGACCGAAAGCCCCGGTCGCCGTGCCAGCCAAGGGGACCCGCGTGGATATTGCCCTTCTCAAGACGTTTCTGACGGTTAGTGAAACCGGGTCGTTCATTGCCGCGTCGGAGCGGTTGCATGTCACGCAATCGGCGGTCAGCCTGCGCGTGCAGCGGCTGGAGGAGATGCTGGGCCAGCCCTTGTTCCTGCGCGCGAAGACCGGCACCGAACTGACGCCGGGCGGGCGGGCGTTCACCTCGCATGCAACGGCGCTATTGCAGACGTGGGAACGGGCGCGGCAGGAAATCTCGGCGGCGGAGGGGCGCAGCCGCACGCTGGTGATCGGGGCCGAGGCGGGGTTGTGGCCGGGCATCGGGTTTCGCTGGCTGGCGGAGCTGCGCGAGGCGCGGGATGATCTTTCACTGCGTGGCGAGACAGGCTCGCCTACCGTGCTGGCCCGCGCGATGGCGGAAGGTGAGGTGCAGGCGTGCCTGACCTACGGCCCGCTGGCCGGGGCGGGGTTGCGGGCCGAACGCATTGCAGAGGACGAGTTGGTGTTGGTGGCGGCATGGCCGAAACCGTCCTTGGCTGACCTGCATGGCCGCTATGTCAACATCGATTGGGGGCCGCAGTTTCGCGCGCTGCACGCTGGCCGGCTGGAACTGGCTGAGCCGGCCCTGTCGCTGGACACGGGCTGCCCTGCACTGCCGCTTTTGCTGCAGCAGGGATTGTCCGCCTATCTGCCGATGACGCAGTGCGCCGGGTTGATTGCCACGGAAAGGCTGGCCGTAGTGCCCGATGCACCACGCATGGCGCAGGAGGCCTGGGCGGTGTGGCGCGAAAGCCTGGAAGAAGACCTGACAAGCGTTGCGCGAACGACACTGCTTGCGGCGGTGCGCGATGCGGAAACCACCGGTATTGGCGCTGACGCGGCGGACGATGGCGTGCCAAAGGTTCGGGCAAGACAGATTAATCAAGGTATTACAGCGGCTTGAAAGTGGCTTGGGCCGTTCCGCCACCGTTGGAATTGTTCCATGAGTAATGCTGGCCACAGCCTCAAGTATTCCGAATTTCAGTTCAGGGCGCCCGCCGCATAGATCGGGGTCAAGGCATTTCGCGGCTTGAACCTTTGGGCCGCAGCCACCTCTGAAAGGATGAGCCATGAAACATGTTACCCTTCTGGCGTCCGTGTCGGCCTTTGGTCTGATGCTGGCGGGCGCCGCTGCCGCGCAAACCGAACTGACCGGCATCGACACGCTGAACGACCGTCTGGACGATATCGAAGAGAACGTGCAGGACGATTTTGACCGTTCGGAAGACGAAAGCCGCTTTGGCAATCCGGAATTCCGGCCGGGCCTGTCGGGTTCGGCCTCGCTGGCCTATTCGGGCCAGACCGGCAACAACGAAAGCCAGGATCTGACGATCGGCGCGCGTCTGCGCTATGCGCAAGGCAACTTTGTGCAGTCGATTGGTACCGCAATCGAATTCAGCGACGACGAAGGCACCTCGACGACAGAAGACCTGTTCGCGGTCTATGATGCGAACCTGTACTTCAACGACAGTTTCTACGGTTTCGTCCTTGGCCGGATCGAGATGGACGGGCTTGCGGAAGAGGGCGGCCTTGATGATGCCGACCCGCTGACCGGCCCGGAAGACTTTGTGCGCCGTGACGCTTTCCTTGGTGTCGGTCCCGGTTACCGCGTCTTCAACACCGATCAGATGACCTGGCGTGTGCAGGCAGGTGTCGGCGTAAGCTATCTGCAATACGGTGACCTGATGAGCGAAACCGAGATCGGCTATATCGCGTCGTCGCGGTTCTACTATGCGTTCAACGAAAACATCTTCATGACCAACGATACCGATATCCTGAAGTCGGATTCGGCGCTGCGGGTGAACAACGACCTGGGCGTTAGCTTCAAGATGACGGACGCATTTTCTACGCGGGTCAGCTATCTGACCGAATACAACGACAGCCGTGATATCGAAACCGACAGCAAGCTTGGTGTCGCGCTCGTCTATGGCTTCTAAGACTTTCGGACAGAACAATTTTCATGACGATGGGGGCAGGTCGAACCTGCCCCCTTTTTTATCCGCGCAGCGTGCCGCCGGTGGCCTTGGTGACCTTTTCCACGATCTTGGCAGAGACCGCCTCGATCTCGGCTTCGGTCAGGGTCTTGTCCTTTGGTTGCAGGCGAACGGCGAGGGCGATGGACTTCTTGCCTGCGCCCATCTGCGCCTCGGCCTTGTCGCCGGTGAACTGGTCGAACACGCGGACGCTTTCGATCAGCGCCTTGTCAGCACCGAGGGCGGCGTTGACGGCGGTCAGCGCCTCCACCTTTGCGTCAACTGTGAAGGCGAAGTCGCGGTCGACGGCTTGCAGATCGGAAATCACAAGCGCCGGGCGGGTGGGGGTTTTCACCTTGGGGTAGGGCACGTTGGCGATGAGGATGGTGAAGGCCAAGGCGGGGCCTTTCACATCCAGCGTTTGCAGGATGCGGGGGTGGACTTCGCCGAAGGTGGCCATGACGTTGGGGCCAAGCCCGATCACGCCGGAGCGGCCGGGGTGGAACCACGCGGCGGCGGTCCGGGTGATCTGGGCGCGGGCGGGCGCGCCGAGGGCTGCCAGCACAGCCTCGGCGTCGGCCTTGGCGTCGTAGACATCGGCCAAGCGGCGCGATCCATGCGGGTCGCGGCGGGCGGCCTGACCGATCAGAAGGCCGGCGGCCTGCAGGTGCTGGTCGCCGGGTTCGCCGCCGTGGAAGGCGGGGCCGATCTCGAAGAGGGCAAGGTCCATGAAGCCGCGCGCCTGATTGCGGGCGGCGGCTTGCAGAAGGCCGGGCAGAAGGTCGGGGCGCAGGTGCGACATTTCCGACGAGATCGGGTTGTCGATGCGCACGGCATCAGCGCCGCCACCGAAGAGCGCGGCGGAAGTCTGGTCGATGAAGCTGTAGGTGACGCATTCGTTGTAGCCAAGCGCTGCCAGCGTGCGGCGGGTGCTGCGTTCGCGCACTTGCAGCGGCGTCAGGATCGGTTTCGGCACGCCGGGGAGGGTGCGGGCGAGGGGTGCGCCTTTCAGTTTCGTCAGCGAGGCGATGCGGGCGACTTCCTCGACCAGATCAGCCTCGCCCAGAATGTCGGGGCGCCACGAGGGCGGGGTGGCCATCGCGCCATCCAGCGTGAAGCCGAGCGCCTCCAGCGTGGCGCGCTGGGTGGCCTCGGGGATATCCATGCCGACGAGGGAGATCACGCGGGCGGGGTTCAGCCGGTAGGCGCGGCGGGTGTCGATCGGCGCTCCGTCCTGCACGATGTCGGAGGCTTCGCCGCCGCAAAGATCAAGGATCATGCGGGTCGCGGCCTCCAGCCCCGGCAGGGTGAAGGCGGGATCGACGCCGCGTTCAAAGCGGTAGCGGGCATCGGAGTTGATCTTCAGCGCACGGCCGGTGGCGGCGATGGTGATCGGGTCCCACCAAGCGGATTCGAGGAACACGTCGGTTGTATCGGGCGTGCAGCCAGACGCCTCGCCACCCATGATGCCGGCAAGGGATTCTGGGCCGTGGTCGTCGGAGATCACCATCTGGCCGGGGGCGAGGGTGTAGGTCTTGCCGTCGAGCGCGAGAAGCGTTTCGCCACCCGTTGCGGCGTGGACGCGGAGGTCGCCTTTCACCTTGGCCGCGTCAAAAACGTGCAGCGGGCGGTTCAGCCCGAAGGTGAAGTAGTTGGTGATGTCGACAAGCGCTGAAATGGGCCGCAGGCCGATGGCCTTGAGCCGCGCCTGCATCCAGTCGGGCGAGGGGCCGTTCTTGACGCCGCGGATCAGGCGACCAGCGAAATGGGGGCAGCCTTTGGCCTTCAGTGCGTCGTCGATGCGCACGGCGATGGGCGAGGGGAAGGCGCCTTTCACCGGGTCGATGCGGTGCGCCTTCAGGGTGCCGATGGCGCGGGCTGCAAGGTCGCGGGCGATGCCGCGCACGCCAAGCGCGTCGGGGCGGTTCGGGGTGACCTTGATTTCCACCATCGGATCATTGAGGCCGCGCCAGTCGATGAAGCGTGCGCCCAAGGGGGCGTCGGCGGGCAGGTCGATGATTCCGTCGTGGTTGTCCGACAACATCAGTTCGCGTTCCGAGCAGAGCATCCCGTTCGAATCGACGCCGCGGATGTTGCCGGGTTTCAGGTCAACGCCGGTGCCGGGGACGTGGGTGCCCACGGGTGCGAACACGCCGACAAGGCCGGTGCGGGCGTTCGGGGCGCCGCAGACGACCTGCACCTCTTCCATCCGGCCGCCGGGGCCATCGGGGTAGGTTTCCACCCGGCACAGGCGCAGGCGGTCGGCGTTGGGGTGCTGCACCGCCTCGATCACGCGGCAGATGCGGAAGGCACCCAGCACACGGGCGGGGTCTTCAACGCCTTCGACCTCAAGCCCGAGGTCGGTCAGCGCTTCGGTGATCTGGTCGATGGTGGCGGTGGTTTCGAGATGGTCCCGAAGCCAGGAAAGCGTGAATTTCATTGCGTGGTCCCCGAAAGCAGCCCGGGAAAGGGATTAGCGCACTGGACGGCAAAGGGAAAGGGCGCGGCTGGCAGAGGAAATACAGCCTTGGGTTGAGACGTGGCTGCATATGGAAACGGCTTGTCTACACCCGGAGGGGGAGCGCTTAACCGGATAGTAAGCTATACTTAAGGGGTAACGAGTGAAGATGTTTTCAACAACGCCCCACTGCGGGGCTCGTCTCTTTCGACGGCATTCTGCCAGAGAGTATTTCAGCTGCCAGTAGGGTCCTGCGCGAAAGTGCAGGACCCGTTTTCTTAGCGCGCGATCCAGGCGTAGGCGATGAAGCCTGCAACCAGCAACGGCTGGTGCAACAGGTAGATCACAAGGCTGTGGCGGCCCGGAAAGGTCAACTTTCGGAACGCGGGGCTGGTGCTGCGGGTCAGGCGTGCCCAGAGGCCGGTCTGGCTGCCGATGCGGCCAAGCGCGATCCCGGCAAGGAACGGCGCGAGCCACGGCAGAAGGGGCACGTAATCGGCCATGAAGGGGCGGGTTTCGGCAAGGCCCAGCCAGATCAGCCACAGGCTGTCGAAGCGTGCGTCGATTGCGACCCACGGCAACGCAAAGGCGAGTGCCGCCACCGCCAGCGTGATCACGGTGGGAAGCTGCAGGAACAAAAGCCCGATAAGGCTGGCGATGGCGATGGCGTGCAGGATGCCGAACCAGATGAAGCCGCCGGGTGTAACCCAGATGCTGGCGATCGACACCAGCGCCGCCGCCCCGGCGACCATCAGGAACCGGCGCCAAAACGCGGGCCAGCGGATGCCCCGCCCATGCGCCAGCCACAGGCTGACCCCGGCAAGAAACAGAAAGCTCCCGGCGACGAGGCGGGCGAAGTAATACCAAAACGGCAGCTGCGTCGTGCCGGGGGCGACGTGGCCGAACATCTGCAGATCGAAGGTGAAGTGGAAGATCACCATGCCGACGACGGCCAGCGTGCGGGCAAGATCAAGGGCGGCGATGCGGGGCTGGGGTGTCATGCGGTCAGCCTAGGAGGAAGCGCCTGGGAAGGAAACCGTGCGCGGGGAATGGCGGAGCGGTTGAAAGCGCGGGCCCGGGGCGGATTTGGCGTGATCCGGCCCGCGTCAGAACATCTCGAGCAGGCGCTTGAGGTAATCCAGTTCCTCGCCGGGGCGGGTCAGGTCGCCGGAGCGGCGGCGGATCTCGTCAAGCAATTCCTGCGCGCGCTGGTTCGGGTCGTTCTGCACCATGTTCTGGTCCGAGCCGATGCGGGCGCTATCCTCGCCAGCCTCGCGGCCCAACGGATCGCGGCCGTTCGGGTCGGCGCGGCCAAACTCTTCGCCGCCCTGACCGTCGCGGTTTTCGCGCTGTTCCTGGGTCAGCGCCTCGCCAAAATTGCGCATCCCGTCGCGCAGGGATTGCAGCGCGTCGGCCTGACGGTCGAGCGCGCCGTCAAGATCGCCGTCGCGCAGGGCATCCTCGGCCTCTTCCATCGCGCGGCCGGCGTCGTCAAGTTTCTGGCGGCCAGCCTCGCCCTGTTCGGTGCCGTCGCCGGGAAGCTGGCCGTTCTGCAACTGGTTCAGGCGTTGGCGCAGGTCGCGCTGGCGGTCGGTCAGGGTGCCCTGATCCTGGGCCTGTCCCTGACCTTGGCCCTGCTGGCCGTCCTGCCCTTGGCCGGGCTGTTCGCCCGGCTGCTGGCCGTTTTCGCCTTGCTGCTGGTCGCCGGGCTGTTGGCCATCTTCGCCCTGCTGCATATCGCGGTAGGCGTCGTCGGACAATTCCTGCTGGTCGCGCAGCGTGTCGCCAAGGTCGCGCATGGCCTGCTGGCCGGGGCTGCCCTGGCCTTGGCCCTGCCCGCCCTGACCCTGCACCACCTGCATGTTTTCCATCAGCTGGCGGAGTTGTTCCATCAACTCGGCTGCTTCGGCGGTCTTGCCTTCTTCCATCAGGCGCTGGAGTTCGTCCATCATCTGCTGAAGCTGATCGGCCGACATCATCTGGCCTTGCATCATTTCCGACTGCTGCTGGTCGCCGGGGTTGCGCTGCGCCTCTTCGGCCAGTTCGCGGGTGTATTCGTTCAGCGCCTGCTGCATTTCGCGCATCAGCTGTTCGATTTCCTCGGGCGAGGCGCCGTTCTTGATGGCTTCGTCCAGCCGGTCCTGTGCGCGTTGCAGGCGTTCGAGGGCGGAGTGGAGGTTACCTTCCTCCACCATCAGGGAAATCTGCCAAAGCTCCTCGGCCAGAGCGTCGCGCTGTTCGGTGGTGAGGGCTGCCTTCTGGGCGTCGAGGGTCCGCATCAGCACACGCAGGCGCAGGAAGGCGCGTTCGTGGCGGATGAAACCTTCGGGCTTGTTGGTGACGGCCTTCAGGATCTGCGCGGCGCGGGGGGCGTTGACGCGGTTCCACAGGATGTCGCGCCGCATCTCGATCAGTGCGGCAGCGAGCGGGTCGAAGAAGCGTTTGCCGGGCAATGTGACGGCATAGGGGGCGGACTGGCCTTCCTGCCCCGCGGCGTCGACGGCAGCGAAAACCATCGTCACGGGCAGGTTGGCGAAGACGTGTTTCGACAGGTCGTCGACCAGCATTTCGGTCATCTCGGTGCGCTTGCCGGTCATCGGCATCGGCAGGTCGAGGGTGACTGGTTCGACAGCCTCGGGGTCAACGGTCAGGCCGTGGCGGCGGTCGACGGCGGCCATGTCGAGGGTGATGGTGACGCGGCCGGCAACGACACCGTAATCGTCGCTGGCGGTGAAACCCTGCTTGAAGCGGCCGTCAGCCTCGCGCCCCATGTTGCCGGATATGGCGATCGTGGGGCCTGCGTCCGGTTTGGCGGCGATCTGCCATTCGCGGCCCGAGGGGCCTTCGATGGCAAGGCGACCGGATTGCGCGACGGTCAGGTCGTGGACGCCCTGCATCCCGTCCGGCACGGCGGCTGCGGGTTCGGCGGATGGCGCGGGCGGGGGCGCGGCGGCGGCGATGGTCTGTTCGACGGTCAGGCTGCCTTCGGCGCCGTACAGGCGGACCTGCACGCGGGTGCCGGTGGGCAGTTCCAGCGTGGTGGCGGTGATGTCGTTGAGGTAGAGCGTCGGCTTGCCGGTGTAGGCAGGGGGCTGCGCCCAACCTTCCCATGTCGGGCCCGAGGGCATCGCTTCGGCGGCACCGGGGGCGAGGCCCGCGACAGAGGTGACGCGCCAGAACGAGCCGAAGAGGACGGCCATGACGAAGGCGGTGAGGGCCACGTAGCGCAGCGAAAACGGGTCGCGCGAGGACAGGCGCAGGTCGGGGCGCACGGGTTGGGCTGCGGCCGCGCGTTTTGCCATGCGGTCCTTGTGGGCCTGCCAGACGGCAAGCGAGGCGGGGTCATCGGTGCCGATGGCTTGGGTGTCGGTCAGCGCGGCGATGGGGCGGCCGGGCATCGTGGCATCCAGCCGATCGAGCGCGTCACCTGCGGTCGGGCGGCGGAAGCGGCGCAAGCCAAGCACAAGAAGCGCAAGGGCGGCAAGGGCGATCACCGCGCCGGCGATCTGCACCCAAAGGAGCGGGCCGAGGTCCTGCACGCCGAAGGTCAACGCGGCGACGGTGGCCAGCATCAGCGACCAGAGCGGCCAGAACGCCCGCGCCAGCCGTTCCGCCCACAGCCCAAGAAGCGTCAGCCGCATCGGCCAGACGAGGGATTGCAGCGTGGCCGGGGGCGCGCGTCGGGTCATCGAACCTGCCTTCTGGCGTGACGGGGTGTCACAGCCATTCGGGGATGGTATCGCGATTGAGGATTTCGTCAAAGGTCGGACGGGCGCGAATGACGGCGAAGTGATCCCCATGCACCAGAACTTCGGGGATCAGGGGCCGGGTGTTGTATTCCGACGCCATCACCGCGCCGTAAGCCCCGGCGGACCGGAAGGCGACCAGATCGCCCTCATGCAGCGGCGCCAGCGGGCGGGCCTTGGCGAAGGTATCGCCGGTTTCGCACACCGGACCGACCACATCAAAGGCCTGCGGTTCGGTGGCGGCGCCGGGTTCGATCACCGGCACGATGTCATGGTGCGCGCCATACATCGAGGGGCGGACAAGATCGTTCATCGCGGCGTCGAGAATCAGGAAATCGCGGCCTTCGCCCTCCTTCACATAGATCACCGAGGCGACGAGGAGGCCCGCGTTGCCGGAGATGAGGCGACCGGGCTCGATCTCGATCTCGCAGCCAAGGTCGCCCACGGTGCGCTTGATGAGGGCACCGTAATCGGTGGGCAGGGGCGGCGCGGTGTTGGAGCGTTCGTAGGGGATGCCAAGCCCGCCGCCAAGGTCAAGGCGGGTGATGGTGTGGCCTTCGGCGCGGAGCTGGCGGGTAAGGTCGGCCACCTTGAGGTAGGCCTGCTCGAAGGGTTCCAGATCGGTCAGCTGGCTGCCGATGTGCACGTCGATGCCGATGATCTTCAGGCCGGGCAGGCGGGCGGCTTCGGCGTAAACCTCGGACGCGCGGGCGATGGGGATGCCGAACTTGTTTTCCTTTTTCCCCGTCGCGATCTTTTCGTGCGTCCTGGCATCGACATCGGGGTTCACGCGGATGGTGATCGGCGCGGTCAGGCCAAGGCTGGTGGCAACCTCGGACAGCGCGCGGAGTTCCGGTTCGCTTTCGACGTTGAACTGGCGGATGCCGCCGGTCAGGGCCAGCCGCATTTCCTCGCGCGTCTTGCCGACGCCGGAAAACACGATGCGGTCACCCGGCACGCCGGCTGCCTTGGCGCGGCGGTATTCGCCGCCCGAGACAACGTCCATCCCGGCGCCAAGGTCGCCCAATGTCTTGAGGACGGCGATATTCGAAAGCGACTTGATGGCAAAGCACACCATGTGCGGCAGCGGGCTGAGCGCCTCGGTGAAGAGGTGGTAGTGCCGGGTCAGGGTGGCGGTGGAATAGACGTAGAAGGGCGTGCCCACGGTGGCCGCGATGTCGGGGATGGCAACGTCCTCGGCATGAAGGATGCCGTTGCGGTAAAGGAAATGATCCATGGCCCCGATCCTGCGGTTAAACCCCCGGCGCGTATAGCAGACGCCACGCGCCGCGCAATTCACCCGTTGGCGCGCGACCGCAGGAAGAGGTAAAGCGGCAGGCCGCAGCTGACGCCGATGCAGAAGGTGGCCGGGATGGCGATAAGGTTGAGCCATGCCTTGCGCGCTGTGGTTTCGGCAAGGATCCAGACGGTCAGCGCGATGGCGGCGATGGTCAGATCCCAGGTCAGCCCGGTGGTCGAGGCATTGACGTACCAGGCGTCGATCAGGCCCGACAGGCCGGTGCCGGTTTCGTTCATGTAGGTCACGAACCAGTACATCGGATGGATCGCGCCCCAGATGGCGAGGGCGAGGTAGGTTAGGCGCAGCGGGCTCAATTCGAGACCACGCCGACCCGCGCCTCGCCGGTGATCTGCACGCCGGGGGCCGGAGTGGTAGACCGGGTGGGCTTTTCAGGTGGGCCATCAGCGCCGCAGGCGGCAAGGGCAAGCAAGGCGGCTATCAGCGTGAATTTCATCGCATTGTCCTTCATGGGCTGTAACTGAACCGGCCGTCTCCGACACCGCCCGAGACCGAGGGCGAGATGCCTATTCCGCCCGCCCCGATGGAGATGCCCGCGTTAAGGCTCGGGTCGCTGCAGGCAGCCAGGAGGAAAAGCGCAAGGAGAGTTGCAGGCTTCATCGTCGGGGTCCTTTTCAGGGGCGGGCGTCAGGCAAGGATATCACGCCAGCGGGCGATCTGGGCGCGCACCTGATCGGGTGCCGTGCCGCCGTAAGAGGTGCGGCTGCGGACGGAATTTTCAACGCCCAGCACGTCGAACACATCGGCGCGGATGCCGGGGTGGACGGTCTGCATCTGGGCAAGCGTCAGGTCGGGCAGATCGACGCCCTCGCGTTCGGCCAGCGCGACCAAAGTGCCGGTCACGTGGTGTGCCTCGCGGAACGGCAGGCCAAGTTCGCGCACCAGCCAATCGGCAAGGTCTGTCGCGGTGGAGAAACCGGATGCGGCGGCAGTTTTCAGCGTGTCGCGGTTTGCGGTCATGTCGGCGACCATGCCGGTCATTGCCGCCAAGCCCAGCATCAGCGTATCGGCGGCGTCGAAGACCTGTTCCTTGTCTTCCTGCATGTCCTTGGAATAGGTCAGCGCGAGGCCTTTCATGATGGTGAAAAGCGCCACGGTGGCCCCAAGGATGCGGCCCAGTTTGGCGCGCAGAAGCTCTGCCGCGTCGGGGTTCTTTTTCTGCGGCATGATCGATGAGCCGGTGGTCCAGCGGTCGGATAGACGCACGAAGCGGAACTGGGCGGAGGACCAGATCACCAGTTCTTCGGCAAAGCGCGAAAGGTGCATTGCGGTGATGCTGGAAGCCGCAAGGAATTCAAGCGCGAAGTCGCGGTCGGAGACTGAGTCGAGGCTGTTGGCGGTGGGGCGGTCGAAGCCCAGGGCGGCAGCGGTCATGTGGCGGTCGATCGGGAACGAGGTGCCGGCAAGGGCCGCCGCGCCAAGGGGGCATTCGTTCATGCGTTTGCGTGCGTCGACGAAACGCGAGCGGTCGCGGGCGAACATCTCGACATAGGCCAGCATGTGATGGCCCCATGTCACCGGCTGCGCGGTCTGGAGGTGCGTGAAGCCCGGCATCACCCAATCGGCCCCGGCCTCGGCCTGCGCCAGAAACGCGCGCATCAGGGCGTCAAGCCCGGTGATCGCGGCATCGCACTGGTCGCGGACCCAGAGGCGGAAATCGACGGCAACCTGATCGTTGCGGCTGCGCGCGGTGTGCAGCCGCTTGCCGGCATCGCCGACGATCTCGGTCAGGCGGCTTTCGATGTTGAGGTGGATGTCTTCCAATTCCACCCGAAACGGGAAATTCCCGGCCTCGATCTCTGACAAGACCGTGAGAAGGCCTTTCCCGATCGCTTCGGCATCCTTATTGGTCAGGATACCCGTGGCGGCCAGCATCGCCGCATGGGCCCGGCTGCCCGCGATATCCTGCGCGTAGAGCCGCTGGTCGAAGCCGATGGAGGCGTTGATCGCCTGCATGATGGCATCCGGCCCAGCGGCGAAACGCCCGCCCCACATCTGGTTGGCGGACGGGGTTTCGGGCGAAGCGGTCATGGATGCGGCCTTGCGAGGGATGATGCTGCGGAAAACTCTGCTGGTCGTTTATACGGCCTTGGCCTTTGGTGCAAATGCGGCCGCCGCCGATGTGGCGGGCCTGCGCGACGGCGACATGAAGAAACTGGCGATCCACATGTCGCCCGCGCCGGTGCCGGATGCGGTGCTGCTGGACGCGGCTGACGGGGAACATGCGCTGGCCGACTATCACGGCAAATGGGTGGTGCTGAACTTCTGGGCCACATGGTGCGCGCCTTGCCGCAAGGAAATGCCCTCGCTTGACCGGTTGCAGGTGGCGATGCCCGAGATCGCGGTGCTGCCGGTGGCAACGGGGCGTAACGCGGTGGAAGGCATCCAGCGGTTTTATGAGGAGGCGGCGGTGGTGAAGCTGCCGGTGCTGCGCGACCCTAAATCGCAGCTTGCGCGGGCGATGGGCGTTCTGGGCCTGCCGGTGACAGTCATCCTGAACCCCGAGGGGCAGGAAGTCGCCCGGCTGATCGGTGATGCCGAGTGGGACAGCGAAAACGCGCAAGCCGTGCTGCGGGCGATGATCGCGGGGCAGTAGTCAGCCGAGAAGGCGACAGGCGCGCCTTGTGGCGCGGTGGTCCGTGGCTGCCTACAGATCGAAGGTCGCGAACACCGGGACGTGATCGGATGGCTGCTCCCAGCCGCGGACGGGGCGCAGGATGCGGCTTGAATGGGACGCCGACAGGATATCGGGCGTGGCCCAGATGTGATCCAGCCGACGGCCCTTGTCAGCGGCGTGCCAGTCGGCGGCGCGGTAGCTCCACCAGCTGTAAAGCCGCCCGTCGCGGATGTGGTCGCGCGTCACGTCCTGCCATCCGCCCGCGTCCATCACCTGACCGAAGTGTTCCACTTCGATCGGTGTGTGGCTGACGATCTTCAACAGGGCCTTGTGATCCCAGACGTCATCCTCGCGCGGGGCGATGTTCAGGTCGCCCACCAGAATGGCGCGGTCAGGGCGTTCCCAGCGGAAATGGTCGCGCATCTCGGTCAGGAAATCGAGCTTCTGGCCGAACTTCACATTCACCTCGCGGTCGGGAATGTCACCGCCTGCGGGGACATAGACGTTGTGGATGGTGACGCCGTTTTCCAGCTGGGCCGAGACGTGGCGGGCGTGGCCAAGCTGGGCGAAATCCTTGTCGCCCGCATCGACGATCGGCAGCTTCGACAGGATCGCGACGCCGTTGTAGCCCTTTTGCCCGCGCGCCACGATGTAGCGGTAGCCAAGCGCCTGAAACTGCGCGAGCGGAATGTTTTCAACCGGGCTTTTGCATTCCTGCAGGCACAGGATGTCGGGGCTTTCCTCGGCCATCAGCCGTGCCACAAGACCTTCGCGCAGGCGGACCGAATTGATGTTCCAGGTGGCGAGGGTGAAGGGCATGGGCAAGCTCCGGGCTGGGCCTGTCACATATGGCGCAGCGGTGGCAGATTTGGAAGCGGCGCCTGCGGGTGAAAAACAGGCCGGACGCATGGCCCGGCCCAGATTGATCAGGGAGGTGACCAACGTCTAGGCCGGATTGCGCGACCGCGACTTGACTGGGATCAAGCAAGGTAAAAAAAAGGCCGGGCAAGAAGCCCGGCCAGGTCCAACAGGGAGGATGCCGCGCCATAACCCCGACGCGACAAGGGGAACCGTGAGCACAACCTGTGCATGTGAAAAGGTTAACAAGGGAATCGGGCTATAATAAGCCCCGAAGCGAAAGATTTTGCGGTTGTTGCAAGACGGACCCATGCCGCCCTGCTCGCTTCGCTTGCCTCAGGCCACCAGACGATACCCTCCGCTTTCGGTCACAAGGATACGCGCGTTCGAGGGATCGGGCTCGATTTTCTGGCGCAGGCGGTAGATGTGGGTTTCCAGGGTGTGGGTGGTGACACCGGCATTGTAGCCCCAGACCTCGTGCAGAAGCACATCCCGCGCCACCACGCTCTGGCTGGCGCGGTAGAGGTATTTCAGGATGTTGGTTTCCTTTTCGGTCAGGCGGATCTTCTTTTCCTTCTCGTCGATCAGCATCTTTTGCGCCGGCTTGAAGGTGTAGGGGCCCATCTGGAACACCGCGTCTTCGGACTGTTCGTGGGTGCGCAGTTGCGCGCGGATGCGGGCCAGAAGCACCGGAAACTTGAAGGGCTTGGTCACATAGTCGTTGGCGCCCGAATCAAGGCCAAGGATCGTGTCGCTGTCGGTGTCGTGGCCGGTCAGCATCATGATCGGGCATTTCACGCCGCCCTTGCGCATCCGGCGGCAGAGTTCGCGACCATCGGTGTCGGGCAAGCCCACGTCGAGGATTACAAGGTCGTAAAGCGCGGCCTTGGCCTTTTCCATGCCTTCGGCGCCGGTGCGGGCTTCGAAGACGTCGAAATCCTCGGTCATCACCAGTTGCTCGCTCAGCGCTTCGCGCAGGTCGTCATCATCGTCCACGAGAAGGATCTTGCGAAGTTGGGCCATCAAAGCCTCCTGTTGCCTTCGCTGTGAGATGCGCCTCGATCACGAAGCGCGCAAGATTTGCGACGAATTCCTCACGCGGACGTGTCGGTCTGGCGGTGAATGTTTCAATTCCTTCGGGCGAAGGCTACAGAAGGGCGCAGGAGAGACGCATGACCCTTGCCCTGAGCATCATCGAACGGCTGACCCGCGCGCGGGGCGACCTGCGCATGGGTGTGCCGGTTGTGCTGTCCGGCGGTGGCGAAGCGGCGCTGGTGGTGGCGGTCGAGGCGCTGGATGCAGCGCGGCTGGCCGACCTGCGGGGGTTCGGCGCGCCGGTTCTGGCGTTGACGGCACGGCGGGCCGAAACACTGAAAGCCCGCGCCTATGACGGTGATCTGGCGCGGATCGCCCTGCCAGCCGATGCGGGGCTGGAATGGGTGCGCGCGCTGGCCGATCCGGCGGATGACCTGCGGGTGCCGATGAAGGGGCCGCTGCAATCGCTGCGCGACGGTCGGGCAGACCTGCACCGTGCCGCGCTGGCCCTGGCGAAATCGGCGCACCTGTTGCCGGCGGCGCTGCTGGTGCCGGTGGCCGGTGCGGTGCCGCTGGCGGCGGCCAACGGGCTGACCCTCTTGACCCTGGAGGAGGTGGGGAAGGCCCTTTTGGCACTGTCACCGCTGGCCGAGGTGGTTTCGGCGCGGGTGCCGCTGGCGGCGGCAGAGGCCGGCCGCGTGCATATCTTCCGCCCCGAGGATGGCACCGAGGAGCATTACGCGATCGAAATCGGCAAGCCCGACCGCAGCAAGCCGGTGCTGGCGCGCATCCATTCCGCCTGCTTTACCGGCGATGTTCTGGGCAGCCTGAAATGCGATTGCGGGCCGCAGTTGAAGGCCGCGTTGCAGCAGATGGGGGCGGAAGGCGCGGGGGTGCTTTTGTACCTGAACCAGGAAGGGCGCGGCATTGGCCTTGCCAACAAGATGCGCGCCTATTCATTGCAGGATCAAGGGTTTGACACGGTCGAGGCGAACCATCGGCTGGGGTTCGAGGACGACGAGCGCGATTTTCGGATCGGTGCCGACATCCTGCGACGTATGGGGTTTTCGCAGGTGCGGCTGATGACGAACAACCCGAAGAAGATCGCGATGATGGAAGGCTGCGGGCTGACCGTTACCGAACGAGTGCCCTTGCATGTGGGCCAGACCGCGCAGAACCGGGGGTATCTGGCGACCAAGGCCGCGAAATCGGGGCATCTGCCGTGACGCCTGATGATCTGGTGGTGACGCGCTGGGGGTTGCGGTTCCGGGGGCGGCAATTTCCCTGCGTGTTGGGGCGCGGTGGCGTGACGGACCGCAAGCGCGAGGGCGACGGTGCCACGCCCCTTGGCACGCACCGGATCGTGGGGATGCTTTACCGCCCCGACCGGATGGCCCAGCCTGCCGACTGGGCGGTCCCGATCGGGCCGTTCGATCTCTGGTCCGATGATCCGCGCGACGAGGATTACAACCTGATGGTCCGCGCCCCGCACCGTTTCAGCCACGAAGCGTTGCACCGTGCCGACCCGATGTATGACATGATCCTGATCACCGACTGGAACTGGCCCGATGCCGTGCCAGGCCGGGGCTCGGCGATCTTTGTTCACGCGTGGCGCAGGCCACACGCGCGCACGGCGGGTTGCGTCGCGCTGGCAGCCCGCGACCTGCGCTGGATCGCACCGCGCATCAAGCATCGCAGCCGCCTGATCATTCAGGGCTGACCCCTTCCCAAAACGCTTTGGACCGCATAATCTGCCCCCGTCAAAGGGAGGACACCTGCATGGCCAGACCGCCGTCCACAGTGGATGACGAGATTTTCGATTTGCGTCTGGCACGCTCGGCGCCCGATCTGTGGCCGATGCTGGACGCGATCTATGGCCACCGCGAGGATTACGCCGATTTCCGCGCCGCGTTGTTGAAGGTGCTGAAGAAGGGCTGGAAGGACCGCCCCGCCGACCTGAAATCGCTGGATCTGAAGCGCGATCTGGAGCCGGACTGGTTTCAGCGGCCCGACATGGCCGGGTATGTGTTCTACATCGACCGCTTTGCCGGCACACTGCGCGGCATCCTCGACAAGCTGGATTATCTTGAGGATCTGGGCATCACCTATGTCCACCTGATGCCCTGCCTCAAGCCGCGCCCCGGTGACAGCGACGGCGGCTATTCGGTGATGGACTACCGCCAGATCAACCCGGCCTACGGCACGATGGAAGATTTCGAGGCGGTCAGTGCCGCACTTCGGGCGCGGGGCATTTCGCTTTGCATCGACCTTGTGCTGAACCACACAGCCAAGGAACATGCTTGGGCCAAGAAGGCGGCCAAGGGCGATGCTACCTATCAGGAATACTACCTGATGTTCGACACGCCCGACGTGCCGCGCCGCTACGAGCAATCGCTGGTCGAGGTGTTTCCCGACAACGCGCCGGGCAATTTCACCTATTACCCCGGCATCGGGAAATGGGTCTGGACCACGTTCAACGAACACCAGTGGGATCTGAACTGGGCCAACCCGACGGTGTTTCTGGAAATCGTCGAGATCATGCTGTTCCTTGCCAACCGGGGCGTCGATGTGTTGCGGCTGGATGCGGTGGCGTTCATGTGGAAGCGGATGGGCACGCGCTGCCAGTCGGAACCAGAGGTTCACATGCTGCTGCAGGCGCTGCGGGCCTGTTCGCGGATTGCCTCGGCTGCCGTGCTGCATCTGGAGGAGGCAATCGTCGCGCCGGCGGAAATGCTGCCCTATCTTGGGCGCGGCAGGCATGACGGGCGCGAGGGCAACCTCGCCTATCACAACAGCCTTATGGTGCAGTTCTGGGGGGCGCTGGCGACGCGGGATACCCGTTTGATGACGCATGTGCTGGGCACGCATTTCCCGGACCGGCTGACCAATGCGACCTATGCCACCTACATCCGCTGCCACGATGATATCGGCTGGGCGATCACCGATGAGGATGCGGCGGCGGTGGGGGCGACGGGGCATGGGCACCGCAACTTCCTGTCGGATTTCTACGAGGGCAGTTTCCCCGGCACCTTTGCCAAGGGTGCGCTCTTTCAGGTGAACGAGGCGACGGGGGACAAGCGGATTTCCGGCACCTTCGCCTCGCTTGCAGGGTTGGAGCAGGCAGTTGAGGCGGGCGACGCGGCGGGGGTGGAGGCGGCGGTGCAGCGCATCCTGATGGGGCATGCGTTGATCGCTTCCTACGGGGGCATTCCGCTGATCTACATGGGCGACGAGTTGGCGCTGACCAATGACTACGGGTATCTTCAGGTGCCCGAGCATGCCCATGACAGCCGGTGGATTCATCGGCCGGTGATGGACTGGGCGGTGGCGGGGCATCGGCATGACGGGGCCAGCCCCGGCGCGCGGGTGTTCTGGGGGACGAAGGCCATTCTTGCGCGGCGGCGGGCGGTATCGGCGCTGCATGGGTGCGTGCCGGTGAAGGTGGTCAGCGCGGGGGTGGACGGGGTGTTCGCGTTCCTGCGGGCGGCGCCGACGGGGGTGGTGCTGTGCCTGTTCAACTTTACCGAAGGGTGGCGGCGGGTGCCGGAGGCTTGGGTGCGGGGGGTGGGGGTCACGCAGATGCATGACCTTTTGTCGGACCACCCGGTGGAGGTTTTTGACGGGCACGTGGCCCTGCCGCCTTATGCGAGGGTGTGGCTGGCCTGAGGGGGGTGTCCCACGGTGGGACACATTTGCGGGCTTATTGATTTCAAGGGGTTGCGGCCACGAATTTACCCTTTGTCAGGATTTGTCCCGTAATCCCGCGCGCCGAAGATGGCGGAGCCGACGCGGATGTGGGTAGCGCCGTGGGCGATTGCCGCCTCGAAATCGCTGCTCATGCCCATCGACAGGCCGGAAAGGCCGTGGTCGGCGGCCATCTGCGCCAGCAGGGCGAAATGCGGGGTGCTGTCTTCGGCTTCGGGTGGGATGCACATCAGACCGTGCAGGGGCAGGTCCATCGCGCGGCAATCGGTCACGAAGGCGGACAGGTCGGCGGGCAGGACGCCGGCCTTTTGCGGTTCGGCGCCGGTGTTGACCTGCACGAAAAGCTGCGGGCTGGTGCCGCGTGCCTGCGCGAGGCCGGCCAGTTTCTGCGCCAGCGACGGGCGGTCAAGGGTGTGGATCGCGTCGAAAAGATCGACCGCAAGCTTGGCCTTGTTGGTCTGCAACGGGCCGATCATGTGGACGCTGACGGCATCGAAGCGGGCGCGCAGATCGGGCCATTTGGCGGCAGCCTCTTGCACGTAATTTTCGCCGAACACGCGGTGGCCCTGTTCCAGCACGGCGACGACGCGGTCAAGCGGCTGCACCTTTGACACGGCGATCAGGGTAACTGAACCCGGCGCGCGGCCAGCGGCCAGCGTGGCGGCCTGCATCCGTGCGGTGATGTCGGTCAATCCCATGCTGGCCCTTTGTCTTTCTTGGCGCATGAGGATCATGGTGCCACGCCGAAGGGAAGAGGAAAAGACCGGCGGTCCAAACACCGGGACCTAACGGAAAAGAGTGGGACTTAACGGATAAGGGTGGGCCCAAAATGAAAAGAGCGGGCACAAGGCCCGCTCTTTCCAGTATCGTCTGACCCCGAAGGATTAGAACGAGAACTTCACACCGATGTCGTAGGCGTCGTCGTCGATGTCGTTGATCGAGGTGTTGGCGTAGCCGCCAGCAACGGTTGCGCCGCCGCCGAGGTCGTAGGAAGCGCCAAGGCCCCACGATTCGATGTCGATGCCGGTCGTGTCGCCGTTCAGGTCCGACTTGCGGTAGAAGGCGGTCGCGGTGAGGGCGTCCATCGTGTAGTCAGCCGACAGAGCATACTGCTCGCCGCCCAGATCGATACCGAACAGGTCGCCGCCAACGTCGGCGTAGATACCTTTCAGGGTCACAGCACCGAAGGTGGCCGAACCACCAAGGGTGATGTGCTGCACGTCGCCGTCGCTGACGCCATTGGTGTCAACCGAAAGCTGTTCGAAGCCGATGCCGACAGTGTAGGCGCCAGCCGAGTACTTGGCACCAGCCGCGTAGGCTTGGCCTTCAACGGTGTCGCCGCTGACCGGAGTCACAACCGAATGACCCGGTTCCGAAGCCGACAGGTAGAACGACAGAGCGCCGGTCGAGTATTCGTACAGCGCGGTCGGGTCGCCGGTGATCGTGTACTGCTGAGTAGCGTCGGTGGTGTCGTCGAAGCCGCCAGCGCCGATGTAGATGATCTCGTTGGTGTCGCCGAGGCCGGTGTAGCCCACGCCCGAAACCTGACCGGTTGCCATCAGAGCAGCGCCGTCAACGTCGCCCATCGACAGTTTGCCGAACGCGCCGCTGATGAAGACTGCGCCAGCTTGACCGCCGGAAGCGCCTTCGGAGTTGTCAGCACGGAGCGCAGCGCCGAATGCCAGACCGCCATCGGTTTCACCCGACATCGAGAAGGCAACGCGAGCACGGCTGCTGAACGACAGGTCCGAGTCACCCCAGCTGTCAAGTACGCCCATGCGAGCGTCGCCCGAGACGGTCACTTCGGCGGCGGCGAAGCCAGCGCTGCCAGCGAGCAACGTGGTCGCAAGAAGAAGCTTTTTCATGTCTTTTCCCTCTTTCTTCAAGGTAGCCCCACCGCAGGGGAATCCGCAGGGGTATGCAGCGTATTTCTACTGCCGAGGGGCAGATTGCAACGCCAACGGACCGGTGGTTGGAAAACGCTTCCTGAAATGGTGCAGCAAAGTCACAGGTCGAAATCCGCCCCCCTCGCGGGCGCGCGGAATGGTTGGAGTGAAAGCGCTTGGCACGACTTGGTGCGTCGGCTAGACACGGACCGAAGGCTTTGAGGGTGTCTCTATGATCTTGCAACGCGTCGCACGGGTGGCACTCGGACTGGGTTTGGCTTCGCTGGTTGGGGCTTGCGGGATGTTCCAGCAGCCCTCTACCGCCGCACAACTGACCAGCCAGGAACTTGCCGATCAGCAGCGCGAGAACATTGCCGCGAACGCCCGCTATCAAGAGCCGGATTCGACGATCTGGGACCTGTTTTCGGACGCCGACAACCCGAACACCACGGTCGAGGTGAACCGCTATATCTGGCAGGCGAGCCTTGAGGTGCTGAATTTCCTGCCGATCGAATCGGTTGACCCGTTCACCGGGGTGATCGTGACCGGCTACGGCCGCCCGCCGGGCGGAGGTCGCGCCTACCGCGCAACGGTCTATGTGCAGGACCCGGCCCTGGATGCGCGCAGCCTGAAGGTGGCGTTGCAGGGGCAGGGCGGCGCGGCGGTGGCGCCGGAAACCACGCGCGCGGTGGAAGATGCGATCCTGACTCGGGCGCGGCAGTTGCGGATTCGCGACAGCAAGCTTTGAGCGCGAAGCGGGGGTTTTGCACCCCCGCACCCCCGCAGGATATTTCCGCAAAGAGGAAGCAGGGGTGGACCTTCGCCCCGGCACCGGGTTAATTCCGCGCTGACCCGAGACAAGAGGACCAAGATGTCGCGTTATGACCCCGCCGTGATCGAACCCAAATGGCAGCACGCCTGGGACGAGGCCGGGGTGTTCCTCGCGCGGCGCGATCCGGCCAAGCCGAAGTATTACGTGCTGGAGATGTTCCCCTATCCGTCGGGGCGCATCCACATGGGGCATGTGCGCAACTATACGATGGGCGACGTGGTGGCGCGGTTCAAGGCCGCCAAGGGGTATTCGGTGCTGCATCCGATGGGGTGGGATGCGTTCGGGATGCCGGCGGAGAACGCCGCGATGGAGCGGGGCGGGCATCCGAAGGACTGGACGTATCAGAACATCGCCGACATGCGCGGGCAGATGAAGCCCCTGGGGTTGTCGATCGACTGGAGCCGGGAGTTCGCGACCTGCGATCCAGAGTATTACGGGCAGCAGCAGTCGATGTTTCTGGATATGCTGGCTGCCGGGCTGATCTACCGCAAGGCCGCGATGGTGAACTGGGACCCGGTCGACATGACGGTTCTGGCCAACGAGCAGGTGATCGACGGGCGGGGCTGGCGGTCGGGCGCGCTGGTGGAGCGGCGCGAGCTGACGCAGTGGTTCTTCAAGATCAGTGATTATTCGGGCGAATTGCTGGACGCGCTGGACGGGCTGACGAACTGGCCGGAGAAGGTGCGCCTGATGCAGGCGAACTGGATCGGGAAATCGCGCGGCTTGCAGTTTGCCTTCACCACCCACGGCGCGCCGGAGGGGTTCGACCGGCTGGAGGTGTATACGACGCGGCCCGATACGCTGCTGGGCGCCAGTTTCGCGGCGATCAGCCCGGATCACCCCTTGGCCAAGCATCTGGAGCGGCATGACCCGAAGGTCGCGGCCTTTGTGGCCGAGTGTCGGCGCGGTGGCACCAGTGCGGAAGCCATCGAGACGGGCGAGAAGCTGGGGATGGATACCGGGATCACGGTCCTGCATCCCTTTGACGAGGATTGGCAACTGCCGGTCTACATCGCCAACTTCATCCTGATGGATTACGGAACGGGCGCGATCTTTGGCTGCCCGGCGCATGACCAGCGCGATTTCGAGTTTGCGACAAAGTATGGCCTGCCGATTCCGCCGGTGTTCGTGGCAGAGGGGCTGCCGGAGATGCCGCTGGTCGAGGCTTTCGTGCCGATGAAATCCGAACGCGTCACCTATGTGCGCGGGTTTGCGGGCGAGGCGACGCAGACGGGCGAGGCCGCCGTCGCCGCCGCGATTGCGGAGTGCGAGGCGCGGGGGGTCGGGCGGGGCGTCACCAACTACCGTTTGCGGGACTGGGGCCTGAGCCGGCAACGGTATTGGGGCTGCCCGATTCCCGTTGTGCATTGCGACACCTGTGGCGTGGTGCCGGAGGCGAAGGAAAACCTGCCGGTTCGGCTGCCTGATGACGTGACCTTCGACAAGCCGGGCAATCCCCTTGACCGCCATCCGACGTGGCGCGATTGCGCCTGCCCGAAATGCGGTGCGCCTGCCAAGCGTGAGACGGACACGATGGATACCTTCGTGGATTCCAGCTGGTATTACGCCCGCTTCACCTCGCCCCACGCCGCGACGCCGACGGATGCCGAGGATGCCGCCTACTGGATGAACGTCGACCAGTATATCGGCGGGATCGAGCATGCGATTTTGCACCTGCTTTACAGCCGCTTCTTTGCGCGGGCGATGCACAAGACGGGGCATTTGCCCGCGTCTGCCATCGAGCCGTTCAATGCCCTGTTTACGCAAGGCATGGTGACGCACGAGATCTACAAGACGACCGACGCGCAGGGCCGCCCGGTTTATCATCTGCCCGAAGATGTGGTGGACGGAAAGCTGCGCGACGGCACGGCGGTCGAGGTGATCCCCTCGGCCAAGATGTCGAAATCAAAGAAGAACGTCGTCGACCCGATGAACATCATCGCGCAGTTTGGAGCCGACACCGCGCGCTGGTTCGTGATGTCGGACAGCCCGCCGGAGCGGGATGTGGAGTGGACTTCTTCGGGCGCGGATGCGGCGTTCAAGCATCTGTCCCGCGTCTGGACGCTGTGTGCGCGGATCGGCGAGATGCCGGCGGACCATGTGGGCGAGGGCGACGATGCGCTGTTGCGGGCGACCGCTAAGGCGGTGGACGAGGTGACGCGCGGGATCGAGACCTTTGCCTTCAACAAGGCCATTGCGTCGCTTTACGCCTTTACCAACACGCTGTCGAAGGCCAACGCCTCCACCCCGGCGATGAAGCATGGGGTCCGCACGCTGGCACAGCTGATGTCACCGATGGTGCCGCATATCGCGGAATCGATCTGGACGTATCAGGGCGGCGCGGGGCTGTGCGCGCAGGCATCTTGGCCCGTGGCGGACCCGGCGCTGTTGATCGACGATACCGTGACGCTGCCGATCCAGATCAACGGCAAGCGGCGGGCGGAAATCAGCGTGCCGAAGGATATGCCCGCCGCCGAGGTTGAAAAGATCGCCCTCGCGGACGAAGCTGTGGTGAAATTCCTTGCCGGGCAGCCGGTGAAGAAGATCATCGTCGTTCCGGGGCGCATCATCAATGTCGTCGTCTGAAGCAGACCCCAGAGCAGGGTTCCCACCCACCCCATCCCTCTCGCAAAGCGGGGGGAGGGAGGCGCTGTCGCGGCGCAGCCTGATCCTGGCGCCTCTGGTGCTGGCGGCCTGCGGCTTTACCCCGGCGTACGGGCCTGGGGCGGCGGCGACCAAGCTGGTGGAAACCGTGCGGGTGGCCGACCCTTACGACAAGAACAGCTTCGATCTGGTCGAGCGGCTGGAAGAGCGGCTGGGCCGCCCGGAAAGCCACCTTTATGATCTTGCCTACACCATTCGCACCGACGTCTTCGGCGTGGGCGTCACCACCGACAACGAGATCACGCGCTACAATCTGAAGGGTGTGATCGACTTTACGCTGACCGAAAAGGCAACCGGTGCGCGGCTGACAGGCGGGCAGGTGCAAAGCTTTACCGCCTATTCGGCCACCGGATCGACCGTTGCCGGCCTTGCCGCCGAAGAGGACGCGGCCTTGCGGCTGATGCGGATTCTGGCCGACCAGATCGTCACGCGGCTGATCGCAGCCTCTGCCGCCTTTCCATGATCCTGAAAGGGGTCGAAGCCAGCCGCTATTTCGCCAAGCCCGATCCGGGGCGACCCGGCCTGTTGATCTTTGGCACCGATCCGATGCGCGTGGCGCTGCGGCGGCAAGAGGTGATCGCCGCCCTGATCGGGCCGCAGGGCGAGGGAGAGATGCGGCTGTCGCGCATGTCGGGTGGCGATCTGCGCAAGGATGGCAGCCTGCTTCTGGACGCGATCAAGGCGGTGGGGTTCTTCCCCGGCCCGCGCGTGGCCTTTGTGGAGGATGCGACCGACACGCTGGCCGAACCGATCGGTGTGGCGTTGAAGGAGTGGAAACCGGGCGATGCGACGATTGTCGTCACCGGCGGCGGGCTGACCGGGAAATCGGCGCTGAAGACGCTGTTCGACAAGCATCCGGCGGCGGTGTGCATCGGGCTTTATGACGAACCACCCAGCCGGGAGGAGATCGAGGAGGCGCTGAAGAAGGCCGGCCTGCGCGATATCGACCGCGAGGCGATGACCGACCTGAATACGCTTGCGCGCGCGCTGGACCCCGGCGATTTCCGCCAGACGCTGGAGAAGATCGCGCTGTACAAATACGGCGATGCAACGCCCCTGACCCCTGCCGATGTGGCGGCGATGGCGCCTGCCACCATCGAGGCCGAGGTGGACGATCTGATCGACGCCGTGGCCGAGGGGCGGGCGAATGCCATCGGCCCGCTGTTCCGGCGGCTGGAAGGGCAGGGCGTGCTGCCGGTGACGATCTGCATCGGGGCGCTCAGGCATTTCCGCATCCTGCATGCGGCGGCTGCGGATCCCGGGGGGCCGGGGGTGGGCATCCAGAAGGCCAGGGTGAACTTCAAGCAGAAGGACGCGATGGGGCGGCAGGCCGGGCAATGGGGGATGCGGGCGCTGGAGGCGGCGGTGGCGCAGCTACTGGAGACCGACCTGACGCTGCGATCCACCTCGCGCGCGCCGGGGATGGCGCTGATGGAACGCGCGCTGATCCGGATTGCCATGAGCCGGCGCTAGGTGCGGGGCGGGCGGATTGGACCGCCATTGATTTCTTGCGTCACGGTAACGAATGCGCTCATATGAAACGGTTAATGACCGCCGCGGGGTGCAGCCAGGAGGCTGAGAACTTACACGCGCCTTGATCAGTAAACCTTACATGGGACATTTGTATCATGGGACTGGCGACAAATATTGGGCCGCAAATTCTTCGGGATATCCTGACGACCCGACAAACGGGAGCATTCGCGACGGCAGTCTGTGCCGTCGCCGCGCTGCAAGGCACTGCGGTTTCGGCCCAGAGCACGGATGAGCTGGCAAGGCAGCTTTCGAACCCGGTCGCGTCGTTGATCAGTGTGCCTTTCCAGGGCAACTTCGATTTCGGCGGTGGCGAGGATGGGGACGGGAATGCGTTCACGCTGAACATCCAGCCGGTGGTGCCGATTTCGCTGAATGACAATTGGACCCTGATTTCGCGCACGATCCTGCCGCTGACCTACCGCGATTACGCCGCGTTGCCGGATTCGCATGTTTCGGGCATCGGCGATATCACGCAAAGCTTCTTCTTTTCGCCCAAGCAAAGCGTCAATGGCGTGACCTGGGGTGTCGGTCCGGTGTTCCTGTTGCCGACGGCAAGCGATGACCGGACCGGATCGGGCAAGTGGGGCGCCGGTCTGACCGCGGTGGTTCTGAAGCAGACCGGGCCGTGGACGCTGGGTGCGCTTGTCAACCATATCTGGTCGGTCGGCGGCGACGATGATCGGGCCGACATAAGCTCGACGTTCTTGCAGCCGTTCATGTCTTACGGGCTTGGCGACGGGCAGACGCTGTCGCTGAATACCGAGTCGAGCTACAACTGGGAAACCGAGCAGTGGCTGGTTCCGATCAACGCGGGCTATTCCAAGGTGTTCAAGGCCGGTAACCAGCTGATGAGCTGGCAGGCCGGTGTGAAATACTTTGCGGAAGGCCCCGAAGGAGCACCGGAGTGGGGTCTGCGCACGAGTTTGACCCTGCTGTTTCCGTAACCCGAAAAAGACGCGCTGCGCGGCGCGTCGATCTGGATTTCGGGCCTGATACCAACGGCCCGATCATCCCCCGGCAGGAGCGAGACGAATGGTCTTGATATGCATCAATGCAGCGGCCGGCCCCGGCCTGTAGCCGGGTGGCATGTCTGCTGCGTGATCCCGATCGGATGACGCAGCTTCCGACAGAGGCCTGGATGAGGACGCAATCAGATGACTGATACGAGCAAGAAGATTCGCACCCACCTTCCGATGCGCAACGTCGCGCGGCAGGGCCTTATCACCTTTGACGCACGGGATCCGGACACCAAGTTTCCACCGATCGAAATGCTGCGGCCGCCGAAGGGGGCGCCGAACGTCCTGATCGTGCTGATCGACGATGCGGGCTTTGGCTCATCCAGCGCCTTTGGCGGGCCCTGCCAGACGCCGACGGCCGAGAAACTGGCCGCGAGCGGGTTGAAGATGAACCGCTTTCACACCACCGCGCTGTGTTCGCCCACGCGGCAGGCGCTGCTGACGGGCCGCAACCACCATTCCGCCGGCATGGGCGGCATCACCGAAACCGCGACCGGTGCGCCGGGCTACAGCTCGATCTTGCCGAACTCGATGTCGCCCTTGGCGCGGACGCTGAAGCTGAACGGCTATTCGACTGCGCAGTTCGGCAAGTGCCACGAGGTTCCGGTCTGGGAGACAAGCTCCATCGGCCCGTTCGATGCTTGGCCGACCGGCGGCGGCGGCTTTGAATACTTCTACGGCTTCATCGGCGGCGAGGCGAACCAGTGGTATCCCGCGCTTTACGAAGGCACCAAGCCGGTTGACCCGGACAAGACGCCCGAAGAGGGTTACCACCTGGTCGAGGACATGACCGACAAGGCGATCAACTGGATCAACCAGCAGAAATCGCTGGCCAGCGACAAGCCGTTCTTCATCTATTTCGCGCCCGGTGCCACCCATGCACCCCACCATGTTCCGAAGGAGTGGGCCGACAAGTACAAGGGCAAGTTCGACGGCGGCTGGGACAAGCTGCGCGAGGAAACCATCGCGCGCCAGAAGAAGCTGGGTGTGATTCCGGCCGATACCGAATTGACCGCCCGGCACGACGAGATCCCAAGCTGGAATGAGACGCCAGATGACTTCAAGCCGGTGCTGCGCCGCGAGATGGAAGTCTATGCCGGCTTCATGGAATACACCGACCACCACGTTGGCCGCCTGATCGAAAACCTTGAACGGATGGGCATCCTTGAAGACACGCTGATCTACTACATTATCGGCGACAACGGCGCCTCGGCCGAGGGTGGCATCAACGGCTGCTTCAACGAGATGAGCTATTTCAACGGCCTGCAAGACCTTGAAACGCCCGAATACCTGAACGCGCGGCTGGACAAGCTGGGCGGGCCGGAATCCTACAACCACTATGCGGTTGCCTGGGCCCATGCGATGAACACGCCCTACCAGTGGACCAAGCAGGTGGCGTCGCACTTTGGCGGCACCCGCAACGGCACCATCGTGCATTGGCCCAAGGGCATCGCGGCCAAGGGCGAGGTGCGGTCGCAGTTCACCCATGTGATCGACGTGGCCCCGACGATCCTTGAGGCGGCAGGTCTGCCCGAACCGGTCGAGGTTTACGGCGTGGCGCAGGATCCGATCGAAGGCGTCAGCATGATGTATGCCTTTGCCGATGCGAAGGCGCCGGAACGCCACGAAACCCAGTATTTCGAGATGTTCGGCAACCGCGGCATCTATCACAAGGGCTGGACGGCGGTGACCAAGCACGTCACGCCCTGGAAGGCCGCGACCACAAAGACCATTCCTCTGGATGACGACGTCTGGGAGCTTTACGACACGACGAAGGACTGGAGCCAGTCGCGCAACCTTGCCAAGGAGATGCCCGACAAGTTGCACGAGTTGCAGCGGCTGTGGATCATCGAGGCGACCCGCTACAAGGTTCTTCCGATCGACGACCGGTTGCTTGAGAAGATCAACCCCGATGTCGCGGGGCGGCCGGTCCTGATCAAGGGCAAGTCGCAGCTTCTGTTCCAGGGCATGGGGCGGCTGTCGGAAAACACCGTCCTGAACATCAAGAACAAGTCGCATGCGGTGACCGCCGAGCTTGATGTGCCGGAAGGCGGTGCCGAGGGCGTGATCATCTCGCAGGGCGCGGATATCGGCGGGTGGAGCCTTTATGCCCACAAGGGCAAGCTGAAGTACTGCTACAACTGGGGCGGCTTCAAGCGGTTCTACGTCGAGGCGTCGAAGCCCATTCCGACAGGTCGGCATCAGGTGCGGATGGAGTTCGCCTATGACGGTGGCGGGCTTGGCAAGGGCGGCACGGCGACCCTGTATCAGGACGGCGAGAAGGTGGGCGAGGGCCGGGTGGACGCCACGCTTGCCATGATCTTCTCGGCCGACGATGGCTGCGACGTGGGCAAGGATACCGGTGCCCCGGTGTCCGAGGACTATGGCCAGAAAGGTAATGAGTTCAATGGTCTGGTCCGTGGCGTGCAGCTGGCGATCGCCGAAGACGCGGAAGATGTGGATCACCTGATCCGGCCGGAAGACGCAATCGCCATGGCGATGGCGCGGCAGTAGAACCGAACGGGGGCGGCGCTTCGGTGCCGCCCTTCGGCCCCTGGGGCCAAGACGCTTTACATGGAAATGAACTGAGGAGATTGCCTTGAACAAAACTGCAGCACTGCCATTGCCGACATTTGCGGGCGGGACAAAAGCGATCACCTTCACTCCGGTCGTCGGCTCGCCGAAGCGCGCCTATGCGGAAGACTATGTGCCGGGCACCGAACCGCTGGAAGATGGTGAGTTGCGCGTCAGCATCCTTGGCAGCGGCAACCCTTGGGTCACGCGGGCGCAGGCCTGTGGCAGCGTCCTGGTCGAGATCGGGAATGCCGAGCGTGACATGATCGTCTTCGACCTTGGGACCGGCTGCCTTGCCAACTATGCCAGCCTGAAACTGCCGGTGAACAAGCTGAACAAGGTGTTCCTGACGCACCTGCACGCAGACCATTTCTCGGACCTGATCCCGCTGGTCGGCAGCTATTCCAAGGTGGGCCGGGCCGACGGTCCGATCTATGTCTGGGGGCCCAGTGGCGACACGCCGCGGCTTGGCACCAAGCACATGGTCGCCTCGGTCGAGGAGGCGCTGGCTTGGGACACGGACGCCGGCAAGGGCGCCATCAACCCCGAGGCCGACAAGATCATTCTGGGCGGCGAGTTCGATTATCGCAAGACGCAGGTGGTTTACGAGGCCAACGGGGTGAAGATCACCTCGTTCCCGGTGATCCATGCGGCCAGCGGGCCGGTCGGATATCGGCTGGATTTTGCGGGGCTGACCTTGGTGCATTCGGGCGACACGCGCGCCGGGTGGCCGCTGGTGCGGGCAAGCGAAGGCAGCGTGGACCTGCTGATCCACGAATGCTTCCCGCCGGCTGAGCAGCTTGCGGCGGCTTCGGGGCTTTCGATCGAGCGCGCGACCATGGCGCTGAACGCGGCCCACACATCCCCCGTGGCTGCGGCCAAGGTGTTCGGTCTGGTCAAGCCGCGCATGGCAGGGCTTTGGCACACGCCGATGCTGTCGCTGGATGTGGCGCCGATGATCTTCAAGGAAATCGGGTCGCTTTACGACGGTGCGGTGGTGCAGACGCAGGACCTGACCGTGTTCAACGTCACGAAGGATGCCGTCGTCGCCCGTCAGGCGAAGGTCGAGGATTCGCTGCCGTTCATCCCGGGCGTGCAGACCAAGCCCTTCACCCCGACTGCCGTTCCCGGCCCGGAATGGTGGGCGAAGGAACTGATCCCGCTGGAATGAGCCGCGACGGCGCAATCCGCGGCGCGACGGTAGGCCAAGGGAGATCCAGTTTTCATGACTGCCAGACGTCCAGGCCGGGATGCTGAACATCTGGACGGTGCCTTTGCAGAGTTTTCGCTGCTTCGGGGCCGGTTCAACCAGTTTGCAGCCAGAACCGCCCATCGCCTTTTTGGCGGTGGGGCGCTGTCGTTCGAGATCTTGCTGAGCGGCCTGTTGTGGCTGATCCTTGCGGCGCTTGTGATCCTTGAAGGCCATCACAGGAAGTTCTTCTCGCTTGACGCGGCGGCGATCCATGCGCGGATGCTGGTCGCGGTTCCGCTTTTCCTGTGGTGTTCCGCGCTTCTGGACAGGGCGGCGCGCGATGCCTGCGCTTCGCTGGTCAAGGTGGGGATCGTGGCCGGCGCGGCGAAGGATGTGCTGGACCGTCAGGCGACCCGGCTTGCCAGACTTTTCAACTCGGCCTTGCTTCAGGTCGTGCTTGTCGTCGGTGTCGTTGCCATCGGACTGCTGACTCCCCGTGACTATCTGCCCGGCGTTTCCAGCTTTGCCGGAAACATGACCGATGATGTGGCGGGTTCGCTGGCGGGCCGGTGGTATGTGTGGGTTTGCCTGCCGGTGTTTCGATTTGTTCTGCTGCGCCTTTGCGTCATGTTCTTGCTGTGGACCTACCTGATCTGGAAACTGTCCCGCCAGCGCCTTCATCTTGTCGCGTCCCACCCTGATCGCGCGGGGGGATTGGGGTTGCTGGAGGTGGCGCAGACGCAGCTTTTGATTTTCGTGCTGGCGATCGCCGTGATTGATGCCGCCGCCTTTGCCGAGATGTCGCGGCTGTCCGAATTGATCGAACAGGACGTCTATGTCCATTCCTTCCTGATTGCGCTGGTTGGACTGGCGGTGATATGCGGCCCGCTCCTGTTTCTGAGCGCGCCGCTGTTTCAATGCCGTCGGCTTGGCAATATCGAATTCGGCGCGCTTGCCCACGAATATTCCACGCTGTTCCGGAAGCGTTGGATCGAGACCGGATCAGCAGAGCACGACAATTTGCTGGGGGCCAGCGACATTCAATCCCTCGCCGATCTGGACGGCAGTTATCAGAATGTCAGGACGATGCGGGTATTGCCGGTTACGGGCACGCTTGTCGTCGTGATCCTTGGCTGTGCGGCGGTGCCCCATCTGCCGCTGCTTTTGCTGAAATATCCGATGACGGACCTTATCTCGGACCTGGTTCAGACGATGATCGGGGTTGAGGGCAGGCAATAAGCCTGCGTTTCACGAAGCGATATTCATCCGGCCTGCTGAAAGCGACCTGGAAAATCAGGCTTCGTCAGTCTGGCTGACCCAAGGCGAACCCTGGATCAGCAATTTCATGAAGATCCGGCAGCGCCAGATTAGAACTTGTACGTCGCGCCCAAGAGAAGGCCGGATTGATCCAGCGAGAAATCGCGCCCGTCAATTTCGCGGTTGAACTCCATGTAGCGATAGCCGCCAAGCAGCGTCCACCGATCATTGAGATCATAACCAAGCGTTGCCGAAGCCTGCCAGGTGTTGCTTTCACCCGAGAAGCCGCCGTAATCGGTAAACAGCGTGGCGGTCATCTTGTCCGACAGCCGGCCGCTGATGCGAAGGCCAAGCACGGGATCAGCCCAGCTGTCGCCAACCGAGAATTCGTCCCCGTTGGCAAAGCGCGGATCCGAGTCAAGCTTGGCCCAGCGAAAACCGCCAGCAAGATCGACGGAAACTGACGGATCTTCGTACACGCGGTAACCCGCAAATCCGCTGATGATCGTCATCTGGGTTGGAACCGTCACGTCAACCACGCCGCCCGGACCAGTGGTGGTCGGAGAAAGCTTGAAATACATGGCGTCAGTAAAGAAGCTGAGCTTACCCTTCCGCGCCTCGAATGCGCCCATGAAGGCAAAGTCGAGATCCTGAAGCGCGTCGCTGAAGCTCAATTCAGCGTCAACCGTGCCAAACGGCGTTTCCGCACTTACGCCGGTATCGGTGGCCCAAAGATAGGCAGTCAGGTTGTATTGCCACCCGCTGTCCTGCGCAAAAGCCGTCGATCCCATGAGCGATGCGGCAACGGCCGCAACCAACATCCGCATAGTATTATCCTCCTGCAAGATTGTGGGTCATATTAATCCCAATGCGCGTTGGGCGCAAGGCTGCAGGCCTTGTGCCGTGGGCTATATTGCTATAAAATCACGATAAAAGATCGTTGCCCGTGTGGGTGGTCGAATGTTTTTGCGAATGGGCGGGGCATTTCGCCGTGGTGTTC
This sequence comes from Tabrizicola sp. BL-A-41-H6, assembly GCF_050632395.1. Lineage (GTDB taxonomy): Bacteria > Pseudomonadota > Alphaproteobacteria > Rhodobacterales > Rhodobacteraceae > JAUYQR01. The sequence goes on from NZ_CP192600.1 coordinate 641,817, forward strand.
GACTGGCGGCCGCGCGCCTGCGGGGCGTTTCGACTCGAGGGGCGCGCCCTGGGCCGCGTTTGCGCAATCATTGGTGATGCTGGCGGCAGGGCGGTTCGGGCAATGCGGCGGCCGCGTGGTTTCAGGTTCGAAACTTAAGAAGGTGGGGGCTGAATAATGTCGGAAATGGCCTATTCGACGGAGCTGGCAATTCAACGAACGGTCATGGCGGCGGATCGCACGCTGATGGCGTGGATCAGAACCGCGCTTGCCATGATCAGTTTCGGGTTCACGATATACAAGGTCATTCAGGGATTCCAGGAATCCGATATCAGCATGCCCGCCGGTCTGGATGGTCGAAAGGCGGGAATGATCCTTGCCGGATTGGGAGTCTTTTCCATCATCATCGGAATGGCCGAGTATTTCGGAACCATTCGGGAGATCAGAAAGCGCTATGCCTTGAAGCACTGGCGCTATTCCTTGCTTGTGGCACTTGCAGTCCTGCTGATCGGTGTGGCGATATTCATCGCGATCTGGACGCACCTGGCATGAGTTTTGACATCATCGATGCGTCGACGGCGGTCGCAGCAGCATTGTTTGCGCTTACTTTTCTGTTCGGCTACCGCGTGCATCCCCTGCAGGGCGTGATCAAGGACCGGCGCAGCATCGTTTCGTTTGGTGCGGGGGTTTCGACGGCCTATCTTTTCGTCCGCATGATGCCGGAACTTTCGGATGCGCAGCATGCGTTGAATGAGAACCGGCTTTCGATCTATATGATCGCGCTGATCGGATTCGTGATTGTCTATGGCATGAATCATTTTTCGCGCGCCGGTTCTGCAATTCTGGCGGCGGGTCGGACCGAAGCTCGCGAATTGGCGTCGGCCGAGCCGGGGGCGATGGTCTTGGGCATGACGTTTTATGTCTTTTTGCTGACCTTTGTGCTTGTGCGTGAACCGGCCGGGTCACCCGGGGCGGTTTTGCAATTTGCGATTGCAATTTCCTTTCATTTTCTGGCGGTCGATCATTCTCTTGAGGATGAATTGGGCGACGCCTATCACGCAAGAACCCGGTTTCGACTTGCGGGCGCTTGTCTCGTTGGATGGGTGTTGGGTCAGTTTGCGCCGGTTTCGGATTTTACCGTGGCAATCCTGTTTGCCTTGGTTTCCGGCGGGGTTATAGTGAACAGTGCGGTCATGGAATTGCCGACTGAAAAGGATGGCCGGTTCCTTCCATTCGCGGCCGGGTGTCTTTTGTTTGGTCTGGTTCTGATGACGTTATAATCAACGCGGCCAATGATCCGATGTTGGCGGCTTGAACATTGCAGGGCGGGTCTTTGGCCCGGAGGAAGGGGTTGGCCATGCTGGAAATCTGGACGCGCATTCTTGAGGACCTGGTTGATCGGGTAAGCGGACCGATGAGCCTGCGGGTTTTCCTGCAGCCTGCGATGGCGATGGTTTTCGCAGCGATCGCAGGGATGAGGGATGCCCGCGAAGGCAAGCCACCCTATTTCTGGAGCCTGCTCACCGTGCCGGAGCATCGCCGTGACATGATGCGCGACGGCTGGAAAAGCGTAGGAAAGGTCTTCGTGATCGCGATGGTGCTGGACGTTGTCTATCAGGTCATCGTCCAGCGATTCGTCTATCCGGGCGAGGTTGTGCTGGTTGCCATCCTGCTCGCAATTGTGCCTTATCTTTTCGTCCGTGCCCTGGTCACACGGATCATCACGGCGTTTCGTTGAGCTGGTCATGGCAGTGGTGAAACCGGACGCCTGGAAAGTGATCGACAAGGCATCGCCCGGCGCGTCACTTGGACCGGGGCGGATTTGGCCGAGCCTGTTCGCGACGCGTTCGACCTGACAGGCGAGACCCGTTCAAAGCGTTGAAAAGGCAGGATGATCCTGATGCAGACCGTAGCCCCCTACCATCTTCTTGCCAAGCCTGCGGGTGCGGCATGCAATCTTGGCTGCGATTATTGCTTCTTTCTGTCGAAGGAAAATCTTTACCCGAACGAAAGCTACCTGATGACGCCGGCGATGCAGGAAAGCTACATCCGGCAATTGCTGGAGTCCTCGCCCGGGCCAGAGGTGCAGATCGCCTGGCAGGGTGGCGAGCCGACGTTGCGGGGCCTGGATTTCTTTCGCCGGTCGGTGGAGCTGGCCGAGCGGTATCGCAGGCCAGGCCAAAGCGTGCTGCACACGTTGCAGACCAACGGCACGCTGATCGACGACGAGTGGGCGGCCTTTCTGAAGGCCAACAACTATCTGGTGGGCGTCAGCATTGATGGCCCCCGCGCGATGCACGACGCGTTTCGGGTGACGAAGAAGGGTGAGGGCAGCTTTGACGCTGTGATCCGTGGCTGGAACATGCTGCGCAAGCACGATGTCGATGTGAACATCCTGTGCACGATCAATGCGGCCAATGCGGATCATCCGCTGGAGGTGTATCGCTTTTTCCGCGACGAACTGGGTGCCAGCTTCATCCAGTTGATCCCGATCGTGGAGCGGGCCACTCCCGAGACGATCGAGGTGGCCAATCTGGGCTGGGGCGGTCAGCACGGCAAGGACCGGCCGCTTTACACGCAATCGGGCAGCCTGGTGACCAAGCGCACCGTGTCCGCCGAGGCGTTTGGCGCCTTCCTGATCGCGATCTTCGATGAATGGGTCAGCCGCGATGTCGGGCAGGTTTATGTCACCACCTTCGACGTGGCGCTGGGCAGTTGGCTTGGGCAGCACACCTCCTGCGTCGTGTCTCCCACCTGCGGGCGGGCATTGGCATTGGAACACAATGGCGATGTCTATTCCTGCGACCATTTCGTGGAACCGGCCTACAAGCTTGGCAACATTGCCAGCAAGCCTTTGCAGGTTCTGGTCGAATCCGAACAGCAGCGCCGTTTTGGTGACGCGAAGTTCGACACGCTTCCGAAATACTGCCGGGAATGCCCGGTGCTTTTCGCCTGCTATGGCGAATGTCCGCGCAACCGGTTTATCACCACACCCGATGGCGAGCCGGGGCTGAATTGGCTTTGTGCGGGCTACAAGGGGTTTTTCACCCACGCCGGGCCGAAACTTGACCGCATGGCGAGCCTGCTGCGTCAGGGCCGGTTTGCCGACGAAATCATGGAATTGCCGGTCTGACGGCTTTGCAACGGGCGCGCTTCAGGTAATCAAGCGATCCGGTCGCGCCGCAGCTTTCGAACCTTGAATTCCTGTCGTCCGATTTATGGCTGCGGCGACGGATCATCCAGCGCCGCAGGGCAAATTCGGCTGTCTTTTCAGTTGAGCAACGGGTTGACCACGACGCCGACGGCGCTTTGTATCAGCACCCCGCCATGTTGCACCAACCCCACCCGCTGGTCGTCTTCGAAAATCGCGGTCCCGCTGGCGCGAAGGCGCTGAACGAAGGCGATCAGCTCGGGCGAGGAGCCGACCTTGAGGTGGCTGTCCGCAGCGTCGGTCTCGATTTCCGAAAGGTCGATGATCGTCACGTCCAGGCCGCCAAGGTCGGCCTTGGAGCGGACCGATCCCACGCGATCGCTTTCGCCGCGGATGAAGGCCGAGGCCTGCAGCGCCTTGTCGTCATCGGACACCAGAAGGTAGATCGGCACGCCCGCCGCAAGAACGGCCGGGGCCTGGCGGCGGAACACGTCCACCTCGAGGTCGGCCGAGATCAGGACCACCGCGTCGATCTTGTCCAGCGTGGCGTGATCGCCTGCAAGCGCAAGCTCGCGCAGGGTTTCCATGGTGAGGAACGCCCCCATCGAATGCGCGACAACGTTGAAGCCGTTCAGGTTGCTGCGTGCCATCGCGGCCAGCGTCTGGGCCAACGCCTCGCGCGAGAAGAGGGCGCTTTCGCGGTCGGTGATGTAGCTGAGCAGTTTCGCCGCCGAGGGCCAGGTGAACAGCAGGCTGACACCGGGCGACTTGAGATCATGGTAAAGCTGCGCCGTCTTGAGCAGCCCTTCGGCGAAGTTGGTGTTGTAGCCATGCACGAAGATCACGCCTGTCCGGCCTGCGGCCGGAAACTCCGCGGCTTTGGCGTTGATCGCCTTCACGAAGGCGCGCGGGCCGTCCAGATGGGTTGCCTCGGTCACGACAAAGTCGCGGTCCGGGTCCGGGTCGGATTTCGGATAGCGGATCGTGCCCGGGTCACGGTTCGGCGGGATCGACACGTCGAAGGTCGCAAAGTTCGTGTCAAAGTCACGGGTGGCGGAGAAATACTCCGGGGCGGGCGCCGGTGTGCGCGCGGTGGCGACAAGGATCTGCGCCGTGTCGCCCCTTGCGGTGGCGGCCGGATCGACCATGGCGATGCTTCCCCGCGTCCCGCAGCCAGCAAGCGCGCCCGTCAGCAGCAGCGCCAGCCCAAGGCCATGCGCCGCGCGGAAGCGACCTTTGGTGAGTGGAGCCTGCATCATCTTTTCCTCAGTCCTTGGTTCCGGTGGTGCCGGGGGTAGCCGCCTGGGTAACGTCGAGGATCGTGGCCTCGGCTTCGGTCAATGGCTTGCCTTCAGTTTCGACATTCAGGTTTACCTCACGCCGGGCAAAGTGGATGCCCGCCTTGGCGAATTCGGCATGCACGCGGTTGTTGATCTCGCGGCGAATGGCGAACTGCTTTCGATACTCCGGCTTGAACATGAACTTGCCGCTGACCACAACGCCGTTTTCGCTGACCTCGCTCAGACCCTTGAAACTGAAGGGCTGGAGGATGGCGTTGCGGTAGTCGGGGTTTGCCGCAACATCGGCGCCGATCTGGTCGAAGATCTTGCGGATACGCTCGATGTCCGTGTCGAAGGGCACGGTGAAGGTAAGCTTTGTGGTGCCCCAGTTGCGGCTGAAGTTGGTGATCGTGGCGACACCGCTGTAGGGCACGCAATGCAGCGCGCCATCGGTCTGGCGCATGTGCATGGATTGCAGCCCGAACTTTTCGACATAACCTTCGATCTTTCCGGTCGAGATGTATTCGTTCAGCCGGAAGGCATCATCCATCAGGAAGAACACGCCCGACACCAGGTCGGCCACCAGCTTTTGCGCGCCAAAGCCGATCGCGATGCCCGCCACGCCCGCCCCGGCCAAAAGCGCCGTCACGTTGACGCCCAGGTGGCCAAGTGCCATGAGCGTGGTGACCACGATGATCACCCCCTGCACCATCCAGCTGATCGGCGGAAGGATGGTGGCCAGCCGCGACGCGGCGTCACTGGCGACATGGATGCTTTCCTCGGTTCGCGGATCGACCACCACGACGGTCTCTGGCCGCAGGTTGGCGAGTTTGCGGTTGACTGCAAGGTTGACGAGTTCCAGCAGCATGTAGCCGATGGCGACGATCAGGATGGCCGCGACAAGCCGCTCGCCCATCCGCTCGCCCACCCCGGCCTGGGCCAGGCCGACAAGCGACAGCCCCCACAGCTTTGCAAGCACGATCGTGACCGCGCCAAAGACGATCACCCGTCCAACGCGCACGTGGCTGCGCCAGGATGCCTCGAACGCCTTTCGGGCTGCCGCGCCGGAGCCTTGCATCGGCGGCACGACAAGCCGGACAACGGCGCGGATCAGGGCGTCGAACATCGGCGCGACAAGCAGCACGCCAAGGCTGACCAGATGCCGACCTTCGCGCACGAAGGATTCGTTGCCCAGCGATGCCGACACCACACCGGAAACCCAGGTCAGCGCGATAACGATCAGGGCGTAAGCCGGATAGACGTCGGCCACCCATTTCTCGCCCGGCCGCAACGGCTCCTGCCCGCCGGCGACGATCTGCTTCAGGCCGCTGCGGCAGCGAATGACAGTCACGCCAAGCCAGACAAACACCAGCAGATTGGCCCAGAAGCCAACGGCCAGCGAATCCTTGGCCATCCCGACCTCTTCCAGGATCAAAAGCAGGGTTCCGATCAGGCCGACCACAAAAAACACGCCCACCAGGCTGCGGGTCAGTCGTTTGGCCGTGATGTCGTCGGTATCGACCAGCCGCATGTCCGGCAGATCGGGCGACAGGAAAAAGCGCAGCACGGTGTGGACGAGGCGCGGAAAGAAAACCAGCCACAGCGCGATGCTCATGCCAATCCGCACCTCGCGTTCAGGCAGCAGCATCGCCAGCAGCACCGCCGCCACGATCAACGACAGCACCGCCCCGGCCGCATCGTTTATCAGCCGGCGCAGCAGCAGCGGCAGCGAGCCGGGAAACGCCGGGGCATTGGCAACCGGAGGCGGCCGTTTCGCCTCTTTGGCGATGAGCCATGACGAAATCAGCCGGTCGACCGCAAGTCCGGCAAGGATCGCCGCCAGCAGGACCAGACCCAGCCGGATAACGCCATTTCGGCCAATGAGTTCGCCGTATTTGCCGGTCGCCGACAGGATCGCGGACAGGTTCTCGGGCGTGGTTGCGACGACTGCGGCCACTCGGCCCATGATTGTGCGCAACGGTCCGGTGATCACGTCGACCAGGGGTTGCGGTCGTGGCGCGATTGCCGGGGCAGGTGCGGCGCGGCTGTCCAGTTCCTGCAGCAAAAGCTCGCGCACTTCCTTGTCGGACAGGCGGGAGACCAGCGCATCGACCTGCGGGGCGGTCAGCGTCGCGGTATCCGGCGTCTGGGCAGAGGCAGGCAGCATCAGCCCGACCGCGAGGGCAAGGACCGCGATGGCAAGGACGGCTGCCATGGCCAGACGCACCAGGCTGCGCATCGCGACGCGCTTGCCCCGCTGCGGACCCGGCTTGCGGGATATGTCAGACAGAACGGTCTGCATTGGTTCAGACAACCTTACCGCCAACAGGTGCGCTCTGGATTGACCCTGTTTGCCCGATGGTCATCGTTGCCACCCGCATCCTTTCCTGACGCCTTGCGTCACCACCCGGTAAATCACATACCATCTGTCCACCTTGGCCGCCGAATTACAACAGTACCCATCACGGCTTTGCAGGAGAACCGCCTTGACCTATCGCAAGCCCGACCCCACCCCGATCGAGGCCTTTCTGGCGCCCCTGGCCGCGCTGGCGCTGAAGCAGTCCGACATCGAGGCGCTGGTGTTCTGGGGGGGCGACGGCGGTTGGGACACGGCGCCGAGCGAGGCGCTCGAATCGGAAGAGATCGCGTTTTACGCCGAAGGGCTGTTGCAGGACGGCTTTCACATGGTCTGGACCGTGGTGGCGCTGGCCGAGACGCCCGCGCTGGCCGACCATGTCCGCCTGCAGTTCTGGCAGGACGACGCGCCGCCGCCGGAGGGCCTGCCCGAAGGCTGGGTCGCGGTGGCCGCAGGCCGGTGGCCGCCGGGCTGACGCTGCGTCAGGGTGCCCAATAAATACGCGGGTGCCGCCAAAATCGCCGCGATATGCGGCAAACTCCACCGTCAGGCGAACCAATGGGCATTGGTCACACCGGAACCGTTGCCGCTGGCTTGGGTGTGGCCTTTGCTCGGCCCACACGGCGCCCTTCAGGGGGTCGGGGTGTGCGGTGGCGACAGGTCTTGGCGGACATCACCACCGCACGGGTGCAACCAGGGTTGCCGTCTCAATATGGCGCACCTTCCTTGGAAAGGAAGGGCCAGAGGCGGCCGAGTGACAGGGGATCACGACATGAATTTGACAAGACGTTCGCTTTTGACCAGCGCCGCGGCGGCTGCCGCTCTTACCATGCCACGCTTTGCCTTTGCCCAGGCCGAGACGATCAAGGTCGGCGTGCTGCATTCGCTTTCGGGCACGATGGCGATTTCGGAGACCACGCTGAAAGACACCATGCTGATGCTGATCGAGGCGCAGAACGCCAAGGGCGGCCTTCTGGGCAAGCAGCTTGAGGCGGTCGTCGTCGACCCGGCCTCGGACTGGCCGCTCTTTGCCGAAAAGGCGCGCGAGTTGCTGACGGTGTCCAAGGTCGACGTGATGTTCGGCTGCTGGACCTCCGTCAGCCGCAAATCGGTGCTGCCGGTGATCGAGGAATTGAACGGCCTTCTGTTCTACCCGGTGCAGTACGAAGGCGAGGAATCGTCGAAGAACGTGTTCTACACCGGCGCCGCGCCGAACCAGCAGGCGATCCCGGCGGTGGATTACTATCTGGAAGAGCTTGGCGTCACCAAGTTCGCGCTTCTGGGCACCGACTATGTCTATCCGCGCACCACGAACAACATCCTGGAAGCCTACCTGATTTCCAAGGGCATCCCGAAGGAGGACATCTTCGTCAACTACACGCCCTTCGGCCATTCCGACTGGTCCAAGATCGTGGGCGACGTGGTGGCCTTGGGGGCTGACGGCAAGAAGGTCGGCGTCATCTCCACCATCAACGGCGATGCCAACATCGGCTTCTACAAGGAACTCGCCGCCGCCGGCGTCACCGCCGATACGCTGCCCGTCGTCGCCTTCTCGGTCGGCGAGGAGGAGCTGTCGGGTCTCGACACCACCAACCTCGCCGGGCATCTTGCCGCCTGGAACTACTTCATGTCGGCCGACACCCCGGAAAACGCGGCCTTCATCGCGGCGTGGAAGGCCTTCATCAAGGACGACAAGCGCGTGACGAACGACCCGATGGAGGCGCATTACATCGGCTTCAACATGTGGGTGAACGCCGTGACCGCCGCTGGCACGACCGAAGTCGACGCTGTCTCCGACGCGATGATCGGGCAGGAATTCCCGAACCTGACAGGCGGCGTGGCCAAGATGTTGCCGAACCACCACCTGACCAAGCCTGTGCTGATCGGCGAGATCCGCGCCGATGGCCAGTTCGACATCATCAGCCAGACCGAGCCCGTCCCGGGCGATGCCTGGACCGATTTCCTGCCGGAATCGGCGGTGCTGGAGGCGGACTGGAAAGACCTCAAGTGCGGGATGTACAACAAAGAAACCCAGACCTGCGTGCAGTTGAAGTCGAACTACTGACGCCGGCCGTTTCGCGAAACGGGGGTGCGGCGCGCCTCCCCTCCCCCTCGTGGGGAGGGGCTGGGGGTGGGGGGCTCCCTCCCACCACGCGCCGCCCCCGCCCGCTCCTCCCTCCCACCCTCTCCCTCCCCCACAAAGGGGGGAGGGAAGCGCCCGATCATTCCAATGTCCGGAAGCCCCATGCGCCTGACCGCCAGCCTCTTTGCGGCCCTTCTCTGGCTTTTGCCCTCGCTTGCTCTGGCTGAAGGCGAGGCGGCGCAGATCGTGGCCGACAACCGCGCGCAGATCGAAAAACCCTCGCGCCAGACCATCGGGCCGGTGATCGCGGCGCTGGCGGCCAGTGGCGACCCCTTTGCCGATGACATCCTCTCCGCCTGGGCTGACAAGCGGCTGGTGATCCGCAAGGCCGACGGCGCAATGTTCGTGGCCCTGCCCGACGGCGATGGCTTCGCCCTCACCGGGCTGGACGGCACGCCTGCCGGAACGGCGGTGAAGGCTGAGCTGACCGATTTGAAACCGAACGCCGGGGTGCGCGGCGTGATCGCCGCAGCACTGGTGCAGTTCACCCTGTCGGACCCGGACCCAAGCGTTCGCGCGCAGGCCCTGGCCTCGATCGCCCGCGATCCGAAGGCGGAGACGCTGGAGCCGCTCCGCGCCTCGCTTGCCACCGAGGCCGACCCTGCCCTGAAAGCGCAGAAGGAACGGCTGGAACGCTTCCTGACCCTGCGCTTCGACCCCGATCCCGCCGCCCGGGTCGCCGCGATCGAAAGCCTCGGGTCCGACACCTCGCTTGACGTGCGCGCCGCCTTGAACCCGCTGGTCGCCACCACCCGGATCGCCGTGGCGGGCGCGCCCGGCGGCAACATCGCCCGCGAACTGGCCCCCGGCCGTGACCTGACCGAGGCCGAGGCCTATGACCTCTTGGTCGCCGCCAGCATGGCCCCGGCCCGGCTGACGCTGGAGGATCAGCGCGCGGCACTGGTCGCCAACATCGCGGATGGCGCTGTCGGCGGCATTCCGGTGGCCGAGATGGCCAGCCAGACCGCACGGGACCGCGCCTATACCGCGCTCGAGGCGGCGGGCACCGTCCCCACCGCCGCCACCGATGACGAGGCGACGGCTGCATTGGCGGCGCACCGATTCTTCGACGCCTATGTCGAGCCCAATCCTGCCGTGACCACCGCCGCCACCGCCGCGCTGAAAGCCATCGACCGCAAGGTCGCCGCGATGCAGGCCGCCGACCTTGGCCTTGATGCGCTGTCGCTGGCGGCGATCTACTTTCTTGCGGCCATCGGCCTTGCCATCACCTTCGGCGTGATGGGCGTGATCAACATGGCGCATGGCGAATTCATCACCTTCGGTGCCTACACCGGCTTTGTGGTGCAGCTTTTCGTGCCGAACTACACGCTGTCCATCCTGATCGCGCTGCCGGTTGCCTTTGCCGTGACCTTCGCTGCCGGGGTGGCGATGGAACGCCTCGTCATCCGCCACCTCTACAAACGCCCGCTGGAGACGCTGCTTGCCACCTTCGGCATCTCCATCGCGCTGCAGCAGATCCTGAAGAACGTATTCGGCACCCAGGCCCGCCCCTTGACCGCGCCGGGCTGGCTGGACGGTGCGCTGGAATTCAACGATGTGGTGTCGATCAGCTACATCCGGATCGCGATCTTCGTGCTGGCGCTGATCTTCCTCGCGTTCTTCCTCTACCTGATGAAGCGCACCCGCCTCGGCCTCGAGGTCCGCGCCGTCACGCAAAACCCCGCGATGGCCGCCTCGATGGGCATCAACCCCGACCGCATCAACATGCTGACCTTCGGCCTCGGCTCCGGCATCGCGGGCATCGCGGGGGTCGCCATCGGGCTTTACGCCAAGGTCACCTCCGAAATGGGCGCCGATTACATCGTGCAATCTTTCATGACCGTGGTCGTCGGCGGCGTCGGCAACGTCTGGGGCACCCTCGCCGGGGCCACGATGATCGGCAGCTTGCAAAAGGTGATCGAGTTCCTGAACCCCTCGAACACGCTTGCCGCGCAGACCTACATGATCCTCTTCATCATCCTTTTCATCCAGTTCCGCCCGCGCGGCATCATCGCGCTCCGTGGCCGCGCGGCAGGAGATTGACCATGTCCTCCCCTTCATCTGTCCGGAAATATCCCACGGGGGGTCGTCCATCGAGTCCGCCATCGGTTCAAGGACCGATGGGCGACGGGGGTGTGAAACCCCCCGCTTCCAACGCCCGCCGCAGTTTCCTTGCCCGCAATCCTTCGGTGCTGATCTTCCTCCTGGCGCTGGCCGCCTTCACGATCATCGTCACCATCGCGTCCGAGGCTTACGGCGTCGGCTTCGTCTCCACCTCTTTCGTGAAAACCCTCGGCAAGACACTCTGCCTCTGCCTCGTTGCGCTCGCGATGGACCTCATCTGGGGCTACGCGGGCATCCTTTCCCTCGGTCACATGGCGTTCTTCGCGCTTGGTGGCTACATGATCGGGATGTGGCTGATGTATGCCCGGACCGAGGAAATCGTGGTCGCGGCGCTGGCGCAGGGCGGTTTGCCCGCGACCCCCGAAGAGGTGACGCAAGGCATCGCCACGCAGATCTTCGGCGTCGTGGGGTCGTCCGACCTGCCGGTGATCTGGAGCTTTGCGCATTCGCTGCCGCTTCAACTTATGCTCGCGGTGGCGGTCCCCGGCCTTCTTGCCTTCATCTTCGGGTGGCTGGCGTTCCGGTCGCGCGTGACCGGGGTTTACCTGTCGATCCTGACGCAGGCAATGACGCTGGCGCTGGCGCTTTACCTTTTCCAGAACGACAGCGGTTTGCGCGGCAACAACGGGCTTTCGGGGTTGCAGAACCTGCCGGGGCTTGGCGACACCTCGCAAGATCTGGTGTCGGTGTGGTTCTTCTGGGCTTCGGCACTGGCTTTGGGCGTCGGCTACCTGACGATTGCCTGGATCGTGTCGGGCAAGTTCGGGTCGGTGATCCGCGCGATCCGGGATGACGAGGCGCGGGTGCGGTTTCTTGGTTATTCGGTCGAAGGCTACAAGCTGTTCCTGTTCACCCTTACCGCGATCATCGCAGCCATCGCAGGGGCGCTTTACTATCCGCAGGCAGGCATCATCAACCCGGCGGAACTGGCGCCCATCGCGTCGATCTACCTTGCCGTCTGGGTCGCCATCGGCGGGCGCGGGCGGCTTTACGGGGCGGTGATCGGCGCGGCGCTGGTGTCGCTGGTGTCCAGTTGGTTCACCTCGGGTCAGGTGCCGTCTATCCCGCTCGGGTTTGCCACGATCCACTGGGTCGACTGGTGGCTGGTGTTGCTGGGCGCAGCTTTCGTCGGCGTCACGCTGTTTGCGCCAAAGGGCATCGGCGGGCTGTTCGACCGGTTCCAAGGCATCGCCACGCCCGACCGCAAGGGCGCGGCCCTCGGCCCTGACGACGGGTCGTTGCAGGAACGGGAGGCGCAGGAATGACGGCACTTCTGGAAGTATCGGGCCTGTCAGTCAGCTTTGACGGGTTCCGCGCGATCAACAACCTGTCGTTCTCCATCGGCCCGGCGGAACTGCGCGCGATCATCGGGCCGAACGGCGCGGGCAAGACCACGTTCATGGATATCGTTACCGGCAAGACCCGGCCCGACAATGGCAGCGTCACCTTCGGCGAACGCTCGATCTCGCTTCTTGGGATGAACGAGGCGAAGATCGCCCGCGAGGGGATCGGCCGCAAGTTCCAGCGCCCCACAGTGTTCGAGGATCAGACCGTCACCGACAACCTGATCCTTGCGCTGAAAGCCCCGCGCAGCCCGTGGCGCGTGCTGGGTTGGCGGCCACGGGCGCCCGACATGGCGCGCGTGCAGGCCCTGGCCGAAGAGGTGGGTCTGGGCGACCAGCTTGCCCGCAAGTCGGGCGAACTCAGCCACGGCCAGAAGCAATGGCTGGAAATCGCGATGCTTCTGGCACAGGAGCCGAAGCTCCTTTTGGTGGACGAACCCGCTGCCGGAATGACGCCTGCGGAACGCGAACAGACCACGACGCTGCTGGTCAGCCTTGCGAAAACCCGCGCCGTGGTGGTGGTGGAACATGACATGGATTTCGTCCGCCGCCTGAACTGCCGGGTGACAGTGCTGCACGAAGGGTCGGTTCTGGCCGAAGGCTCGCTGGACCATGTCACGCAGAACGCGCAGGTCATAAACGTTTATCTGGGGCGCGGATGATGCTGGAAACCCAAGCACTTACCCTGCACTACGGCGGCAGCCAGATCCTTTACGGCATCGACTTTGCCGCCAAGGCGGGCGAGGTGACCTGCATCCTTGGCCCGAATGGCGTCGGCAAGACCAGCTTCCTGAAGGCAGTTGCCGGCACCCACATGCGGTCGGGCGGCGGTGTCACCCTGAACGGCGAGGCGCTGGGCAAGTTGCGCCCGCAGGACATGGCGACGCGCGGGCTTTCGGTGGTGCCGCAGGGGCGGATGATCTTTCCGTTGCTGACGGTGCGCGAAAACCTTGAAACCGCCTTTGCCGTGTTGCCGAAGGCCGAGCACCAGATCCCGGACGAGGTGTTCACGCTGTTTCCGATCCTCAAGGATTTCCTGCATCGTCGCGGCGGCGATCTGTCGGGCGGCCAGCAACAACAGCTTGCCATCGCCCGCGCGCTGATCATGAAGCCGAAGGTGCTGCTGCTGGACGAACCGACCGAGGGCATCCAGCCCAATATCATCCAGCAGATCGGCCATGTGATCGATTACCTGAAGGCCAAGGGCGACATGGCGATCGTGCTGGTCGAACAGTATTTCGACTTTGCCTATGCCCGCGCCGATCAGGTCTATGTGTTTCGGCGCGGCACGGTGGCGTTGCAGGGCCGCAAGGACGATCTGCCGAAAGATGCGCTGCGGGCCGAGGTTTCGGTCTGAGCGTTCGTCAGCGTTCGCGCGGCGGGCCTTCGGGGGCGCGGGCGATCACGGTCTCGATCTCGGCCATCACGCTTGCGGGCAGCGGGCCTTTCGCCAAGGCTCCGGCAAGGTCTTCGACCTGCGCCACGGTGCGAAACCCGGGAATCGGCAGGGCTGCGGGCGATCGCGCCCAGAGCCAGCCGATGGCGCCTTGGGCCAATGTGCGTCCGTTGGTCTGCAACAGGTCGCGCACCGCATCCAGCCGGGCCAGCATCTGGGGCGTGGCGACGCCGTCCCGGAAGTAATCCATCCACTCGGTGTTGCGGCTGCGCACGTCATTTGCGCCAAAGCGGTGCCCGGCGGCGTAGCGCCCGCCCAGAAGCCCCATCGCCAAGGGCGAGCGGTTGATCGACAAAAGCCCTGCCGCCTCGATCACCGGGATCAGCGCATCGGCGCGGAAGAACACATTCATCGCGTGTTCGACGGCCTTGAAACCGGGCCGGGCGGCGAAGGCCTGCGCGCGGTCGGGGAAATCGGTGCTCCAGCCGTAGGCGTCGATCTTGCCCGCGTCGCGCAGGGCATCCAGGGTGTCAAAGACGCCCGCCGCATCGGCGATCGGCAGGCTGTTGAGGTGCAGAAGCGCAAGGTCGATCCGGTCGCGCCCAAGCCGCGCGAGCGAGGCGTCTATGGCGGTGGCGATGCCCTTCAGGTCGATGCCGACAAGCTCGCGTTTGCCTTCGTCGATGGCCAGCCCGACCTTGGTGGCGATGCGCACCTCGGGGCGGCCGTGCAGCGCCTGACCCAGGACCCGTTCGGAATGGCCCGCGCCGTAAGCCTGCGCGGTGTCGAAAAAGCGTATCCCCGCGCCCACTGCCGCATGGATCGCGCGAACCGATTCCATGTCATCGACCACGCCCCAGCCCGCAGGCTCGCCACCCGCCGTCCACGGGCCGCCGATCGCCCAGCAGCCAAGACCAAGCCGGGGGATCACGCTGCCATCCCAAAATGTCGCTGTCGTCATGGTCGTCCTCCATCCGTGGTGGCGGGGCAACGCTTCGATCCGGCCGAAGGTTGCCCGACCGCGCGGTGCAACGGACCCCCTTGCCGCGACGACCGAACCGGGAAAGCATGGCACATGGCCTTTACCCTTCGCCAGTTGCAATTCTTCGTCGCCGCTGCCGAGGCGGGCTCGGTCTCGGGCGCCGCGCGCGGGCTGTCGATCAGCCAGTCTTCGGTGACCGAGGCGATCCGCAGCCTTGAGCATGATCTGGGGGTGGTGCTCTTTGACCGGCAGGCGCGCGGGCTGTTGATCACCCACAAGGGCACGTCGTTCCTGCGTCACGCCCGGCAGATCCTGTCGGATGTGGCAACAGCCCGGTCCACCTTTCAGGATGAGGCCGAGGCGGCAACGGGGCGGCTTTCGCTGGGCGTGACCAGCCTCGTCGCAGGCTATGTGCTTTCGGACATCCTGCAACGCTACCGCCGCGCGTTTCCACAGGTCGATCTCAATGTGATCGAGGACAATGGCGAATACCTGCAACACCTGCTGATCGGGGGCGAACTTGACGTGGCGGTGCTGCTGACATCGTCCGTGAAGGACCGGATGGCGCTGAACGTGGAGACGCTGGTGGTGTCGCCCTACCGGCTGTGGTTGCCGCTTGGTCACGCGCTGGCGCAGCAGGAAAGCATCGCGCTGGAGGAATTGGCCGGATCACCGCTGATCCAGCTGATGGTGGACGAGATCGAGGAATCCACCCGCCGCCTGACCGCCGCGCTGCCGGTAAAACCCCATATCGCCTTTCGCACCCGCAGCGTCGAGGCGGTGCGCAGCCTTGTCGCCACCGGCGCTGGCCTGGCGATCCTGCCAAGCCTCGTCTACCGACCGTGGAGCCTTGAAGGCGACCGGATCGAGATCAGGGACGTGGGCGGCGACCTGCCTTCGGTGCAGGTGGGTCTGGCGTGGCGCAAGGGTGCGCCTCTCAGCAGTGCGGCCAGCAACTTCATCCGCTCGGCGCAAAGTTCGGCGGTGTCGCGTCCGGGGTGAGGCGGGGATCAGTCCAGACGCGACCAACCGCAGCGCGCGGCAAGCATCTCGACGTCATGGTCGGTGCCAACCGCCATGTTTACCCGATAATTGCCCGACCTCCAGTTCCGCCAGTGGTCACGCATCAGATGCAGCCCTGACCGGCTAATCTTGGTAATCGGGGTGCGCAGCGGCAGCACACCTGCCCATTTGCGCTGCATGAAGTGGTACGCCTCGTCAAAGTCGCGCCCAAGCGCGCCGTGGTAACGGTCATTGTGGATGCAGGGCAGGGCACCGGCATATGCGCCCCGTCCCGCAGCGATGGCGGTCTGGACGATGTCTGTCCCATACATGTGCCACCCCGGCAGTGCCTCGTCGAACCGCACATTTGTCGATCGGCGCACCACGATCAGCAGTTCGTCAAGCGACTGGATGCGGACCGGGGCCATCGGCACGCGGCCCACGATCATCCCCAGGGAGGAAGACCAGACCGGCCCAACCGGCGCCGCATCGAGGCCAATGCCGAAGGTTCCGAACACTGCCCAGTCGTCGGGCAATTCGGCAATACGTGCCTGCAATACGCTTTGCCAGCCTTGCGGCAGGTATACATCGTGGTGCGCGAACACGACAATCTCGGCCGTCGATGCATCCAGCGCCCGGTTGTATGCGATCGACGCGGAGGGCGCATTCTGTTCGACATGCAGCGGGATGCCTTGCGCCAGCAGCGGCGAGCGTTCGATGTTGGCTTTGCGGATGGCTTCCGAATGGCTGGCGCAGGCAATCAATATGTCGGTCATGTCAACTCTGATGCCTTGGCAAGTCGGACGGGCGCCTGTCGGAAGGCTCGCCCGGCCCGCAGTCTTATCAACGCTCCGCATTGCAGCAAGGGAAATCGAAGCACGCGGCGCAGGCCCATCGGCAAAACCGATGGGTAGCTTCTGCCTTTTGTTATTGCGAAAGCGCACCCAGCCATTACCCTGTCGCCAAGTCCGAGAACCGGACCCCTTGCGACCACCGCAGGGGCAACCAACGGGAGCCTGCCATGCAACGTCTTAAACTCTTGGGTACCACGACCCTTGCCCTGCTGACCGCCGTCACTCCGGTGCTGGCACAGGTCACCGAAATCGGTGCGCCGGAGGGTCAGGTGAACATCGTCGCCTGGGCCGGCTACATCGAGCGCGGGGAAACCGACAAGGCGTTCGACTGGGTGACGAAGTTCGAGGCGGCGTCGGGCTGCAAGGTAAACGTGAAAACCGCCAACACCTCGGACGAGATGGTGGCGCTGATGAACGAAGGCGGGTTCGACCTTGTCACGGCTTCGGGCGACGCAAGCCTGCGTTTGATCGCGGGTGACCGCGTGCAGCCGATCAACATCGACCTAATCCCGTCGTGGAAGACCGTGGACGAACGGCTGCAGAACGCACCGTGGCACACCGTCGATGGCGTGCATTACGGCGTACCCTACATGTGGGGGCCGAACGTCCTGATGTACAACACCGAGGTGTTCAAGGAAGCGCCGACCTCGTGGAACGTGGTGTTCGAGGAAATGACCCTGCCCGACGGCAAGTCGAACAAGGGCCGCGTGCAGGCCTATGACGGCCCGATCCACATCGCAGATGCGGCGCAATACCTGATGTTCCACAAGCCGGAACTGAAGATCACCTCGCCCTACGAGTTGAACGAAGAACAGTACAAGGCCGCGCTTGACCTTCTGCGCGTGCAGCGCACGCTGACCAGCCGTTACTGGCATGATGCCTTCATCCAGATGGATGACTTCAAGAACGAAGGCGTGGTTGCCTCGGGTTCGTGGCCGTTCCAGGTGAACCTGCTGAAGGCCGATGGCCAGCCCGTCGCCAGCACGATCCCGCAGGAAGGTGCGACCGGCTGGGCCGATACCACGATGATGCATGTCGACAGCGCCAACCCGAATTGCTCCTATCACTGGATGGAGCATTCGCTGGCCTCGAACCTGCAATCGGACCTGTCGGTCTGGTTCGGTGCCAACCCCTCGGTTCCGGCGGCCTGCACCGACGGGCGCGGGATGCAGACGGCGGAAGGCTGCACCACCAACGGCATGGACGACTTCGAGAAGATCCGGTTCTGGACCACCCCGGTGTCGAACTGCAGCCAGGGTGAAGGTGCGTGCGTGCCCTACTACCGCTGGGTGTCCGACTACATCGGCGTGATCGGCGGGCGGTAAGCCGGCCCTCTTGCGGGGCGACCAGAACGCCCCGCCCCAGTCCTGACCACTGCACCAGCGGCTGACCTCTGCGCCTCCCTCCCCCCTTCGTGGGGGAGGGATTGGGCGAGAAGGCCCCTTCATTGGCATATCCATTCGCATGACCGTTGCTGTCGAATTCCAGAACGTTTCCCGCCACTTCGGTCAGGTCCGTGCCGTTGACGGCGTGGACCTTGCCATCGCCGAGGGCAGTTTCTTTGCCATGCTCGGGCCGTCCGGGTCTGGCAAGACCACCTGCCTGCGGCTGATCTCGGGGTTTGAAAAACCCACCGGTGGCGCGATCCGCATCTTTGGCGAGGATGTGTCGAACACGCCGCCGCACCTGCGCAACGTCAATACGGTGTTTCAGGACTACGCGCTTTTCCCGCACATGAACGTGCGCGACAACGTGGCCTACGGGCTGATGGTCAAGGGCGTGGGGCGCGTCGTGCGCTACGCCAAGGCCGACGAGATGCTGGCGCTGGTCAAGCTCGACGGTTACGGCGACCGCAAGCCCGGCCAACTTTCCGGCGGCCAGCGCCAGCGCGTGGCACTTGCCCGCGCGCTCGTCAACGAACCGCGCGTTCTCCTCCTCGACGAACCCCTCGGTGCGCTGGATCTGAAACTGCGCGAGGCGATGCAGGACGAATTGAAATCCCTGCAACAGCGCCTTGGCATCACCTTCGTCTTCGTCACCCACGACCAGCACGAGGCGCTCAGCATGGCTGACAGCCTCGCCGTGTTCAACGAGGGCCGGATCGCCCAGATCGGCACCCCGCAGGAAATCTACGACCGCCCCGCCACCCGGTTTGTCGCCGATTTCGTCGGCTCCTCCAACGTCCTGCCGCCCGAGATGACCCGCGCGCTGGGCGGCCCCGCGCAATGGGCCTCCTTGCGCCCCGAAGCCACCCGCCTTGCCGCCACCGGCCCGGTCACCGGCACCGTCACCGCGCTGCGCTACCTTGGCTCGGCCACCCGCGTGGTTCTCGATGCGAACGGCACCGAACTTGCGGCCCTTGTCCCCGCCGGCCAGCCCCTGCCCGCCGAGGGCCAGACCACCGCCATCGCCTTCGACCCATCCGCGCTGCACCTGATGGCCGCGCCATGACGCAGGCCATTCATCTGTCGCCAAATATCCCCGCCGGAGGCTCCCTCCGCCGCAACGGGCGCGCGGCATGACCGCCCCAGCGATCCTGCCCACCCGTGGCGCGGCCGACCTGCTGACCGGCCTGTTCTGGCGTCGCCCGAACCTCCTCCTGATCCTCCTCATCACCCCGCCGCTGCTGTGGCTGGGCGTGATCTACCTCGGCTCGCTCGCGGCGCTCCTCCTCCAGTCGTTCTACGCGATTGACGAGTTTTCCGGCGTGGTGAAGCAGGAATTCACCCTGAAAACCTACGCCGAACTGTTCCGCGCGCAGAACCTGGATATCATCCTGCGCACCATCCTGATGTCGGCGGCCGTCACCATTGCCTGCGCGATCCTCGCCTTCCCCATCGCCTACTACGCCGCCCGCTACGCGAAGGGCCGCTGGAAGGCCGCCTTCTACCTTGGCGTCATGCTGCCCCTGTGGTCGAGCTATCTGGTCAAGGTCTACGCCTGGAAACTGATCCTCGCGAAAGAGGGGATCCTGACCTGGGCGACCGACGCCACCGGTACAGGGTTCCTGATCTCGGGCCTTCTGTCGATCCCCGGGCTTGGCGGTTCGTCGCTGTCGACCAGCTACATCGGCACCTTTCTGGTCTTCGTCTACGTGTGGCTGCCGTACATGATCCTGCCGATGCAGGCGTCGCTGGAACGGGTGCCGACCTCGATGCTGGAAGCCTCGGCCGACCTTGGCGCCACGCGGCGGCAGACCTTGCGCACGGTGATCCTGCCTCTGGCCCTGCCGGGGGTGATCGCGGGGTCGATCTTCACCTTTTCGCTGACGATGGGCGATTACATCATCCCCCAGATCGTCGGCAATTCGGCCCGCTTCATCGGGCTCGCGGTCTACCAGCAGCAGGGCACCGCCGGGAACATCCCGCTGGCCGCGGCCTTTGCCGTGGTGCCCATCGTCATCATGGTGATCTACCTGATGCTTGCCAAACGTGCGGGGGCGTTCGATGCGCTCTGACGCCTCCCCCGGATTGAAGATTGCGGCGATCGGCGGGCTTTTGTTCCTGCATCTGCCGATCCTCTTGATCTTCCTTTACGCCTTCACCACCGAAGAGCGCACTTACCAGTTCCCGCCGCCCGGCCTGACCACCGAATGGTTCGCCGTCGCGTGGAACCGCGAGGATATCTGGCCACCCTTGTGGCTGTCGCTGAAGGTCGCGGCCATCGCCACACTTCTCGCGATGATCCTCGGCACGCTGGTTGCCGCCGCGATGTCGCGGGCAAAATTCTTCGGGCGTGAACAGATCTCGCTTCTGATCATCCTGCCAATCGCGCTTCCAGGCATCATCACCGGCATGTCGCTGCGTTCGGCCTTTTCGATCCTCGATATCCCGTTTTCGATGTGGACGATCATGCTGGGCCACGCGACCTTCTGCATCGTCATCGTCTACAACAACGCGGTGGCCCGGTTCCGCCGCCTGTCAGGCGGGGTGCTGGAGGCGTCCGCCGATCTTGGCGCCAACGCCTTCCAGACCTTCCGCCACATCCTGCTGCCGAACCTTGGCTCGGCGCTGCTGGCGGGCGGGATGCTGGCCTTTGCGCTGTCGTTCGACGAGGTGATCGTCACCACCTTCACCGCAGGCACCGGCGTGGACGCCAAGACCCTGCCGATCTGGATGCTGGACGAGTTGATCCGCCCGCGCCAGCGCCCCGTGACCAACGTGGTCGCCATCGTCGTGTTCGCGGCGACCTTCTTCCCCATTCTCATCGCCTACTACCTGACCCGCGGCGGCTCTGAAACCGCCGGCGGCGGCAAATAAGGAGAGATCCTGATGGACACCCTGACCACCATCGACACGGCACTTCTGATCGGCTCCACCTTCGAGGTCGGCGCCGAGGCGCGCGAGCAGATCCTGAACCCGCGCACCGGCGGGCTGATACTGGAGGTGCCGGAGGCGTCGACCGCACAGGTCGACCGCGCCGTGGCCGCCGCACGAAAGGCGTTCGAGGGCTGGTCGCGTACCACGCCCGGCGAACGCTCCGCCGCCCTTTTGCGCATTGCCGACCGGATCGAGGCCGAGGCCGATGAATTTGCCCGGCTGGAGGCGTTGAACTGCGGCAAGCCGATCAACGCCGCGCTGAATGACGAAATTCCCGCCATTGTCGATTGCTACCGTTTCTTTGCCGGGGCCGTGCGTTGCCAGACCGGAGCCTTGGCAGGCGAATACCTTGCCGGGCATACCAGCATGATCCGGCGGGATCCGGTGGGCGTCATCGCCTCCATCGCGCCGTGGAATTATCCGTTGATGATGATGGCGTGGAAGCTGGGGCCGTCGATCGGTGGTGGCAATACGGTTGTGTTCAAGCCGTCGGAACAGACGCCGCTGACCGCGCTGAAGATGGCGCATATCCTTGCGGACGAATTGCCCGAAGGCGTGGTCTCAGTCATTACCGGGCGCGGGCATACGGTCGGCAGCTACCTTATCAACCATCCCGGCGTGGACATGATTTCCCTGACGGGCGATGTCGCAACGGGCAAGAAGATGCTGGATGCTGCCGCCAAGACGGTAAAGCGCACGCATCTGGAACTGGGCGGCAAGGCCCCGGTTCTGGTCTTCGACGACGCGGATGTATCCGAGGTCGTCGACGGTTTGCGCGCCTTTGGCTATTACAATGCGGGGCAGGATTGCACCGCCGCCTGCCGGATCTATGCCGGGAAGAAAGTCTATGACCGTCTGGTGGCGGACCTGTCTTCTGCCGTGTCGTCGATCACCCTCGGGGCCGAGGATGACACCACCAACGAGATCGGCCCGCTGATTTCCCTGCGCCAGCGCGACCGCGTGGCCAGCTTCGTCAACCGCGCGCGCGAGTTGCCGCATATCGAGGTGACGGCCGGCGGCGAGGTGATGACGGATGGCTTCTACTACCGCCCCACCGTCGTCGCCGGCGCGCGTCAGGAAGACGAGATCGTGCGGCGCGAGGTGTTCGGCCCGGTGGTGTCGATCACACCGTTCACCGATGTGGATCAGGCCGTGGGCTGGGCCAACGACAGCGACTATGGGCTAGCCTCATCGGTCTGGACCCGCGATGTGGGCCGCGCGATGGCAACGGCGGCGCGGTTGCGCTACGGCTGCACCTGGATCAACACGCATTTCATGCTGGTCAACGAAATGCCGCATGGCGGGTTGAAGCAAAGCGGCTACGGTAAGGACATGAGCGCCTATGCGCTGGAGGATTACACCGTGGTCCGGCACGTGATGGTAAAGCACGGGTAAAGGGTTACGAACACCTTAACGGTCTTACTAAGCTACGAAAATCGTTGGGTATTTCAAGGTGTCCCACCGTGGGACACCTTAGCCCCCGCCGATCAACGCCCCCGCCGCAAAGACCAGCGCGCCGCCCAGAACCACCTGCAAGGCGGCCCTCAGGAACGGGGTTTCCATGAAGCGGTTCTGGATCCACGCGATGGCCCAAAGCTCCACGAACACGACCACCATCGCGATCGTCGTCGCGGTCCAGAAATCGGGGATCAGGTAGGGCAGGGCGTGGCCCATGCCGCCGATCGTGGTCATCACCCCCGACGCCAGCCCCCGCTTCCACGGGCTGCCCCGGCCCGACAGGATGCCGTCATCATGCGCCGCCTCGGTGAACCCCATCGAGATGCCCGCCCCGACCGAGGCAGCCGAGCCGACCAGAAAGGTCGTCCAGGTGTCCTGCGTGGCAAAGGCGGTGGCAAAGATCGGCGCGAGGGTGGAGACCGAGCCGTCCATCAACCCCGCCAGCCCCGGCTGCACCCATGTCAGGATGAACTGCCGCTTGGCGGCCTGATCCTCGCTGCCCCGCGCCTCCTCGGTCAGATGGTGGTCTTCCAGATGTTCGGCGTGGCGTTCGTGCCCCGCCTCGGCCGCCGCCAGATCACCGAGCAGCCTGCGCGTGGCCGCATCGGAGGTTCGTGCCGCGGCCCGCTGGTAGAAATCGCCCGCCGCCTTTTCCATCGCCTGCGCCTCGCCCCGGATCGTGTCGAGGCTAAGCGTCTGGGCCAGCCAGACCGGGCGGCGGGCGTAAAAGCCAGCCACATGTTCGCGCCGGATCAGCGGGATCACCTCGCCAAAGCGGGCGCGGTGCAGGTCGATCAGGCGCTGGCGGTGGCCGTCCTCTTCGACCGCCATGCCTTCGAACACCTTGGCGGAGGCCGGGTAGTCCCCCCGCAGGCGTTCGGCATAGCTGCGGTAGATGCGGGCGTCGTCTTCCTCGGACGAGATTGCGAGGGCGAGGATTTCCTGTTCGGAGAGGTCGGCGAAGCGGCGCCGGGAAACGAGGGACGAGAGCATCGCGGCGATCCTTCTTGGAATGATTCTAATCTAGCAGAGGGCCAGCGAACGGCAAGGGCTGTGGCGCGGCAGGTGCGGGCATGGTTTTCCGGACCGGGGCGGGGTCGGGCCAATCGGATCGCTTGCCGCGCCCGCCTTGGCTGCCTTATGGTCCGGGGTGGGGGACAAGATGACCGCTGCCGCAGAACCTGTTGCCCGACGCGGGCGGAAATACGATCAGGTGCTAGATGGCGCCCGGACGGTGTTTCTGCGCGACGGGTTCGAGCGCGCCTCGGTCGACGACATCGCGCGCGAGGCGGGGGTCAGCAAGGCAACGATCTACGCCTATTTTCCCGACAAGCAGTTGCTGTTTCTGGAGATGGTGCGATGCGAGTGCCAACGTCAGGCCACAGAAGCGGAGGCTGCCGTGGGGGGCGAGGTTCCGGTGCAGGTGGCGCTGACCATTGCGGCGGAACGGATCATCCAGTTCCTGACGTCGGAATTCGGCCAGCGGATGTTTCGCATCGTGGTGGGCGAGGGCGAGCGCTTCCCCGGCCTTGGGCGCGAGTTCTATGACTATGGGCCGGGGCTTATCCACGAACGGCTGGTGCATCATCTGGAAAACCATGTTGAAAACGGCACGCTTCGGATCGACGATCTGCATCTGGCCGCCGACCAGTTCGCGCAGCTTTGCAAGGCGGGCGTGCATGAAAAGTTGATCTTCGGGATGGAAAAGTCGGTGACGCCCGACGACGTGCATCGCAGCGTGCATGGCGCGGTGGACATGTTTCTGGCGCGTTACGGTGCCTAGGGTACGAGCCTGACACAGGCATCCGGGCCTTTGGGGTCGCATTGGTAAAGCTTGGGCCGGGCAAGAAGATAGGCACGAAATCGCGGTCTGACGTGACCAGAACCAGCACATCAGCCTGACCGCCCAGCATGAAACCCATCGCTTCGACGGCCATGAGAAGGTCGGTGGCGTTCTTGCCGATGCCCGAATGGATGAGGCGCAGCCCCGGAGCGGAATTCCAGGCGCCGAGCGTGGCGGAGTTGCCATAGACGCGGCGGATGGTGAGGTCGCCCTAGTTCAGCGCACGCAGGATGATCTGGCCGGCGACCGAGGACGAGATGTTTTCGCCGTCGACCAACAGCGCTACGCGCGGCTTGAGGGTTGGCGCTGTGGGCTGGGTCATGAGGTGTCCGCTGCAGTTTATGGCCTGAGCGTGTCAGCGAAATGGGGCCGATGAATGGCGATCAGCCGTTTTCCCTGAGCACCGTTCCGGCCAGATAGAGCGAGCCGCAGATCAGGACGCGGGCTTCGGGGGTGCGCGCGGCGATGGTTGCAAGCGCGTCGGCCACCGAAGGCGCGGTGGTGGCGTCGATGCCGGCGGCGCGGGCGGCGTCACGGGTGACCTCGGCGGGCAGCGTGTTCTTTTCGCCGGGAATGGTGACGGCGTGGAGGCGGGTGACGTGGGGGGCGAGGGGCAGCATGTAGCCGGTCACGTCCTTGGTGTTCAGCATGCCGCAGATGAGGTGGGTTTCGCGGGCGGGCATCCGGGCGAGGGTGGCGGCGATGGCCTCGCCCCCCGCCGGGTTGTGGCCGCCGTCGAGCCACAGTTCCACGTTCGGGGCGGTATCGACCAGCGGGCCGTGGCGCAGGCGCTGCATCCGGGCGGGCCAGAAGGCGCGGGTCACGGCGGCCTCGCAAGCGGCCTCGTCCCGACCGAGGGCGCGGAGGGCGGCGATGGCGGCCCCGGCGTTCTGAATCTGGTGCGGGCCGGGAAGGTTGGGGAGCGGCAGGTCGAGAAGGCCGTTCTCATCCTGAAATATCAGGCGGTCGCGGTCTTCCGACACGTGCCAGTGCTGGCCGAAGGCGAGGATCGGCGCGCCCATGCGGGCGGCCTTCGCCTCGATCACGGCGAGGCCCTCGTCGGTTTGCGGGCCGACGATGACGGGTACGCCGCGCTTGATGATGCCGGCTTTCTCGCCGGCGATGGCGGCGACGGTATCGCCAAGGAAGGCCTGATGGTCGAGGCTGACCGGGGTGATGATGGTGAGGCGCGGATCAGCGACGACGTTGGTCGCATCAAGCCTGCCGCCAAGG
Organism: Tabrizicola sp. BL-A-41-H6; assembly: GCF_050632395.1. Classification (GTDB taxonomy): domain Bacteria; phylum Pseudomonadota; class Alphaproteobacteria; order Rhodobacterales; family Rhodobacteraceae; genus JAUYQR01. The sequence goes on from NZ_CP192600.1 coordinate 667,280, forward strand.
CCAACCTCCAGCAGCGTCCAGTCCGCCGGGGTGCGGGAGAAGGCGAGGAAAGCGGCGCAGGTGGTGATTTCGAAAAACGTGATCTCGTCCGGGCCGTTGGCGGTGACGCATTCATCCAGAAGCGCGGTCAGGGCGGGTTCGGAGATCAGCTCCCCCGCCAGCCGAATACGTTCGTGAAAGCGCGCGAGGTGGGGTGAGGTGTAGGCGTGGACGCGGTCGCC